>CAXMRH010000265.1:0-4700 GCA_964196045.1 uncultured Chthoniobacterales bacterium | reverse complement strand
TCTATGAGCAGGGTTCCGATCTGGTGGAACCAGTGAACGCTGCGATCCAAGCCATGAAGGACTCCGGTTTCTTCGATGAGATCGGTGCGAAGTACTTCGGTACCGAGTTCACCGTCACCTACGACGACATCGACGACGTCGAACTCGGCTGAGCTCGCCGAAGCATCGGATGATGCTCGGTTGAGATGATCATGTAAAAGTGGGGCGCCGGAGCAATCTGGCGCCCCACGTAATTTTCTCCGCTGCCGCTCTCGAGGAACGTTCATGCCACCCACATCTGCCACAGGCACGGACACGGCGGCCGAGGCGACTTCAGCCAAGACGTCATTCGACTTCAAAGAGGGCTTCCCCTACTGGCTCGCGATCATGCTCGGGATCATCGGGTTCATGGTGTTGCAGGTCATCGTGAACGACGCGTATCGCGAGGCGTACGAAGAGATCCTTCCGGGTCTCAAGCTCACCTTGATCGTGACTGCGGGCTCTTTCGTGGCGTCGATGCTTCTGGGACTCTTCATTGGGGTGGCCCGGGTGAGTAAAAATCGGTTCCTGGAGACGATCGCCCGCGTCTATATCGAGTTTGTCCGCGGTATGCCCATGCTGGTGTGGTTGTTCTTGATCGCACTAGTGCTCACACCGGACGCGGTGGATTTGGTCAACAGAATTTTTGGCACCGATATGAAGACGCGCACGGTCACGTTTGCGTGGCGGGGAGCAATCGCGCTGTGCCTCTTCTATGCAGCGTTTCTTGCGGAGGTCTTCCGAGCAGGGATCCAGTCTGTGGACAACGGGCAAAAGGAAGCCGGTCGTGCACTGGGTCTGACCGACCGCCAGGCGCTCCGAAAGATCACACTTCCACAGGCTTTTCGAAACACGTTGCCTGCCTTTGGCAACGACCTCATCGCATTGATGAAGGACACCTCGCTCATCTCGGTCATCGCCGGAGCCGAGCTCACGTACAACGCTCGCATCTACTCGGGGAGCAGCTTCCGGTTTCGCGAGGCCTTTTTCGTGCTGGCGGTCTTCTACGTGACGCTCACTCTGATTCTGAGCCTCTTGCTTCAGCTCTGGGAACGCCGCCTCGCGATCCCAGGTCAATCCGACTGATGATTCAGCTCAGCGTCTGAGCGAGCGCCAGGACTGCGTCTGAGGCTCCGGACTCGATCGGGTTTCCGTGCCCGAAGACGACGGTCTCGTAGCCGCGGTCCGCGAGACGCTGAACCGATGTATTCGCCTGAGCGATATCGATGCTGAAATCGGGGTTCGGTCCGAGCACCATTCCAGCGGACTCGTTGAGTGCGTCGCCCGCGACGAGGAACCCCGCGGTTGGGTCGAGGACGGCGATGTGACCGGGAGTGTGACCCGGCGTTGCGATCACCTGCATGCCGAACACCTCATCGCCGTCATCGAGTGCTTCGATCTCGCGGGCAGCGTTGATCCCGTCCACATCGGCTCGTCCTGCATACGCAACCGCGCTGGTGGCGAGGTCGAGAACCTGCGGTAACGAACCGACGTGGTCGCCATGTAGGTGAGTGAGAATCACATTGTTCACGTTGTCCCACGACGCTCCCATGGTCGTGAGGGCACTCTCGATCATCGGAGCAGACCCGTTGCGGCCCGTGTCCACGATTGCGATCTCGGACCCACGAGCAAGCACATACGCCGAGACGGAACCGAGCAACACTCGCTCCCAAAGCAGAGGGGACCGTCCGACGTAGCTGGAACCGAGATCTCTCCGTCCGAGCTGCACGCGGCGAGGACGCCGGGCCGAGCACGGCGAACGCCATCGTCCGTCTTCCGAGATCAGAGAGGAACAGTCGACGGTCGATGCGGTGCAGTTCAGCCATGTCTCGGACGCTACAGAGATTGTCTGAACCGTGGATGTCGCTTCGCCGCGCGCAACCAGCTGCGACGCCTTCACGGAACCAGCGTGGTCGGCTCTAGAGTCTGGCCATGAAACTGCAGATCATTGGTGGAGGAAAGATGGGGGAGGCCCTCCTTGGGGGTGTTCTCTCGAGCTCGTGGGCAGAAGCGACCGATGTGGCCGTGGTCGAACCTGACGCGGCGCGCCGTGACCAACTCGCGGCGGCGTATCCCGGCCTACACCTGTCGGACGCGGTCGTGCCATCGACAGATGCCATCGTCGCGGTAAAGCCGCACTACGTCGCCGAGGTCTGCAGCTCCCTGGGACAGGCACAGTGTCCACGCCTCTTGTCTGTCGCTGCGGGTGTGACGATCTCGACCATGGAGGCGGCTGCGCCGACTACCCGCGTGGTCCGCTGTATGCCGAACACGCCAGCGCTTGTTGGTGAGGGAGCGTCCGCGATCGCTGGCGGTACACGGGCAGAAGCGGCCGATCTCGATTGGGCGGAGTCCATTCTGGGAGCCGTGGGTCTCGTCGTCCGTGTGGAGGAAGCTGACCTCGACGCGGTCACTGGTCTGAGCGGATCCGGTCCGGCATATGTCTTCCATCTCGCCGAGGCCCTGATGGCTGCGGGTCGAGCGCAAGGCCTCTCACCCAAGATCGCCGATGCGCTCGCAAGGCAGACACTCCTGGGCGCGGCGAGACTGCTCAGCGAGTCCGGCGAAGACCCGGCGGTACTACGCCAGAACGTGACCTCTCCTGGTGGCACTACAGCCGCAGGATTGGCTGTGTTCGCTGACGAGGATTTTGTGGGACTGATCGATCGAGTCGTCTCGGCAGCCGTGTCCAGGTCCATCGAATTGGGCGCAAGCTGAGTTGTCTGTCACAGCCATCTGTTTCTGCAGCAGAGAGCGCGTGAATTCGCGCACGCCGCGCGAACGCCAAAGCTTTTTTCGAGTCCGCATTTGCGTTCTGCGGTCGACGGAATAGGTTCGGTTCTGCAAGCGGAGAAGGGGCCAACCAGTGAGCCAACTCGACGAACGTCGACACTTCATGACAGTCGCAGAAGTGGCACAACTGATGCGCGTGTCGACTATGACGGTCTATCGGCTGATCAAGGCGGGAGAATTACCTGCCATTCGGGTGGGTCGGTCGTACCGACTTCGCCCGGACGATGTCGACCGTTACCTCGGCGATCGATACACCGAGGCCGGCTGACACGCCGAGCGGTTCACAAGGTGCCTGTTTTGCACAGTGAGGTCGGACTTCGGTCCGGCCTCACGACGCGTAGAGGCCGATACCCTCAGCCCCGTGCGCTTCTCCACCATCTCGTTCTTGTCCGACTTCGGGCACGCAGATGAATTCGTGGGAGTGGTTCACTCCGTGATCCGATCGATCGCGCCCGATGTTTCGGTTGTCGACGTCACCCACGGCATCGCCCCGCACGATGTTCGCGCTGGCGCGTTGTCGCTTGCTCGTTCGGCGAACTACTTATGCCCAGGGGTCGTTCTTGCCGTGGTCGATCCAGGAGTAGGAACCGCTCGAAAGGCTGTCGCTGTTGAAGTCGGCGACGGCGCATCCATTCTCGTCGGACCCGACAACGGTGTGCTTGCCTCGGCGGTCGCGTTGGTCGGTGGAGCGACGCGTGCGGTCGAGCTCACGAACGGCGAGTTCCAACTCCCGCGACTCGGAAGCACGTTCGACGGGCGCGACATCTTCGCCCCCGCAGCGGCCCATCTCGCGCTCGGAGTGGACATGGGCGAACTCGGACCAAACGTTGATCCGAGTTCCTTGACGCCCGGGCTGCTTCCAGTCACGGCGGTGGAAGATGGAGCTCTCCTCATCGAGGCGTTGTGGATCGACCGGTACGGAAATGTGCAACTGAACATCGGGCCAGATGACTTGGCGGAGTGGGGAGATCCTTTCTCGCTGGTTGCCGGTGAGCACCGCGAGTCGATCGCCAGACGACGCGCGTATCGGGACATCTCGACCGGCGAGGTCGGGGCTGTTGTCGACTCGTCGGGCCTCGTGTCACTCGCTGTCAACGGCGACTCGGCGGCGTCGCACCTAGGTATTACTTCGGGTCAGGAGCTTCGGATCGAACGGCTCGACGGCCCGGTTCCGGGGACTTCCACTCCAGTGACGCTCGGCCGGGGAGGCTGACGATGCGACCAATGGTGACGCTGACGATCATCTTGTTGCTCGTGGTGATCATCGGGGCCGCGCTGACCCAGTTCGTGCTGCTCGCCAAGTAGCGGGTTAGCCCGAGATCTTCGTTATCGCACCCAACACGGCGACCACGCGCTTCTGCAGAACGGACGCCACCTGGTCGACCGGCACCGTTGTGGGTGGCGCGGTCGTAGGAGCAGCGGTGTTCGGAGGCGCTGTTGTCGTCGGCGAGCTATTCGGCGTGGTTGGGGCCGCCGACGTGGTCGTCGGAGTCACCAACTGGAGCTTCATAAACCGATGGGTGGTGTACATCCTGTTCCCATCCCATACGACGCCGACTCCAATGTGGGTGAACTCGGGGTCCACGATGTTCGCGTAGTGCGGCGGAGACTCGATGAAGGCTTTCATGATGGATCCGACGTCGGGACCGGTCCCGACGTTCTCCCCGAGCTTGGCCCAGGGGTGGGTGACGCCAGCACTGATCGGACTCGCATGGCAGATGAAGGCTCCTTCGCCGCACACGCTGTCTCGCATCGATCCAGCCCAGCCTCGGGCGAGGTTCGTGAGTTGGACATCGGGTTGAAGAGCGGGAAGACCGACGGAGGCTCGTGTTGCATTGACCCGCGCGATGAACGAGCTCTCGTCGGCAACTGATGCCGATGCCGACGAC
>CAXMRH010000264.1:0-11640 GCA_964196045.1 uncultured Chthoniobacterales bacterium | reverse complement strand
CTCTCGCCGGTGAACGACGCAATTGCCAGATCCGCAACATCACCCTGCAGACCTGCAACCTCCGAAGAAATTTCAACCTCGCGAAGCTGAGCAGCCTCCACCTGCGCTTCTGCCGAACGTATAGCTTGCTGTGCGTCCGCGAGACGCGCTTCTTGCAGATCTACGAGTGCGTTGATGTCGTCGAGCGCTTGCGCAAGCACAGAGAAATCGACGTTCGCTGCATCCACTTTGACTGCTTGTGAAGCGGCCTCCTGCTGAAGGCGCTCACGCTCTTGCTTCAATTCCTCGAGTTGACTGACATCATCTTGGGCTCCAGCCGGCGACACTGCCAAGAGTGCAAGGAGCACGAAGAGCGCGCCGAACAGGGCGCGACGAACTAGGGAGAATTTTCCTCCGGGCACACCGACAAACTAGTCGCTCTGTTCGACAATGCACGTCACCGAGCGGGTTTCGCTGGGACCGCTATGAGGTGAGTCAACTCCCGTTGGTGCTCCAGTGCCACGACTCACTCGGAAGATTCCGATAGCCGTATTTTGATGCATTGTTCGACAGCCAAGTGAAACAGTCCGATCCACGCCAGCAACTCCGAAAATCGATTGCTAGGCCCCGTTCATGCATGGATTGGCCGGGTCGGGCAGTGGGAATTCGACAACGCGACGGAGAGGACTCATAGACGTCTGGACATCCGTTGATCACACGAAGTTCGGCGGTTCTCTGTGGAGAGCGGTAGCTGTAGCCGGAGAGGTTGACTCCATCTGCACGAGCCGCCTGCATCATACGACCGACCACGTCTGCGACATCCTTGTGAACCCAGAAGCCCTCCGCCTGAACCATGTCGGCGATGTCTGCTGGGGGTGGGCGAGCAGCTGCTCTTCGAGCCGCCTCAGCAGCAGCCTTGCGAGCGGCTTCCTCCCGGATACGCCTCGATATCACCTCTTCTTGTTGTCGGATCTCTGCGGCCTTGTCCGCATCGATCTCCGTGAGATATTGGGCCTCAGCGAGCCTGTTCTCAAGTCGAGCCTCGACATCAAGAACGAGCTCGAGCTGCGCGTCGAGGGCAAGGTCGACTTCGGTTTGGCGTTCGAGCGCTTCGGTGCGATTCACAACCGCCGCCTCAACCGCACGAGTCCGATCGATCTCTACCTGCTCGACCTCGGCCTCGAGTTGTCTCATCCGATCGAGCGCATCGGCAAGATTTCCAGTCTGGAACTGCACCAGGCTTCGTCGGCGCACCGCTTCTGTCGGATCGTCACTCAGGAGGAAGGCCGTGAGGTCCTCGCCGTTCTCTCCAGCTTCCCCGGTGAAGGACGCAACAGCGAGGTCTGTGACAACCATGCGAAGCTCGTTCATCTCCGTGGCGATCTCCTCTCGCCGGAGTACCGCCTGTTCCACCAGCGCTTCAGCTGAACGCACAGCCTGTCGAGCATCTGCGAGCCGCGCCTCTTGCAGGTCGACGAGACCATTGATGTCGTCGAGAGCTTGCGCGACCACGTCGAAATCGGCGGTTGCGGCGTCGATCTTCGTCGCCGCTGTGGCAACTTCGATCTGGATCCTCTCGCGTTCGTCCTTTAGCTCCTCGAGGCGTTCCTCATCATCCTGGGCGAGCGCAGTGCTCTCACCAATAGCCAACGACGAAACAACGAGTGCTACAAGGATCAGGGCGCGCGAACGGCGTGAACGAAGTGGCACACCAAAATTCTCCCATCTCACCACGCAGAGTGCAAAACGATAGGCAGAAGTTCGATTCCGATTGGTCGGAGCACAGCGCCGACGGCGGAGAGAACTAGCCTCACGGCATGGTTTCGGAGATCTTCGACGCGTCCCAATGGTCCCCTGTTCCCGGGTTCGAGAACCTGACGGACATCACGTACCACCGAGCCATCGCGCAAGGAACCGTACGCGTGGCGTTCAATCGCCCTGAGGTACGCAATGCGTTTCGGCCTCGTACCGTCGACGAACTCTTCCGTTGCCTGGATCACGCTCGGATGTCAAGCGACGTCGGGTGTGTGCTGGTGACCGGCAACGGACCATCCTCCAAAGATGGCGGCTGGGCCTTCTGCTCAGGCGGTGATCAACGAATTCGTGGACGCTCGGGGTATCAATACGCCGACGGTGAAACTGCGGAGTCGATCGATCCCGCACGTTCCGGTCGCCTGCACATCTTGGAGGTCCAACGACTCATTCGTTTCATGCCAAAGGTCGTGATCGCTGTGGTTCCAGGTTGGGCTGTTGGCGGCGGGCACAGTCTCCACGTGGTCTGTGACCTCACGATCGCAAGTCGTGAACATGCGATCTTCAAGCAGACCGACACCGATGTTGCCAGCTTCGACGGCGGGTACGGTTCGGCCTATCTCTCCAGAATGATTGGGCAGAAGCGCGCCCGCGAGATCTTCTTCCTGGGCCAGAGCCACTCCGCAGACGAGGCCGCTGCCATGGGCATGGTGAACCTTGCCGTACCTCACGAAGAGCTCGAAAGCACTGCCCTTGAATGGGCAGCCCTGGTCAACCAAAAGAGCCCTACAGGACAGCGCATGGCCAAGTTTGCGATGAATCTTGTCGACGATGGCCTGGTCGGGCAACAGGTGTTTGCTGGCGAGGCGACACGTCTTGCCTATATGACCGACGAAGCGGTCGAAGGTCGAGATGCATTTCTCGAGAAACGTTCACCCGACTGGTCGGGCTTCCCCTACCACTTCTAGACGTCGCAGTTCGCGAGACGAATCGCCGAGAGTTCAGCGACCATCGGGGTCGGCGAGGAACCCACAGACGACCTCGGCCAACAGATTTGGCTGCTCAAGGAGTACTCGATGGGATGCTCCGCCCACCTGCACTGCTTCGCTGTCGGGTATCGCCTTGATGAGATCATCGGCCGGATGGTGTCGAAGGACCGGGTCGTCCTCCCCCACGATCACTAGAGTGCTCGCTCGGATCCGCTCGACGAAGGGTTTGAGATCTGCGTGAAGAATCGCGTGCGCCCCTGCAACGAAGGCGTCCGAGGGGGTGGACAGAAGCATCGCGCGGGCCGCTTCGCGTCGTTCCGGCACGGCAAGTTGCCATGCCTCCGAGAAGAAGACATCGTCGAATCGGTCGAGAATCGAACCAACACCGAATTCGCCGACGTGCTCGATCGTGTCGCGCCACCAGGAATCTGGACCCAGCTGGGTTCCTGTTGCCGCCAGTATGAGGCGGTCCACCCGGTCCGGATAGTGAGCGGCAAGGTCGGCCGCCACCAGCCCACCAAGGGAGGCCCCAAAGACATTCGCCCGCGGCACCTCTAGCGCGTCCAGCACGGCTATTGCATCGGCTGCGAGATCGGAGATCAGATAGGGATCAACGGCTCCCGTCGACTTGCCGTGACCGCGCAGATCAAAGCGGATGACCCAGTTGTGCGCGACGAGCTGTTCAATCATCGGCTCCCAGAACTCCGTGGTGGTTCCGAGCGGGTTGATCAGTAGCAAGGCGGGTCGACGATCGTCTCCTGTCGTGACGACATTGAGAGGAAACGCGGATGAAAGCACAGTCGGCATAGGGGCAATCTACTGGGGAGCACCCGCATCGGCTGACTCTCCAACAGCTGAGCCCGGTGTTCGCTCAGCCGGGACTAACCGTGACTGGGATCCCGGTGAGCTGCGACGTGCCTGAGAGCGGATCGACGACATTGCTCGGGGTGAGAATGTTCACGTTCACCCCTGGGTTTCGACGCGCCACCGACTGCGTCGTTCCGGGACTGCTGTGCCCCCAACCGTGCGGGATGCTGACAACGCCAGGGCGAATGCCGTCGTTGATGACGACGGGAAGTGCGACACTGCCCGCCGACGAAGACACCGTTGCGGTACTGCCGTCCTTGAGTCCAATACGCGTGGCGTCATCAGGGTGGACAAACAGTGTGCATCGCGGCCTTCCCCTGACCAAGACTTCGAGATTGTGCATCCAGGAGTTGTTGGATCGCAGGGTCCGCCGATTGATGAGTTGCATGGAGGTTTCGGGCGAAGCGCTCAACAGCTCCCTCAGCCGAGGGATGTCCCCGATCAGGTCTGGGTGAGCGAACTCGGGTCGTCCAGACGGCGTCAGGAGCGCCTCGGGAAGACGTGGCTCAAGGGGCCCCAGGTCGATGCCATGTGGATGCTCGATCAGCTTTGCGAGCGTCAGTCCGTCGCGATCCCCGAACCAGTCCCCGTAGGGACCAGACCGGAGCATCACATCGAGGATGCGCTCTGGTCCTCGGTACTCGGACACCGCGCTCTGGATGGCGTCTGTATCGAGCCCCGCTGGAGCGTCGACTGCCGTCAGCGCACCCTGTACGACCTGTTCGTACAACAACTGATCTACGACCGCGGCACCTTCGGGGGTGCTGTTGCCACCACCCAGAAGTGACGCCAACCGTGCGAGCACGTCCCACTCACCGAGCGCTCCCTCGTCGAGCTCAAGGACGGGTGACGAGTAGTTGGCGATGTTTCGAATCATCAGATTCGAGAAGGCGAGGTCATAGTGCGACTTCTGGAGGTGCGAAGGCGGCGGCAAGATTACGTCTGCATGTCTTGTGGTCTCGTTTAGATAACAGTCGATGCTCACCATGAAGTCGAGTCCGTCAAGCGCCTCGTCGAGTCGAACACTGTTGGGGCATGACAAGACGGGGTTTCCCGCAATCGTGACGAATGCCGTGATGTTGCCGGCCTCGATTTCCTCCGCCAGCACGGCCACCGGATGCTCCCCGAGTTCGATCGGCATTCCGGAGACTTCGGTACTCCGCCGACCTAACGATTGCGCCGACGCGATAGGGCCATTGCGGCGGGTATTCTTCGATCCGGCCGGATTACAGGGGAACATCGCACCTCCAGGCGCATCCAGCGCCCCAAGTAGTGCGTTCACGACATCCACGAGCCAGCTCGCGGTGGTTCCGAATGGCGTGATCGTGGTTCCGAGGCGCCCGTAGACGCAGGGACGCTCAGACGCTGCGAGGCGTGTGACCAGGTCACGGATCTCGCGTTCGGTCAGACCCGTTGCGTCAGCGACGATCGCTGGAGTGAATCCGTCGAGCGCATCCGCCACCTGATCGAGAACCGCGCCGTCCTCAGGTGCCGGGCGGTGGGAGCCGTCGGCAACCAACGCCGTCGCTATTGCGGCCAACAGGAGGGCGTCGGTGCCCGGACGAATCGCGAGGTGCACGTCGGCCCGTTCGGCCGTCTTTGTTCGGGCCGGATCGATGACCACGAGCTGCCCTCCCCGCTCGCGCAGTGAATCGATCCGGCCTGGCCAATCTGGGGCTGTGGCGAGAGAACCGTTGCTGACGACTGGGTTCGCGCCGATCACCACCAACATGTCGGAACGGTCGACGTCGGGCACCGGGATAGTGAACGACGAACCATAGATGAGACCGCTGGCGACTTCTCGCGGGCGTTGGTCCACTGTCGACGCCGAGAATACCCGGCGAGTAGCGAGTGCAAAGGTGACGGCACGTGCATAGAGCAACATGTCGAGAGAGTGGACGACAGGGTTGCCGAGGTAGATCGCGGACGCAGCACGTTCGTCGCGTTCCAGAATAGGAAGAAGGCGCTCTGCAATGTGCGCGTACGCATCCTCCCAAGTTGCCGTCACGTGGACACCGTCTCTACGGATCAACGGCTCGCGAAGCCGGTCCGGGTCGTCGTGGAATTTTCCGAGTGTCGTCCCCTTCGGACAGAGGAAGCCGTGGGAGAAGACGTCGTCTTGGTCACCGCCGATTCGTGTGACCACTCCGTCGGTCACTTGGAGCTCGAGCCCACAGGTGGCTTCACAGAGTGGACAGGTGCGAAATGCAGCGGACGTTGCCATGTCCCATCATGACCCAAACCGGCCAGGAGCAAGCGAAGCGAGCTCCAGCCGCGCAACCCAGTCCACGTCAGCCAACCCTGCCGGGAGCAAGCGAAGCGTCGCTCCAGGCCAGCTGCGTGCAACGGCCGCCGGAGGCGAACATGCAGCGCTAACGGCCCACGAATTACTTGCAACTACGTTGCAAGTAATTCGTGGGCCGTACAGGACTTGAACCTGTGACTTCCACCATGTCGAGGTGGCACTCTAGCCAACTGAGTTAACGGCCCGAAGGTCGATCAGGTTAGCAGGGGCGTGTGAAGATGCGTCCCTATTGCAGGACTTCGCCGCGGTCTGCCAATCCGGCAAGTGCCATCGCAGCCGCCCCAACGAAGACCACAATAAATCCAACACCAATCGAGGTCCCGGCCAACTCACTGTCGAATAGAACACTGATCGCAGTCAGACCGATAACCACGAGCCCGATAAGCCCTCCGATGATCGCTATCGACTTCGGGATGATGTGGCGGTAGCCGACGTAGATCGGTCCGGCGGCCGCAGATCCGACGACGCCGGCAATGACGGTTGCGATGCCGTCGCCGCGATCCCAGCCTGTCTGGATCAGTGAGCCGGTCGTCCAGTCGAGGAACGTCCCCACAATCATGGACACCCCAGCCGCGAAGATCACGCCCGCGACGATGCGATCGAACATGGCGGTCGATTGGTCATCGTTTGTTGCTGCTGTCGGGACAAGGGCGAGTGATGTCGACATTGTCGCCGGACCGAGGGCTGCTCCGGTGAGTGGCGCTGCAGAAAGGGTGGCGTTGCGACGTGTCGCCGTGGACACATCGAGTTCGAGTTCGGCTCGGTTCGGGCTCTTTTCGCCCGGCTCGGTGGAGCTTCGACGTGGGGCGCCGACGACCGACGCCGGGGGAGCTATGTCGAATACCGGGCGCTTTGGCGCTGGGTTCATCTTCGGCGAGGCGACCGAGAACGACGGCGTGGCCTCGGCCCCGTCAACCACAACGTCATCTGCCCAAACAGTTGTTTCCATCTCGTCTTCATCGCGCTCGACATCTGCGTCGTTCGAATCGTGAACCGCGTCGGGTGGCCCGCTCACCGTTCGATGAATGTCCGAGAGTGGCGTAGACGGCTGCGTATTGGAGATGGTGGCGTCGAGTTCCACTGAAGGAAACTCCGCTGCCGCAGCGATCTGTTCGAGTTCTTGTTGCTCGACATTGGCAGAGTCGGGTGAGCCGGCGGCACTCACTTCGTCCACGACGAAGCGAGCCTGATAGCTCGGATCGGGGTGTCGTTCGGGCGCATACCACTTGCCGTCCGACGCCATCCAATAGCCGGGACCCTCGAAGACGTCGCTCACGATGTCTCCTTGCTTCCCATGTTGGCTCCTCGCTGTTTCTCAACCACGACGGCAATTATCGACTTGGAGCGCCGGGCGGGATTTGAACCCGCGGCTGTACGGCTTTGCAGGCCGTTCCCTTGGGCCACTCGGGCACCGACGCACGGCTCCTCAGAGTAGCGCCACGTGACCGATGTGCAACCTAGGTGTGTCGCAGCGTGTGCGTCCGAAGGCCCCTCCGCGCTTCGGGCGCACACGCTCGTGCGACGGAGAACGAGACGATAGATCGACCCGTTCCCACTTGGGGACGAACCGTAGGGTTTGTAGAGCCAAATGTCTTCGCGCCCCCCGGTGTTCGACATCAATCCGTCATCTCTTCGTCACGGAGGACCACGTAGCGCGCGAAAACGAGAGATGCGGGCTGCCCTCCGAAAGAAGACAACCCGCATGAACCCTGAGCGGATGACCAGATTCGAACTGGCGACCCTCACCTTGGCAAGGTGATGCTCTACCAACTGAGCTACGTCCGCGAACAGCTGCAAATCGTACCAGGGCGAGTTGTCAGTCCCCACTCGCCGGGCGAAGATCGATCCGCAGTGTGAGAACTCCATCCTCGAGCTCGTACTGCGCGTCGCCGATGATCGCAAAGTCCTGAAAATCTATTTGTGCTTGAGCGATGAACAGCGCTCGCTCGTCGCCCCCGACGGGCGGAAGATTCCGCTTCTTCACCGCGGCCGAGCGTTCTTTGAACCTCTCGATCATCTCGTCTGGGTCAAATCCATCCACGGTGCTTCTCCTTGCTAATTGTCGTTGCTGGTTGTCGTTGCTAGTTGTCGTTCGGACGGAACGAGTTGGCGGCCCGGCGGTTCTCTCGACGTGGTCGGGTCAACCACCAAAAACCAATGGTCGCTAACAATGAAACACAGCCGAGTCCGATCAGTGTGTAGACCAGCGGACCCAAACGGCCATCGGTTTCGCGAATATTTATGATCTGAGTTTCACCCTCGTCGACCTGCGCCGCCACCGAGCCGAGCGAGCTCAGGACACCGACGCCCACGATCACGGCGAAGACCGTAAGCCGCAAGGCAGAGCGAGGTGTAGCTCCCGAGATCACTCACAGACAGTACCCGGTCACCGCTGATGGTCCGGACACCACCAAGTGGTTCGGCCGGCGACAGAAATGTTCTGCATCGCTCCCCCGCATATCGAACAAACCGAACCTGCCGAGCGAAGGGGAAACGAGTCTCCTGTGTGCGACCCCCCACGCCGGCCGAGCTCGTCTACGGTCGAACGGATCTCGATGGCCAGAGCTTCAGCCGCGTGGGGGCCGAGGGTGGCGATGCTTCGCCGCGGGTCGATCCCAGCGCGCCACAACGATTCGTCGACCAGCAGATTGCCAAGGCCAGCGACGATCGCCTGGTCGAGCAAGACTCCTTTTACCGATTTCGTCCGTGCATGAGCAGCGGCCATCAGGATCGAATCGGAAATGACCGTTGCGTCAGGACCCAGAAGCGACGTATCTGGGTCCAGTTCGATCGATCCGAGTCGACGCTGGTCTCGAAGTGAGACCAGCGAGCCACCGAGGCCGATCCTCAGACGATCCCAGCTCGGCTCGTCTCTTCCAGATGCATACTCGAGTTTGTCGATGGGACTCAGCCCGTCCACGAGCAGCCGGCCCGTCATGCCGAAACGGAGTCCGACCTCGAATTCTTCCCTCGGTTGCACGATGTGGAGCACCAGAAGCTTGCCGATCCGGTCCGTCGATCGGAGGATGCCTCCTATCGCAACACCGAAGACCTGGGCAGGTGTTCCGCTCGGGCGTACGAAATTCGGGTGGAGGATCTCGAATGTCTCAATCGAAGACCCAAGCAGAGGGTCAAGGGCACGCCGATACTGTTCGACTTCGATCAGTTCTGGCACGACTCGAACTCAGCTGGTCTCGACGTGAACCTTCGCAAAGAAGTCCTCGAGAAGTGGTGCAAGTTTGTCGTGTTCAACCAGGAACCCGTCGTGCCCAAACACCGATTCGATGGTGTGATACGCACACCACCGTCCCTCGCTGCTCAGCAATGACGCAAGCTCCGCTTGCTGGTGCGCTGGGTACAAGAAGTCTGAGCTGACCGAGACAGTCATCGTTGGTCCGTGGAATTTCGACAGAGCAGCACGAGCGCCACCACGACCCCGGCCCACGTCGTGCAGATCCATGGCTCGGTTCAACACGACATACGAGTTCGCGTCGAAACGATAGGGAAACTTCTTCCCGTGATGGTCGAGGTACGCCTCGACCTGGAATCGACCCCACGGGTCGAATCGATCGAGACGGTCGAGCGGCGAACGACCGAAACGTTGAGTCCACTCCTCGTCGCTTCGATAGTGAATTAGTGCGATCTCGCGAGCGACGGCGAGACCATTTCCTGGGCCCTGCTCCAGCTCGTAGTAGTCGCCGTTGTTGAACCAGGGGTCGTTTGCGATCGCCAGCCGTCCGACCGCAGACCATCCGATCTGTTGCGGCGTCGCCGCAAGCGTCGTGGCGATTGGAGCAATCGAACGAACTCGTGAGGGATACATGGCCGCCCATTCGAGGACGGTCATTCCACCCATCGACCCACCGACGATGCTGAACCACTGTTCGATGCCCAGCTCGTCAGCCAGCCGGACCTGGCTACGCACGATGTCACGGTTGGTGACCTGCGGAAATGTGGACCCATAAGGCTTACCGCTGGCAGGGTCGATCGACGCGGGCCCTGTCGTGCCCTGACAACCACCGAGGACATTGGCACACACGACGAAGTACTCATCGGTGTCGATGGCCGTGCCCGGACCCACGATTCGGGACCACCAACCCTCGGGCGTGTAGGTGCCACCTCCGCCTCCGGTGACGTGAGCATCGCCAGTGAGCGCATGGCAGATCAGAATTGCGTTGTCCGCGCGTTCGTTGAGGGTTCCCCAGGTCTCATAGGCGATCGTCACCTCTTGGAGAACGCCCCCGCCCTCGAGCGCCAACGGACGTCGCAGAGTTTGGAACTTGCGTTGACCTGGGTCATCACCCTCGCGCCATGCTCCGGTGACCGGGAACATCTCTGGCCAACCGCGTCGCGACCCGAGCGATGGGGTGTTGCCATCTTCTGTCGTCGACATGCACGGACTCCCAGTGACATTGCTGCCCGGTATCAATTTAGATCGAACCTTCAGTATGCCTTGCTGCGAACGTGGGGGGCATCCGAAGGCCATCCCACCACCACCGATTCACAGCGTCGTCCACTCCACCGTATGCCGCAGACATGGACCGAGCCAGACCACCCATGGCCTCGGCGTACGCTGCTCCATCGTCGACTTGAGAAGCCTGTTGCGCAGCTTCTGCGGCGCGCGCTCCGCGTTGCCACGACGTCTCGTCGATCGGTAGAGGAATTTGTGAAAGCTCGCTCGCCCGAACGCGAATGGCGCTCTGACTTAGTCCCGTTCCTGCGGCGCGAGCAGCCATCCACGCACTCGCTGCTGGAGACGAGAACACTGCAGCAAGAAGCCAGAGGTCGTCTACTTCGAAGGGTTCCACTGCGATCACGGGGACCGACGGAGCCATCGATCCCGTCTCATCGACAACGACCTCGAGGACTCTGGTTTGCGTCGCGAGCAATAGCTTCGGCTGACGCCGACTCGTGAACCACAGACGGACAGACTCATCCTCGATCTGCGAAAGATGCAGCTCCGGTGAACGCCAGGTGGTGCCAGCGAACTTGACTCGGTCAAGGCCCCAGCCAGGTCGAAGTGGATCGATCGCGCCAGAAGTCACGAGTTGCATGATGTCTTCGGGTTTCCCGCTCCCGTCCGGGGGCCCACTCGACGAGTCTCGAACAGCCGTTGCGATGCCATAGAAGTGTTGACGAAACCCGGCCGTAGCCGTTGCTTTGTCGGCCACGACGCCGATCGAGCCATCAAGGTCGAGTCGAGGGACACCGCGGGCGCTGGCGAGGAGAGCACTCCAGGACGCGGCTTGCGGACGTGGCATTCGGGCGCTTGGTCGATCTCCGACGACAACCGAGATGTCGGCCGCGAGCGGTGAGCTTCGAACGAAGATTGGTGCCACGACGTCGACGGCGGCCTCGAACGATTGCCCCTCGTCCACCCAGAGAGCGTTCAGCGTTGCGCTCCGCTCACATGCCTCTCGGAGCGGCTTCGAGTCACGAGCAGCAAGGAGTGACTCAGGGAGAATCAGAGCGACAACACCACTCGACGAGCTCCTCGACAGTGCAAGGTGAAGGAACAGCCCAGCCTCATCGACGTAGCCGGACGCAACTTCGTCGTACTTGGCGCGTAGCCGAGCGCGACGACTGGCAGCGCGAGTCGTGTCCTGCGACAACTGCCCAAGAAACGGCGGGTTCCCGACGACCAGATCGAACTGGTCTGGCCACGACGGGTCCAGATCGAGCAAGGCGTCACAACAGTTCGTCTCGATCCTTCCCGTGCCGCGCGCCCAGAGCTCCAACGATGCGTCA
>CAXMRH010000263.1:0-9539 GCA_964196045.1 uncultured Chthoniobacterales bacterium | reverse complement strand
CTATGTGCACGGTCTCGCCGCAGATCGAGAATTGCCGATCATCAAGAAGATCGCTCGGGGCTCTCTGCGAAACAAGCTGCTCGTGATCCTGCCCATCGCACTGCTCCTGAGCGAAATCGCACCAACGTTGGTCGAAATCATCTTGATGGCGGGCGGTGCCTATCTGTGTTTCGAGGGAGCCGAGAAGATCTACCACAAGATCAAAGGCGACGATCATGACCACGACCTGCCCGTGGCGATGCAAGGCCCGGAAGCGGAAGCAAAGACCGTCGCAGGTGCGGTACGAACCGATCTGATCTTGAGTGGCGAGATCATGGTGATCGCACTGAAAGAAGTTCTCGACGAAGGAATTGTCCAGCGTGCAATCATTCTCGTTGTGGTCGCGTTGGTGATCACCGTGATCGTCTACGGAGTCGTCGCGTTGATAGTGAAGATGGATGACATCGGCCTGAACCTCGCCGAACGGGAGTCTGAATCATCCCAGCGAATCGGACGTCTCCTCGTGTCAGGCATGCCAAAGCTCCTGACATGGCTTTCGGTTATCGGCACCGCAGCGATGGTGTGGGTTGGTGGGCACATCCTGATTGTTGGTGCACACGAGCTCGGTTGGGACGGGCCCTACGACATTGTCCACGAGCTAGAAGAGGGTGTTGCCGATGTCGGGGGAGTTGGGGGACTGTTGACGTGGCTCGTCAACACATCGCTCTCGGCTCTAGTGGGGATCTTCGTCGGAAGCATCGTCGTCGCGATCGTCTCGCAGTTCCACAAGGACTCCCATGATCCGGTTCTCGCTTCTACTCACGGGTCGCCGTACAGGACGGGTCTTATCGGCGAAACCCAGGTGGGCGACGGCCGGAACCGCCGTTGTTCTTGAGATAGGCCGCAAGGGCGTCATATTCGCCACTTCGGTTGGAATACATGATGTGGTTTCGCGCGCCCTCGAGCCAGGGCCCAACGGTCGACGGCACCTCGACAAGAGCCTCGCGAAGATGCGCGGTCGTGACCGCAACGATGTCACCGGTGTCGTGTGACTTGTCAAGGCATTGCTCGACTGCTGATTCGACAATGAACGCCACGTTCGCCCCCGACCAGCCCTCGGTCGCCTCGATGATCGAGGAGAGATCGACACTTTCGGTGGGGCGATCTCGCAGATGGAACTCAAGGATCGCACGCCGAGCAGGGCAGTCTGGAGGCAGGACGAGCAGACGCCGATCGAACCGGCCAGGTAGAAGCAGTGCCTCGTCGACGTCCCATGGGTGGTTCGTCGCGGCGAGGACGAACACGCCGTCGTTGTTGTCCGATACCCCATCCATCTCAGAGAGCAACTGGTTGACCACGCCTCGGAGCGCGGCGGCATTCTTGAGGTGTGAACGCTTCTGACCAAGTGCATCGATCTCGTCGAAGAACAAGACGCAAGGTGCGTTTCGTCGGGCGGCGTCGAATACCGAAGCGAGGTTTCGCTCGCTCGCACCGATCCACATGTCGAGGATGTCGGCCAGGCCGACGTTGTAAAAATTAACGCTCATCTCTCCGGCGGTCGCACGGGCGAGAAAGGTCTTGCCGCAGCCCGGCGGTCCCCGCAAGAGCAGGCCACCACCGGCCGACTTCCGAGATGCGGCCGCAACCTCCGGGTTTCGCATTGGAGCTAGGAACGATCGATGGAGTTGTTTATTGACGTGCTCGATGCCATCGAAGAGATGTCGCGCCTCGGGAACCAGGATCGCGGCTCCGCCATAGGCCCCATCGACATGAAGCCAGAGTCCGTGCTTCTCGCACACGTCCGCCACATCAGCGATGTCGTCGACGATCCCGAGGTTGGTGGTTCCTGCGGTGACAACAACGGCAAATAGCCCTTCGCGTTCCTCCGGGGTGAGTTCATCGATGCTCGCAGCGAGCTTCCTCCCCGAAAGCCGACGATTCTCGTCAGTCGGCACCGACAGCACCTCGACGTCCATGACGTTGGCGGCGGATTTCACCGACGAATGAGCCTCCTCAGACGTAGCAACAACCCAACGCCCCGATGGACGACCGCGGTCTCGTGCCGCAGCGTCACGGGCAGCGACGAGGGCAGAGAGGTTTCCGGCGGTTCCCCCGCTGACGAAAACCCCGCCTGCGCTGTCCGGCATTCCGATTTCGTCGGCGAGAAATCGCAGCGCCTCGTTTTCGGCGTGCACTGCGCCAGCACCCTCGAGCCAACTCCCTCCGTAGATGCAGCTGGTACTCACGATGAAATCGGCCAAGATCGCTGCCTCCGTGGGTGCTGCGGGCACGAAGGACAAGAATCGGGGGTGGTCGATCGACATAGTTGCTGGGGCCAGCACGTCTCCGAAGATTCGCAACGCTTCAGCTCCTCCGAGCCCGTCCTCGGTGATGGTCAGGCCTGTCGTTCGCGCGAGCTTGTCGGCCGTTCTCGGACCATCGAGCGGCGGCGGATCCATGCGAATTCGACTCAAGGCGTAGTCGACCACACCTTGCGCGAGTTCATTCGTCGAGGCTCGGTACTTGTGCATTGGCTCAACCCCGATCTGTTATCCAGCCACCGTAGATTTCCCCAGAAAGCGGCACGCACGCCCTGTGCCATCAACAGGCCCACGAACGTGACCGTGAGAATCACCTCGGCGTAGTCTGGTGAGGCTCGCTCGGTTGGGGTCATGTCATGAGGAAGTCGAAACGAGATAGGACGATTCGGCCTCAGTTGCGACGCCTCGCGCAGGCCCTCGCGTTCCTGTTCGTCGTGAATACGTTCGTTTTGCCTCAGCTCGCTGGCACCGGTGAAGCGATATCGCTCATTGGCGATCTCGACCCTCGCCTGCTCACCGTGGGGTTCGTTGCGGAGATGGCATCGTTGGCATGTGTTGCCTACCTCATCCGGAGCCTGCTGCCGGAGCAAGACCAGCCGTCGTTTTGGACGGTGCAGCGGATCGTTCTCGCGGCGCGGGGCGCGAGCCGAGTAGTCCCTGGTGGCGCCGCCGTTGGTGGAGTGGTGACCTATCGGCTTCTCCGTCGAGTCGGAGTTCCCACATCCGAAGCGGGATTCTCGGTCGGAACCCAAAGCCTCGAATCCGCGGCCGTGCTGGTCGTGTTGCTCTTTGGTGCCCTGGTCGTGTCGGTTCCGATCTCGGGTCTCCATGCGGCATACCTGACGGTGACCGTCATTGGTCTGATCACCTTGCTGGGCCTTGCCGGGCTCGTCGTGGCCATCACGAGAGGCGAGGAACGCGTGGTGAATGCGGCTCGTCGTATGGCCGAGGCCGTCCGAGTCATCGATCCGGACTCAGTCGAGGGATCTCTGAGGACGCTTGCGTCGCAACTTGCTCGGCTCACGACGGATCGCCGCGAACTCACGCGCCACGCGCTCTGGTCGGCTGCGTATTGGCTTCTCGGTGCAGTCGCATTGTGGGTATTTCTGGGCGCCTATGGCCATTGGACCCGCGTCGACGGTCTCATCATCGGGTTCGCTCTCGCGAACATCGTGGCCACTATCCCCATCACACCAGGCGGCCTCGGAGTCATGGAGATCGCACTCGTTGCTGCGCTTGTGGGCTTCGGTGTACCTCCGAGTGTTGCATTGCTCGGCGTGGTGTCGTGGCGCCTGGTCAACTTCTGGGCACCGATACCGATCGGCGCCGCAACCTATCTGTCATTGAGGTTGGGACGCCCAGACCAAGCCGGCATCGACGACATCGAAGAACTGACCGAGGAAACCCGCCTGGGGGCACAAGAAATCAGTCCCTGGCGCAGAAGACCGGTTCGACCCCCTCAGTAGAGGAACATGGGCTTGCCACCGACGTGGCGAACCGTGGGTCGGTATTGCTCGCTGTCGTAGAGCTCACCTACATCGACCCCTTTTGCGCCGTCGCCAGTGACCGAGACGGGCACATTCGTGTACACACCGGAGCGCAACGCAACCATTCGGCCGGACGCTCCCTCGAGTGCCAAGTCGGCCGCCATGACGGCATAGTTCGTTGCCACCATGAGGTCGAGACTGTCTGGCCGGCCCGAACGCATCAGGTAGGCAACTTCCTGAAGAATGATTCCCTCACCGGTCCGCTCCTTCAACAACTCGCCCGTGGTGGCGCCGATTCCTCCAAGCTTTCGATGTCCGTATGCGTCTGCCTCGCCCGATAGGTGAACCTCGCCGCCCTGGATAGTTGCACCCTCAGAGACCGTGATCATCGCATAGTTCGAAGGGTTGGCAGCCTTATCGCTCATGACCAGACCGGCGAGCTTGTCGATATCGAACGGCACTTCGGAGATCAGGGAACGGTCAGCTCCGGCAAGGTAGGCCGTGATGAGTGAAGTTGCGCCCGAGTACCTTCCGAAGAGCTCGACCACGGCGATTCGTTCATGCGACCCGGTGCTCGTACGGAGGTTGTGAATGAACTCGACCCCACGACTGACGGCGGTGGAGAAGCCGATGCAGTAGTCGGTCCCGTGCACGTCGTTATCCATCGTCTTAGGGATCGCGATGACAGGCACGCCTTCGTTGTGCATACGAAGGGCATACGACAAGGTGTCGTCACCGCCGATCGCCAGGAGCGCGTCGATGCCGAGCGCCTCGAGTACAGACATTGCGTGAGGAGTCAGGTCGTGCGGACCGTCGCCTGGGTAACGATCCTTCAGGAATGACGGTAGATCTTCGGTTGCGACGCGACCCGGGTTCGTACGGGAGGTGTGAAGAAACGTGCCTCCAGTCCGGTCAACGGTTCGGACGATGGTTGGGGTCAACGCCATTGTGTTCTCGGCCAGCGATGCTGGATCGTCGGGGTCCGCGTTCGCGAGACCGCCCCACCCTCGACGAATGCCGATGACCTCGGATCCGTTCGCATGAATCCGGTTGACAGCCGCCTTCAGGCACGGGTTCAATCCCGGGACATCGCCCCCACCTGTGAGCACACCGATTCTCATTACTTCTCCCTCGTTACGACGGCCAGACGCTAGTACGTGACTCGCGACTGCACCTCATGAGATTGGCGACTTCTCAGCCGGGTGCGTAGCTCGTCAGTGCTTTCATGTAGTTCGAGCGTTCGAAGGCGATGGGGTCGGGCACCGATGCTTGGCTGACACTTCCGCGCGCCTGGTCCAAGGACTCGTAGCCGCGTTCGGAGAACCACTTCTCAACACCGTCGCGCACTGCGGTGAGTTGACCCGGGCCATGTCGAAGCAAGGCAGACGTCATCATTGTGACGTTGGCTCCAGCAAGGATCAGCTTCACGACATCTGCCGGCGTATGCACGCCCGTGGTAGCGGCGAGGTCAGCCTCGACCTTACCGGCCATGATGGCAATCCACCGCAGCGTGAGACGCACCTCACTCGATGTGCTGAGGTTGATGTCGGGCAACACTTCGAGAGTCTCGAGGTCGATATCGGGTTGGTAGAACCGGTTGAAGACGACGAGGCCATCGGCGCCGGCATCTGCCAAACGACGAGCCATGTTTGCCGGCGAACTGAATTGTGGTCCAATTTTCACGGCAAGCGGAATCTTGACGGACGCGCGCACATGTTCGACGAGTCGAAGGTACCGGTCCTCGACCTCTGGGCCAGTCGCGTCAGGTTCGGCGGCCACAAGATACACATTAAGTTCGAGCGCGTCGGCCCCCCGATCCTCGAACGCAATGGCATACGCGGCCCAGCCTCCATCAGAGGTGCCGTTCAGGCTTGCCATCACCGGGATGCTGAGCTCGTTCTTCGCCCTCGTCAGGAGGTTGAGGTGCTTCTCAACACTGGACTCGTGTGCCCCAAGGTCGGGGAAGTAGCCGGAAGGTGACTCGACGTTGAGCGCGCTGCCGGTCTCGAGCGTGTGGATGAACGCCAGTTCTTCGTGTTCGATCTGTTCCTCGAAGAGCGATGGCAACACGACCGCCGCTGCTCCTGCTTCTTGCAGCGCGACCAGAGTGTCGATCGAGCCTGTCAACGGTGATGACGAGGCAATGATCGGATGATCGAGTTCGAGTCCCAAATAGCGAGTGGCGAGATTCGTCATGTCGTTCCTTTCTCGTCGGATTCAGGGTCCAAGACGCCGTATCGGGCAGTCCGTTCGACCTCTACCATCTGTTCGTAGAGGTGCCATCGGTCGTCGATGTCACGCTGCGCAGCGCCCATCAGCTCCTCGGCAACCTCTGGGCGAGATCGGGCCAACATCGAGAAACGCAACTCTGTCATCGCGAAGTCCTTGAACGGGATGGTTGGTTTGCGACTGTCGAGGTGGAGCCCGTGGTCACCGGCGATTTCACGCCGTGGGTCATAGCGGTACAGCGGCCAGTAGCCACTCTGAGCCGCCATCTTCTGGTGCTCCATCATGTGCGTCATGTCGATGCCATGAGCGATACACGGACTGTACGCGATGACAATCGAGGGGCCTGGGTGTGCGGCTGCCTCGGCCATTGCCTTCACCGTTTGGGTCATGTTTGCTCCCATGGCGATGTGGGCGACGTACACGTCGCTGTACGTCATCGCGATCATGCCGAGATCCTTCTTCGGCGTGGTCTTGCCTCCCGCTGAGAACTTGGCGATCGCAGCGCGCGGTGTGGCCTTCGAGGTCTGACCGCCGGTGTTGGAGTACACCTCGGTGTCGAGCACGAGGATGTTGACATCACGACCTGATGCAAGCACGTGATCCACACCGCCGAACCCGATGTCGTACGCCCAGCCGTCACCGCCGATGAGCCATACCGAACGGGGGACGAGATGCGACGAGAGGGCTGCGAGTTGCTTCGCGCGCGGGTCCGGGTTGGCCTCGAGCCATGGTTCCAGTTCAGCGAGCAGAGTGCGTTGCCGTTCGAGCGACGCCTCGTCTGTCCGGTCGTTCTCGAGCATCTCCGCCGCGAGTGGGCCGATCCGGTCTGCTAGCTCTGCGAGTAGATGGCGGGCAGCGGCTTCATGTTGATCGAGAGCAAGACGCATGCCGAGGCCGAACTCGGCGTTGTCCTCGAAGAGCGAATTGGCCCACGCGGGCCCTTGGCCCGCTGCGTTGACGGCCCATGGCGTGGTCGGCAGGTTGCCACCGTAAATCGACGAACAACCGGTGGCGTTCGCGACCACCATTCGGTCGCCCATGAGTTGGGTCAGCAGCTTCAAGTACGGCGTCTCACCGCAACCCGAGCACGCGCCAGAGAACTCGAATAGGGGCTGCGCAAGCTGCGATCCCTTGACGGATTCGAGCTTGAGCGTCTTTCGATCGTGTTCCGGCAAGGCCAAGAAGAAGTCGAAGTTCTCGCGTTCTGCCTCGAGATGGTCGGCCGTTGGCTCCATGTTGATCGATTTGTGTTTGACCTGCTCCTTGCTTTTCGCCGGGCAGATGCTCACACAGACGCCGCAGCCCGTGCAGTCGTCCGGCGCGACCTGGATGATCGCTCGTCGATTCGGGTTGGACTTGTCTGGCCATTTACGGTGTCGGAACGAATCGGGAGCGTCTTCGAGCGCAGACTGAGGGACAACTTTCAAGCGAATCGCCGCATGTGGGCAGACGAGTGCACATCTTGCACAGTCGATGCAGATCTCGGGATCCCAGATGGGTATCTCGCTCGCGATCCCACGCTTCTCCCATTGGGTCGTGGCAGTTGGAAAAGTTCCGTCGACGGGAAACGCACTCACCGGGAGTAGGTCGCCTTCTCCGGCCATGATCGTTGCCGTTACACGCTGCACGAAGTCTGGAGCCGTGTCAGGCACCGGACGCGGGCGGTTCCTCGTCGCGCTGACGAATTCTGGGACGTCGAGGTGTTCTAGCGCTGGCAGTGCAGCATCGACGGCTGCGTAGTTACGTTCGAGGACCGACATACCGCGTTTGCCGTATGTCGACTCGATCGCTGCCTTGATTGCGTCGATTGCCTCCTCGATCGGAAGAATGCCGGAGAGCGAGAAGAAGCAGGTCTGGAGCACCGTGTTGATGCGGTTTCCGAGCTTGTTCTCACGGGCCACCCGCCCTGCATCAACCACCCAGACGTCAAGAGACTTCTCGATGATGGCCTGCTGAACCTCGCGGGGCAGTTGGGCCCAGACCTGATCGGTCGCATACGGGGAGTTGATCAACAGCGTCGCTCCATCGGCCGCGATCCCGAGGACGTCTTGGCGTTGGAACGCTCCGAAATGGTGCACGGCTACGAAATTCGCCTTCTGCACCAGGTACGCCGAGCGAATTGGTTCAGGCCCGAAGCGCAGGTGGGAAACCGTGGTGGACCCAGACTTCTTCGAGTCGTAGACGAAGTACCCCTGAGCGAAGAGATCCGTCAGTTGTCCAACGATCTTGGCCGAGTTCTTGTTGGCACCGACGGTGCCGTCACTTCCAAGGCCATAGAAGACCGCCCGAGTGACCTCATCGGGCTCGCTCCAGGCGTCGGGGTCGTGCACAACGCTGGTGTGGGACACATCGTCGACGATGCCGACCGTGATTTCTCGCCGCGGTGATTCGGCGTCGAGTTCGCCGAAGACGGCCATCGCCATCGCAGGGGTGAACTCCTTCGAGGAAAGTCCGTATCGACCGCCGATGACCTCTGGCAGCGCTCCCGACGTCCACCGCTGAGCGAGTGCCGCAAGTACGTCGAGGTACAGCGGCTCGCCTGTGGATCCGGGTTCCTTTGTTCGATCGAGAACCGCGATTCCTTCGACCGTTTCAGGCAATACATCGACCAGAGCGCTGACATCGAACGGTCGGTAGAGGTGGACATTGACCACGCCCACTCGCTCGCCCCGAGCGACGAGCTCGTCGACGGCTTCGCTGACCGTACCTGCGCCGGAGCCCATCACGACGACGACTTTCGTTGCGCTTGGGTGACCCTGGTATTCGAACAGTTTGTATTGCCTGCCAGTGAGGGATGCGAATCTATCCATCTCCTCCTGGACGATATTCGGCACGGCTTGCCGGTACGGATTGGATGCCTCGGCGGCCTGGAAGAAGACGTCGGGGTTCTGGGCGGTGCCGCGCACCACGGGCCGATCCGGGTCGAGCGAGCGCAGTCGATGTGCGGTGATCAGATCATCGTCGATCATCGACCGCATCGTGTCGTCCTCGATCGCCTCGATCGTGGACAACTCGTGACTGGTCCGGAACCCGTCGAAGAAATGTATGAAGGGCACTCGGCTGCGAAGTGTCGCTGCGTGACTGATCAGCGCGAGGTCGTGTGCCTCCTGCACGGAGCCGGAGGCGAGCAGGGCCATGCCGGTCTGGCGGGCCGCCATCACATCGCTGTGGTCTCCGAAGATGCTGAGAGCGTGGGTGGCCACGGATCGGGCGGCGACGTGAATAACCGCCGGGAGAAGCTCGCCAGCGATCTTGTACAAGTTGGGAAGCATCAAAAGGAAACCCTGAGATGCCGTGAAGGTCGTTGTCAGAGCGCCGGCCTGTAGAGAGCCGTGCACGGCTCCCGCAGCGCCCCCTTCGCTCTGCATTTCGACCACATCGGGCACGGCCCCCCACAGGTTTGTGCCGCCAGCCTGAGACCACGCGTCGGCGTGTTCTCCCATGGGCGTCGCCGGGGTGATGGGGTAGATCGCAATGACCTCGCTGAGGCGATGTGCAATGAGTGCAGCTGCTTCGTTTCCGT
>CAXMRH010000262.1:0-5769 GCA_964196045.1 uncultured Chthoniobacterales bacterium | reverse complement strand
GACGGCGGACTCTGTACTCATGCTGTACACACGCCGTGGGCCGACGAGAGGTTTACATGGACACGTAGAAATTCCAGATTCGCACGTACCCTGATCGGATGAGCGAAACGACACAGGATGTAGTCGACGATTCGGGTGCTGAGGAAGACGTAGCGCTGGAACCAACACCGCAGCCCGACCCGAGCGCAGAGGGCGACGGACTCGTCCTCTCGATCACTGACGCTGGACTCACCAAGGGCCTCGAGATTCGAGACGGCTAAGACGACGCGGAAGCGACGGGCTTGCGTGTGATGATCGTCGGGACTCGTGGCGTCGAGTTCGACTACGACCTGTCGCTCGAGACCATTGCCGACATGCCAGAAGACGCGCTGACCTACACGGTGGCCGGGCTCACGGTCATCATCCCGGCAGACAGCATCGATGACATGCGCGGATCGACGCTCGACATCCCGTCGAATCCAATGCAGGGCGGGCTGGTCATTCGGAATCCGAACCGCCCACCGGTTCTCGCACCTGAAGACATCGACTTGACCGGAACCCTTCCCGAGAAGGTGCAGCAATTGCTCGATCTGAGCATCAATCCTGCGCTGGCCGCACACGGCGGGTTCGCGAGCTTCGTCAAGGTCCAGGACGAAACCGTCGTCCACGTCTTGATGGGTGGCGGTTGTCAAGGTTGCTCGATGAGCGCCCAGACGCTTACCGAGGGCATCAAGACCTCAATCATGGAAGCCATTCCCGAGGTGACCGAGGTCGTTGACGCCACCGACCACACCCAAGGCGAAAACCCCTTCTATTCCTAGCTCCGCTGTCCCAGCGATGTTTGGAGCCGCAAGGCGAGAAACTCGGTTAGTGAGCGAAGCGAACGGCATGCTCGGCGGCTGCGCCGGAGGCGCTTTTCCGTCGCTCGTCCCTCGCTCCTGTCTGAAAAACCGAAACCGACGCCTCGCGGGAGACGCCGGTTTGGGTGGAGGGAACTGTTCTTATCCGCTCTAAGCGGGTTTGGACTCCGCGGATCTCGACCGGAAGTGTCGAGAAGGAGGAGGTTTAGGTGAAGCTGGCCTCCTGCGCCTCTGCGACGGGGGCGTCGTCGCCACGTGGGCCATTTCCGTGACGACCTCGATGGCCGTCACCACGTCGACCGAAGCCGCCACCGTCTTCGAGACGTGACTCGATGCGCTCAGCGAGCCCATCGAGGCGCTCGTCGGCCTGCTCTTGGGTGATGCGACCGCTAGCGACACCTTCTTCGACTCGTTCAGTTGCCTGTGTCGTGAAGAGGTCCACGATTGCGGAGAGGTCATCGCCAGCGAGCTCGGCGAGGGTCGTGCCTTCTTCACGAGCAGCTTCGAGATCTTCGACGGTGACGCCGAGTGCATCGGCGATGCTCTGCTGCTTCTCTGCTCGCAGCTCTTCACGATGGGCCTGGACGGCGTCGCGAACAGCAGCCACGTCATCTGCTTGCTCTTGGGTGATGACGCCTTCTTCGACCAGGCGATCGATCATTGCTTCGCGACCTTCGCGACCTTCGCCACGGTTGCCGTGGCGACGGCCTTCTTCGGCGGAGTCGTCAGTGTCGGCTGTTGCCGGGTCGGTGAGGACTGGATCGTCCTCCTGCGCTCCTGCGATTCCAGCAGCGCCGAAGGTGAGAGCGACTGCGCCAGCTGCGCCTGCGCCGATCATTCCGAGGTTCTTGAGGTTTGCCATGAGGGGATTCTTCTTTCCTGTGAAGCCGCTGGATTGCGGTAACACCAATATCGAGGACGACTACTAAGAGAATCTGCAGATGGTCAAAGCACCTGCTGATGCCTCGCTGAAGGATTGGTAAGAACCTTCAGACTTCTCTCAGGACCCTTCAGGTTGTTCTCACCTCGGGTCGTTACTGTTTGCACCTATGACATCGTCACCTCTCATCAACAGCGCGAGAAAGGTCCAAGTTCTCGTCGTAGAAGATGACCAGGGAGTCCGCGAGTCGCTTGTCGTGGTTCTGCAAGTTCAGGGATACGAGGTCGTGGGGGTGGATCGTGGCGAAGACGCTGTCACACGTTTGTCAGCCGGGTTGCCCGATCTCGTCGTGCTCGACCTGAACTTGCCCGGCATCGACGGCCTTGAAACGTGTCGGCGTATGCGTGCCTCCGGGTTCTCTGGGCCAGTCCTGATGCTCACTGCTCGTCACGAGGTCTCCGACAAGGTGTCCGGGCTCGACGCTGGCGCCGATGACTACTTACCGAAACCATTCGCGCTCGATGAGTTACTTGCGCGAATCCGAGCACTCCTCCGTGCGTTCAATATCGACGCAGTCGAGGCCGAAAAAATGCTGCGCCTCGACGACCTCTGGCTCGATTCGGGAGCACGGCGAGTTGGGCGAGGAGACGAGGAGCTCGAGCTGACGAAGATCGAGTTCGATCTCCTGGAGTACTTGCTAGAGAACGCGGACCGAGTCATGGACCGAAACGTCATCCACCTCCATGTGTGGGGCTACGACGAGGACATGTCGTCGAACACGCTCGAGGTATTCGTGTCGAGTCTTCGCAAGAAGCTCGAGGCGGAAGGCCGGTCCCGCCTGATTCACACCAAACGCGGCGTCGGCTACGTCGCGCGGGTGACGAGATGAGCGCAGCACCATGAAACTGCAATCTCGCTTGGCGCTCACGGTTGCGGCCGCCGCAGCCATTGCCATTTTCGTCATGGGGTCCGCATTCTGGGTGCTGTCTGCACGCCAACAGCGCGAGTCGATCGACGACTCCCTGCTCGCGGCTGTGCAGCAACCAAGACAACTCGTGCGGGAGTCCGAGCCTGGTGCGGGGCGTCCCGGACGCGGACTCGAGGGTGTGTTCGGAAACGCGTCTGCAGCCGACGACCGAGTCTTCACTCGAGTTCGAGTCACGAACGCCCTCGGCGAGGTCGTCATCGACCAGGGCCTCCCCGAGGTGGACATCCCGCTCAATCCGGTCATCACGACGGTGAAGATCGACGGCGAGCGCTTCCGGATGGCTTCGGCTCGCTTCGGTGTACAAGACAGGGTCGGAGTGGTGCAGATCGCGCGGAACGTCGAGGACATCGAAGATGGTCTTGGGCGCCTTCGCCGACAGATCCTGTTCGGTGGTCTCCTTGGCGTCGGCCTGGCGGCCATGCTCGGCGCTCTGGTTGCCTCTCGTCTGACCGCGCCGATTCTCGAGGTGTCGTCTGCGGCAAAGGCAATGGCCTCGCGACAGGACATCCCGAGTCGGATCGCCGTGGACCGGACCGACGAAGTAGGAGATCTCGCGAACTCCTTCAACCAGATGTTGTCTGCGCTCGAGGTGAGCCGCGACCAGCAGCGGCGTCTGGTCGCGGATGCAAGTCATGAGCTCCGTACCCCGCTCACCAGTCTTCGCTTGAAGATCGACCTTCTCGATAGGACTCCCGGTCTGGCCGACGAGCAGCGTCAGGAGCTCCTAGCGGGCGCGGCATCAGAGCTCGAGCGGCTGACGGACTTGGTTGCCGAGCTTGTCGATCTGGCGAGCGACCCGACCATGACCGACGAACAACCGGAGGCGCACAACCTTGTAGACGTCGTGGAAGAGACAGTCGAGGTTCGGCGTCGTTCCAGCGGCCGAGTTATCACCGTGGACGTGGTTGGGGAGTCGCAAACTCATGAGATCCGAGCTCGGATGGTCGGACGGGCGGTCTCGAACCTTCTAGACAACGCCATCAAGTACTCCCCGGCGGAGAAAGACGTCCGAGTCGTCGTCGACGGTTCTCGAATCGAGGTGCACGATCGCGGCGAGGGAATCCCCGACGCCGACCTGCCTCACGTCTTCGACCGTTTCTTTCGATCACCGGAGGCGCGAACGCGGCCCGGTAACGGAATTGGTTTGGCAATCGTCCAACGAGTCGCCGATCTACATGGGGGCGAAACATGGGCCCGCAACGCAGATCTGAGCGGCGAGACACACTGCGGGGCAGTAGTCGGGTTCTCTGTCCCAACCGGGAAGTGATCTGCCTGCTAGGTGGTTGACTAGACACATGAGTCCTCTTGCAACGCTCGAGTTCGACAATCGGTTCACCGCAGAATTGCCGGCGGACCCGATCGAGTCGAACGTTCCCCATCAAGCCCCGGGCGCTCTGTACAGCCGTGTGGTACCGACTCCGACCTCTCAACCGCAGGTGATCGCGTTGGCGGACGAGGTGGTCGACATGCTGGGACTCAGTGCGCAACAGGTCGAGTCCGACGAGTTCCGTGATGCGGTGACGGGCAACTTGGTTCTCCCCGGAATGGACCCGTTCGCCATGCGCTATGGAGGCCATCAGTTTGGAAACTGGGCAGGCCAGCTGGGTGATGGCCGGGCAATCAACCTGGGCGAGCTGGTCACGCCTGATGGATCCCGACAAACTCTCCAGCTGAAGGGTGCCGGTCCCACGCCCTACTCACGGACAGCGGACGGCCTCGCCGTCTTGAGGTCGTCGGTCCGTGAGTTCTTGTGCTCGGAGGCAATGCACCACCTCGGTGTTCCGACGACTCGCGCCTTGTCGCTCGGGCTGACTGGCGACCAGGTGATGCGAGACATGCTCTATGACGGTCACCCCGGCTATGAGCCGGGGGCAGTCGTGTGCAGAGTTTCGCCTTCGTTCGTGCGCTTCGGGAGTTTCGAACTCCCCGCATCACTCGGAGAGATCGATGAGCTTCGAGCGCTCACGGACTTCACGATCCGCGAGCATTTCCCGGACCTATGTTCCGAGGGCGGCGAGCTGACCGCACAAAACTATGTCGACTTCTTTGCCGAGGTTGTTCGTCTGACCGCAGAGCTGATCGTCCACTGGCAGCGCGTAGGTTTCGTGCATGGCGTCATGAACACCGACAACTTGTCGATTCTTGGCCGGACGATCGACTACGGGCCTTATGGCTGGCTCGAGGACTACGACCCCGAGTGGACGCCGAACACCACGGACCGACATGGCAAGCGCTACCGGTTTGGCAATCAGCCCGGAATTGGACAGTGGAACCTTGCTCAGCTGGGTAATGCGCTGTTTCCGCTGATCGAAGAGGCCGAACCTCTCCAGGACGCAATCGATGGGTATGTAACGCACTTCCGCGATGGCCATCAGGAGATGTTTGCGAACAAGCTCGGGCTTGCTTCCTGGGACACCGAACAGGACGAGCCGCTCATGGTCGATTTGGTCGACCTGCTCCAGGTCGCCGAAACTGACATGACTCTTTTCTTCCGCGGCCTCGCCGACGTGTCGAGCGAGGAAGGCGTGAGTGCAGCCGACAGGTTCGCTTGTCTTCACAACTCGTTCTACGTTCCCGACGAGCAACTGACCGACGACCTACGGTCTCGCTGGGATGCCTGGCTCGACCGCTACGTCGCGCGGGTTCGCTCCGACGGAACCTCCGACGGTCGCCGACGCGAGCAGATGAACGCGACGAACCCGCTGTACGTGATGCGTAACTACCTGGCACAGCTTGCGATCGATCAAGCCACTGAGGGCGACTTCTCGGGAGTGAACGAACTTCTCGACGTCATGCGAAACCCTTACGTCGCAAAACCCGGCCGTGAACGCTTCGCGGAGAAACGCCCGGACTGGGCCAGGACGCGCGTTGGGTGCAGCATGCTCAGCTGTTCGAGCTAGCCCAGACTCTCGTTTCTGGGAGATCGATCAGTTGTCGAGTAGGGCAACTCCGGTGTAACACATCTCGTCTTGGGTGCCTTCGGCCCAGACGACGTATCGGCTTTCAACCCCAACTGGCCAGAGTGCGCGATCCCAGCCGCACTCGATACGCAGCGTGTCGCC
>CAXMRH010000261.1:0-19743 GCA_964196045.1 uncultured Chthoniobacterales bacterium | reverse complement strand
GTCACGCAGGCCACCTCGCCCATCTTTCAGGTCTGGTCCGAGAACGAACGCAACTTCGCCATGCTGCTCGTGACCTTCGTCGAGACGTTCGGCAAGGCGGATCGCGTTCTCGACTGCGTTGTCCCGCCACTGCTCCGAAGCCGCCACCGCAAGGTCGAGTGCGAGGTCTTCGGAACCGACGAGTAGCCGGACCGAGAGCAGCGCAGTCGCGGTGTCGAGATCGGTCCTCGCGATCTTCAGGAGACCGTCAGTCGTATCGACCCTGTGGCCAAGCTTGAGACCTGCATCCCAGATCGGATACCAGATCTTGTCGGCGAAATCCGAGAAATCGGCTTCGGGGCTGTGCACCAAAATGATGACGAGGTCGCTCTGGGGTGCCATCTCTCGACGTCCATACCCTCCAACAGCAACGAGAGCTACGCCGTCCGGCACTCCGCTGTCAGCAGCGATGCTGCGAATCCAGTCGTCGAGGCGGTCACTGTAGGCATGGGTGAATTCGGAGCCCTGTAAATGGGTATCGGCGAGGAGGTCGTCGCGTTCGAGGAGCACACGTCAATTCAAGCCGACGAAACCGGTCATGGCGTGTCTGGGCGTCGTCGTTGGAGATGGAGGTGTGCTTTCGCCGCTCCCCAGGTGATCCCCGCTTCGTGCACGTTCTCACCCAGGTCACGAAAGGTCATCGGTCCGAGTGTGTGTCGGTCAGCTGGTCGCATCTGTACATCAACGACATCTCGATGAGGTGCCGGAACGCCGAGGCGATCGAGCGCGTCGTTCAGCGGTTCAACCTCGCGTCTGATGCGTTCGAGTGGGCCGCTCAGCGGCTCTTCGACATCGGCGTTGATGAGCTCGGCGATAGATCGATCGACGGCAGTGGTGATGCCATCGAGGGTTTCTGCCAGTTGGGCGGAGATCGCGGTGTCCGGAAGTCTCGACTCGGTCACTGCGTCCAACCATGGACGAATCGCTCCAGCTATTGCGCGGTGGAGCCGTTGACCATGTTCGAAGAACTTGGCTTCGTCGTTGGCCCCGAATGCACTGTTCACAGCAAAGTCATCCATTTCTTCTGAGAGATGTCCAAGCTACAGACACCCATGAGGCTCGTTTTACGGTCGCTGGGTGACGTCGAAGGTGGTAGGTCCATTCAAGGGCGTCCCCGACTCGAAGTGGTAGTAGTTCTTCGGTGAGGCGCACTCCGCCAAGTTCCCTGTAGATTTTGACCCGTACCGGGCCGCTAGCTCATCGGGTTAGAGCAGGGGACTTTTAATCCCAAGGTGCCGGGTTCGAGTCCCGGGCGGCCTACCACAAACACCCGTGATTCCTCGACAAACGATCGTTTGGGAGTCGTGCACAGAATGGCACGAAACTCCGCCGCTGCTAACAATCTGCAAACACACGCTTCAGGTCGGCAGTCTCAGCCCATCCGTGCCGGTGGCAAAAGCGGCGTCGAGTGCCGTCGCTGAACGGCGATGAACAGACGAGCCATCAGCTGCCCCGGCTCAGAACAGCTGGATCAGCTTGCCGACCGCAGCCTGATCGTAGCCACACTCCCCCATCTGATGGTCCGGATAACGCAGCCGAGGCAGACCAACGGTGTTCCGCATTCTCTACCGCCTCATCGCCAGGCTTGTGGTGACCGCTCGCCCAGGTCCAGCGATCCCGCTTCCGACTCGACGTGTGTTAGACGTCACACTTAGGATGTGTCATCACCACATGTGAAGGCTTTGGTGTTCGACGGCCCATTTGGGAGAACAATGCCAATCGAATCGTCAGGGAAGAGCATTAGAAACCCGCGGCTGTATGAGCTGATCGAGGAGACCCCGAAAGAGGGTCCCGGCCCCACTGTGTGGGCGTGGCCGCATCTAATCGAGCACCTGAAGGTGGCAAGTCAGCCCGTGCAGGGACCCTGGCCTCCGCATCAGGAGAAGCGCCCTGACCCCGATCCGGATTCGCTGCCTCGAGCCGTTCCCGATCCTGGTGAGTAGCGAGCACAGCGCAGTCGTTCATTCTTAGTAGAGAGGTCGAGTTCACATGTACCCTTCCCGCTTTCGATACCAAGCGCCAACAAGCATCGAGGAGGCCATCGCGCTCCTCAGTTCGCTCGAGGACGCCAAGGTGCTTGCTGGTGGGCAAAGCCTCATCCCAATGATGAAGCTTCGCTTTGCAAACCCCGCAAACCTGGTTGACATCAACAACATCCCAGACCTCGGCTATCACCGCGCCGAGACCGACGGTTCCTTCCGGATTGGAGCGCTCTGTCGCCACGCCGACCTTGAGAAGTCGAAGATCCTCGGCGAACATCAGCCGCTGCTGGCCGCGGCCGCACCGCTTGTCGCGGATCCGATCGTGCGAACTCGTGGCACCTTCGTTGGCTCGGTATGCCATGCCGACCCGCAGGGTGATTGGGCCTCGTGCATGGTGGCCCTAGGCGGGTCGATCGTGGCGCAGGGCCCGAACGGCAAACGGACGATTCCAGTGAAGGACTTTGTGTCTGGCCCATTCACGACCGTGCTCGCCCATGACGAGATCGCTGTTGAAGCGGTCATCCCAGCTGCGCAGGGCACTCGCACAGGTGGCTACCTGAAGCTCGAGCGCCGGGTTGGCGACTTCGCCACCGCTGCCGCGGCGGTTTCACTCGACATGTCGGGCGGTGTTGTCAAGGACGCTGGCATCGGCCTCACCGGTGTTGGACCTCAGACGATCAATGCATCCGAGGCAGCTGAAGCGCTCATCGGGTCAAGCCTCGAAGACGATGTGGTCGAACGAGCCGCCGAGCTCGCAGCCGCTGCGTCATCGCCCCAAGGTGATCACCGTGGAAGCGCGGAGTACAAGCGGCACATCATCTCCACGTTTGTGTCTCGAATTATCGTCAACGTTCAACGAGCAGAAATGCAGGTCGCCTGATGACGAGTCTCTTTGAAGAACTCCAACCAACGATCGCCGACGACATTCAAACAACGCGGGTTGATATCCGCATCAACGGAGAGTCGAAGGCGGCGCAGATCGAGCCCCGCCTGTTGTTGGCTCATCTCATTCGAAACGGCTTCCGACTGACGGGAACCCACACCGGTTGCGACACTACCAACTGCGGCGCGTGCACGGTTTTGCTCGATGGTGCTCCGGTCAAGAGCTGCACCGTCTTTGCCGTCCAAGCCAACGGTCATGAGGTAACCACGGTCGAAGGGTTGGCAACAGCAAGCGAGCTCCACCCAATTCAAGAGGGCTTCAAAGATGAGCATGGTCTCCAGTGTGGTTTTTGCACGCCGGGCATGATGCTGTCGGCCAAAGCACTGCTCGATGAGAATCCGAACCCGACCGAGGACGAGGTGCGTTGGGCGCTCTCAGGAAACCTGTGCAGATGCACGGGCTATCAGAACATCGTGAAGGCCGTGTTACGGGCCGCAGCGAAGATGCGAGGAGAGGCCTGATGGCAGTCGACGAAATAAAGATTGGTGGCCTCGGCGCGAGCCGGCGCCGTGTCGAAGACAATCGGTTCATCCGGGGTAAGGGGAACTACGTCGACGACATCGTACTTCCTGGCATGTTGCACATGGAGATCCTGCGCAGCCCGTTGGCCCACGCTCGTATCAAGTCGATCGACACCAGCGCGGCGTACGCAATTCCGGGCGTTCGAATGGTCATGACCGGAGAGATGATGGCAGCTCGCAACCTCGCGTGGATGCCGACGCTGTCTTATGACACCCAAGCCGTGTTGGCGACCGACAAGGTGCGCTTCCAGGGGCAAGAGGTTTGCGCGGTTATCGCCGACGACCCCTACATCGCCCGCGACGGTGTCGAGGCGATTGTCGTTGACTACGAGCCGCTCGCTCCGATTGTCAACCCCGAGCAGGCGTTGGCACCCGATGCGCCGCTGATTCGTGACGACAAAGTCAACCAGACAAACAACGTGATATTCGACTGGGAAGTCGGCGATCGGGAGAGAACCGACCATGTGTTTGCTGAGGCCGACATGGTGTCGGAGATCGAGTTGCACTATCCGCGCTCGCACCCCAGTCCGATTGAGACCTGTGGTTCGATAGCCGATTACGATCGGGCAACTTCGAAACTCACCGTCTACATGACGAGCCAGGCGCCGCACATCGTGCGTGCTGCGGTGTCTATGGTGGCCGAGATTCCCGAGCATATGATCCGCATTATCGCTCCTGATCTGGGCGGTGGCTTCGGCAACAAGGTGCCGGTGTATCCGGGGTATGTGATTTCGATCCTGGCGTCCATCTTGCTCGAACGTCCTGTGAAGTGGATCGAGGACAAGACCGGCAACCTGATCTCCACCGGCTTCGGTCGCGACGTCTACCTGAAGGGAAAGTTAGCGCTTCGCAAGGACGGCAAGATCCTCGGTGTTCGCATGGACACCGTGTCGGACCATGGCGCATTCTTCTCCGATGCTCAGCCCTCGAAGTTCAAGATCGGTCTGATTCATTCGGCGTTTGCTTGCTACGACATCCCAACCGCCTATCTCACCAACCGAGGTGTTTACACAAACAAGGCGCCAGGTGGCGTGGCCTACCGATGTTCGTTCCGCGTCACCGAAGCCATGTTCTTCCAAGAGCGGATGGTTCAGGCAGCAGCCGACGACCTGGGTATGGACCAAGCCGAGTTCCGCCGGATCAATCTGGTAAAGGATGATGACTTCCCGAAGCGCACACCGTTCGGTTTCCTGACCGACTCAGGCCAGTATGAGAAGTGTCTACAGATCGGCCTCGATGCCATCGGCTATGACGACTTTCAGGATCAAAAAGCAGAGGCCGCAAAGCGCGGCCGCTTGTTGGGACTTGGCATCTCGACCATGACCGAGCCGCTTGGCGCTGGGAACAGCCGTGAGTACGACATTTTGGGAATCAAGATGTTCGACTCGGCCGAGCTCCGAGTTCACATGACCGGCAAGGCCATTCTGCGCACGGGTGCAAAGTCGCAGGGCCAGGGTCACGAAACAACGTGGGCCCAGATCGTGGCTCATGAGCTGGGTATTCCTGCTGAAGACATCGTCGTGGAAGAAGGCGACACCGACACGGCCCCGTTCGGCATGGGTACATACGCCTCACGATCGACACCGGTCGCCGGTGCAGCCGTATCGATGGTGAGCCGCAAGATTCGGGCCAAGGCCCGCAAGATCGCGGCGCACTTGCTCGAAGTGTCCGATGAGGACATCGAGTGGGAGCTCGGTCGCTTCTACGTGCGTGGAGCACCAGACCGCGGCGTCAGCATCCAAGAGTGCGCAATGGCGGCCTACAGCAACGTGCCCGACGGCATGGAGCCTGGCCTCGAGAACAATGCCTACTACGACCCGCCGAACCTCACCTGGCCGTTCGCCTGCTACATCGCCACCGTCGAGATCGATCCGCTCACCGGTGTGTGGGACGTGATCCGCGTGGTGGCGGTCGACGACTGCGGTGTACGCATCAACCCAATGATTGTCGAAGGCCAGATCATGGGCGGACTCACCGAGGCATACGCCATGGCAAGCATGCAGTTCATCACGTTCGATGAGGACGGCAACTGCATTGGTTCGAACTACATGGACTACCTCCTGCCCACAGCTTGGGAGACTCCGGGTTTCGAACTCCACGAAGTCGTTACCCCGTGCCCACATCACCCGATCGGGGCGAAGGGCATCGGAGAGTGTGCCACCGTGGGCGGCCCAGCTGCGTTTGTGAACGCCGTGATGGATGCGCTGAAAGACATCGGTGTTCGCAATATCGACATGCCGCTACTTCCGGACCGCGTCTATGAGGCGATTCAGACCGGTAGCGACATATCGGGTCACCCACCAGTGAAGAACCGATAGGACAGGCCAGTGGATGTTGGAAGTGCCGTCGAAGGTTGGGGTGTGCTTGAGCGCGCCGTCGACCTGGCGCGCCGTGGCGAGCCTTTTGTGCTGGCCACGGTGGTGTGGCGTGAAGGCCCTTCGTCGGGACAACACGGTGCGCGGGCGATCTATACCGCTGATGGCCAAATGTATGGGTGGATCGGCGGAGCGTGTGCCGAACCAGTGTTCAAACGAGAAGCCGTCAAAACACTCGAATCCGGAACTCCGCGGTTATTGGCGCTCGGGGCGAGCGACCGATTTGGCGAGCTGCCGCAGGGAACCATGGCCGTCGAGATGTCGTGCCAATCAGAGGGTGCTCTGCAGATCTACTTGGAGCCCGTCATGTCGATGCCACACTTAGTAATCGTGGGCGATTCGCCGATGTCACAAACCTTGGCTCAGCAGGCCGCCCAGCTCGACTGGAGAGTCGACCTCGTCAACGGGCCCGACTTCAGCGAAGGCATGGTCTCGACCAATTCGATCGTCGTGATCGCCACCCAGGGCCATGGCGACGAAGATGCGCTGATCTCAGCGCTGAAGGCCGAACCCGCGTACGTAGGGGTGGTGGCATCGAAAAAGCGAGGGGCCAGCATCAAGGAGTTCCTCGAGAGCCAGTCGATCGACCCGGCTCGACTCGATGCGCTTCGCATCCCCGCCGGACTCGACCTTGGTCCCACAACCCACAAAGAGATGTCAGTTGCCATCTTGGCCGAGCTCGTGCAGCGTCGAGCTGCGGGCGATTTCACGGGCAGCATCACCATTGATGCACCCGAGCCCGATTCCGCTATCGATCCGATTTGCGGCATGACCGTCGACGCTGTGCCCACGAGTAATCCGCTCGTGGTCGGAGACGAAACATATTACTTCTGCTGCCCGGGTTGCCGGGCGGCCTTTGAAAGCCAGCAGGGGGCCTAATGCTCATTACCGACGAGTTCGAAGTTGATCATTCGATCGACAAAGTGTGGGAGTTCTTCGACGACATCCCGGGCGTTGCTAAGTGCCTCCCGGGGACTCAGCTGAACGAAGAGATCGGCCCCGACGAGTATGCCGGTGGCGTGGTCATCGGTCTTGGGCCCGTGAAGCTCGAGTTCAATGGTCAAGCCAAGATTCTCGAACGGAACCACGACGAGCACACCTTGAAGATCGATGCCGCGGGCGCAGAGAAGAAAGGCCGCGGCCAGGCACAGATGCTGGTCGACGCCAACCTCACCCCGACTTCTGGTGGCACGAAGGTCGGCGTGACGATGGATCTCAACCTGTCGGGCGCCGCCGCCCAATACGGACGAGGTCTGGTCGGCGATGTGACTGCGGTGTTGCTGAAGGACTTTGCCATCAATGCTGAGGGCCGGATGGACGCGATTGCGGCGGGGCTCAACCCCGACGACGCAACCGCAACCGCGTCGAGTACAAGCGGCTTCGCCATCGGCATCCAGGCCGTCAAAATGGCGCTGGCCCGAGTCTTCCGCAGATTCTTCTTGCCGTACTCGCCCGAAGCTGTAGGAGGCTGACCATGTTGTGGTGGATAGGAAACATCCTGTTACTTGTTGCAGCCCTTGTCGCGGTGGCGTTACTCAGCCGACTGATCGGTGCTGTTGAACGCATCCGAAAGGCAAGCGATGACATTCTCGCCGGGGGTGTGGGCGCTATTGGCGAGCTCGATACGACGCCTGATCTGTTAGCCCAGACCGACACAACCGTTGCTGAGGTGGCCGATGGCGCAGTGCGCTACGCCGGTTCGGTCGCCAAGTTACTACCGCCGGAATAGGAGTAAGTCATGTCGTTTGTTGCTTGGGTGACGGTGTTCCTCGCCCTGTTAATCGTGTTCTTTGCTGCCGTTGGCTTGTTTCGCGTGGTGCTGCATCTGAAGGCTGTCGACAAGACGCTCGATGCACTCACCGGCGGGGTGAAGGTCATTGCCGACAAGACCTCTACCGTGCCGTCGGTAGTCGAATCGGTGAACGCCAACCTGAAGCCCGTTCGCGACTTCGCAGAAGGGATCTAGATGATGATTTTACTTGCTCAAGAGTCGAACCCAGGTTGGGTGGCTGGCTACACGATCGGGATCATCGTGGTGGTGGCCGTGGTGGCCCTCGTAGTGCCGATATTGATGTTGGCGAAGTCCATCGGAAACCGAGCGACCGAGATCAACGCCTCGCTCGAAGAGTCAGTGGTGAACACTTCTGCGTTGTCGGGGCTACAGACCACGATTGACTCAGCGAACGCAATCACCGAAGGCTTGGCTCGAGGCCGTGCGAAGTTGGGAGGCTGACATGTTGTTGGCGTTAACAGACCGTCAAGAAGACCTATGGTGGGGTGCCGTTATCGGTGGCTTCGTTGTGATCATCGCCGTTGTCGCATTACTCACCTTGCTGGTGTTGTTTGTGAAAACCATCGAGGAGCGAGTCGCTACCATCAAGGCCACGCTCGAAGCCGCTGCGGCCAACACCACCGACACAGCCCTCATTGGACAGACCGCCACCGGCGTCGAGGGCGTCCTTAACGAAGGCCTGAACCATCACCTGTTCTTGGGCCGTGTCTACGAGAAGGTGCGCTCATGAACACTCTTGTTACTCTCTCTGTCATCGCGATCACGCTGCTGATTGCGGGCCTGGCGTTCTTCCTCTTCGTTCTCGGTAGCCAGCTTGGCCGAGTGGCGACGCTGCTCGAAGAGTGCGCTCAGCTCGTCTGGAAGATAAAGAGCGATACCGAAGCCATCGGGCCTGGCCTGCAGAGCATCAACAGTACAGGTGGCGTCGTCGCCGGAGCCTTGCCACTGCTCTACGGCTTCGCCGAAGACATCGTTAGGGGTGCCACCTACGAGCCCGAGCCTGAAAACTACGAGCGCCAACCAGCTATGGGCAGCCGCCGCAGCCGCCAGATGGAAGGCGTGGGATACAACCCGGAGTAAGTGGATTCGACGTCTAGCCCTCGAGTCTGAACATCCACATCTGACCGCTCACGTCACATTCGGATCGCGGTTCGTCGTGAGTGGCCCGGTCGTGTTCTGGGCGTCATATTTCTGGATCCACTCGTCTTCCCAGGACTGGTCGTACTGCTCGGGTGAGCAGCCTGGTTTGTACACGGCGAGTAGTTCTTTGACGATCTGTTCGCGATGGCCCCTTAACCCGCCAGGTACTTCGTAGGTGGCGATGTGCACACCCCACTTGGTGCCGGCTCGGCGTTCCCAGCACTTCGCTCTTAGGTGGCCGAATGGGAGTTTGGCGTCGCGAAGGTTGTCGGCCTGGTCGACATCGATGACAGCGAAGTCGTGCGGCTTGGCTTCAGCGTCGGCTCGGTAGAGGATGGCATAGACCGCGCCGACATCTAGCGGCTGCCATCCACCGAGCACTCGCGGACCTTCGAACGGATATCCGGCGAGCGAACCGAGGCGGATCATGTGGGAATGCCGTCGTCATCGACGAAGTCTTCGTCTTCGCCAATGACCTCAGCCTTGGTGACGGGCCACGTTGGAATACCCGCAGTGGCGACAGCGTCGTTGAACAGCGGGATGGCTACCTCGACGGCCTCGTCAGAACTCTCGGCCTCGACGACGATCTGAGCGCCATAGCTCATGGCGCCAACACCCGATGCGACGCCTTCGTGCCGTGCAACAGCATCGGCAAGCTCGACGATCTCTTTGAGCTCCATTGGCCGGTCGCCTTCAGCCTTAATCGACACGCTCCACTTCATATGTTCATCATCCGATCTTCGGAAGCATTGCGGCAAATGCTTCGAGGCTTTCTAGGTCTTTTCCCGACGCAATCTCGTCGATGTGTGGGCCAACGACTGCCATCGCCAGGGTGGGTGGTGCTCCGACACTGGGGTCATGAAGAGGGTTCATCCATACAATTCGATGCGAGAGCCGTTCGAGTTTTTCGATTGCCTCGGCCAGCGTCGCTGGGCTACCTCGATCGAGTCCATCGGAACAGATGATGACCGTTGCACCACGGCTCAGGCCACGTCGGCCCCAGTCCTTGACGAACGTTTCTATCGAGTCACCAATTCGGGTTCCACCATCCCAGTCGAGCACGCGCTCGGAAGCCAAACGCATCGCAGCGTCTGGGTTGCGACGGTCGAGTAGCGGCGTAATTCGCGTAAGTTTGGTACCGAAGCAGAACACCTCGACCTTCTGGGCTGCGCGGCGCATCGAGTAGGCAAACTGCAGCAGATTGCGAGAGTGATCAGCCATCGAACCCGAGATGTCGAGCAACAAGACCACCGGTCTGGCCTTCCGCTTGCGGTCCATACGTAGCAATTTCGGCGAGCTTTCCTTCATGCTCATCGCGCTGCGAGCGAGCCGACGGATATCGAGCTGCGCTCCGGAGGAGTCGGGCGTGTACCGACGGGTCTGACGCCGCGGTGGTTCGAGTCGGATGCTTGCGATCATGCGGCGCACCGAGGCGAGTTCCGCATCCGAACATATTGAGAACTGCTTCTTGCGCTCTATCTCAAGCGACGATGCCTGCAGGCCAAGAACCATCGGCGGTTCTTCAGCGTCACGATCGCCAGGTTCAGCGTCGGGCACGTTGATCGTGCCGGTTGAGCCTTGCGGCGCCTTGCGCTCCTTGGTGTGCTTACGCTCGGCACCATCTGGCACGTGTAGAAAGAACCGACGGAACACCTCGTCGTAGATGGGAATGTGATCGCGTCGGTTCACGAGCGTGGCCCGGCCACACCAAAAGACATCCTCGGAGTCGGAAGGCGAAAGCTCGGCTACCGATGCGCAGAAGGCCAGCACGTCGTCGGTGCCCACAGGTAGCCCCGCCTCGCGAACTGCGGTACCGAACTCGACCAATCGGTCGACGATGTTCTGGTCGACCGCTGGGGCTATCACTTCGTCAGCCGCCCGGGACGACTCTGGCGATGTCGGATACGACGAGGTCGAAATCGTCACGATCCTTGATCACAGCGCCCAGGGTGTCGACTGCGGTCTCGCCGGTGAGATCATCGGCGCCGATCGCGCCGAGTGACTCGACCCAATCGAGCGTCTCTGCAACTCCAGGCGGTTTCGCCAAGTCCATGTCTCGAAGTCGTTGGACCGAAGCGACCACCTTCCTGGCGAGCGTTTCAGTGACCTCAGGTGCCCGCAGCTGCACGATGTCGGTTTCCTCGGACGCCGTCGGGAAGCCGATCCAGTGATAGAGACAGCGACGCTTCAGCGCATCATGAAGCTCACGGGTGCGATTCGAGGTGAGGATAACGATCGGACGGCCTTCCGCGTGCACGGTTCCAACCTCTGGGATCGTGATCTGAAAGTCGGAAAGCAGCTCGAGTAGAAAAGCCTCGAACTCGTCATCGGCACGGTCTATCTCGTCGATGAGCAGAACTGCGTTGCTGCCCGCTCGTAGTGCCTGAAGGAGAGGGCGCTCGAGAAGGAATTCTTCGGAATAAAGCTCGCGGACGGTCTGCGCATCAGCGAGCTCATGCTCGGACAGCGCCCGTACATGGAGCATCTGTCGAGCGTAATCCCACTCGTAGAGCGCTTGGTGGGTATCGATGCCCTCGTAGCACTGCAAACGGATGAGCTGGCGGCCCGTTAGTTGCGCAAGGCATTTGGCCAATTCAGTTTTGCCGACGCCAACTTCGCCCTCGAGTAGTAGCGGGCGGCCGAGCCGAAGCGCAATGAGCGATGCGGTTCCTAGGCCGCGGTCGGCGAGGTAGCCAACACCGCGCAGTTGATCCTGTAAGTCTCCGACGCTTGCCGGCGTTTCGAAGCTCGACGGGTTCACCAGGCGTCGGGGTCAGGGTCGGAGTCGCCAAGTATCAGATCTCGGATCGATGGTGCGACTTCGGTCGATAGCTTGCCTTCCCGCTGAAGCAGATTGCGCCACGAGGTGCCGAGATCTTCGCCTTCGTCAGCAATGCCTTCGAAAGTGAACTCGCGGGCGTTACGGCAGACCTTGGTGGGGCTGCAGTCGGCGTCGATGTTCGCCTGCTCTGCATTGTCCCAGACATTGCTCAGCACCGTCCCGTAATTAACCGTGGACTCTGGTTCTTCGCTCTTAGTGTCGGTCACGAGGGCTTCCTCTCAGTGTGACGGCGAACACGTCTAGCGTAGCGCTCTCAAGATCAATAGCCGGATAGAGCACCGTTTCGAACCGCGATCATCTCGACGACGACCGACAAAGCCACCTCTTCCGGTGAGCTCGCTCCAATCGGGAACCCCGCCGGCGCATGGATTCGGCTGGTGTCGGTAACCCCGCGATACGCCAGCCAATCACGGCGGTCTTCCTGCAGTGAAGTCGGTCCGATCGACCCGATGTACCCTGCGCTCGATCCAAGCGCCCTTTGGAGGACGAGACCGACACCCTCGGTGTCGTGGCCCATTACGACGAGACCATCAATAAGGGAGAGAGAGGTGGCCAAGGCGACGGCCGCTTCGGTGCTGCCGGTGAGCTCGACCTTCCGACCAACGAAGTCGGCAGCTCGGCCAAGGGCATCGGCCATCGGGCCGCCGCCATAGATGACCATTGTGGCCGTTGGACACCATTCGCACAGCAAGCGGCCGTCCGAGATGCTGATTGCCGTTTGATCAGGTTGTTCGCCGAGCTGGGCCGTTGTAGACCGACCATCTACGAGTTCGATATCGATCTTCACCGGCTGGCGATCGAGTAGCTGCTCCCAGAGTTCTGACGGGAAGAGGTTCGCGGGGGCGAAGAAGATGCGAAGGGTCGTGCCAGGTTCGACGCCGATAGCGGCAGCCTCGAGCGCGTCCAACTCGACAGTGACGACGCGCCCCTCGGTCGCATCGATCTGCGACAGCTCGACCAGGCGGCTGTCGATCGCCCCGCCCAAAAGTGCGCCGATGCGTCCGCCCCCTGGAGTGATCGCCACCGCATCCGTCGGGTCGAACTGTGGCGCGATCGGGCCGTCGAGGTTCCAGGCCACGTCAACACGAGTCCCTCCCCGTAGACATGCAGCAACGCTCAGAGCGATCCCGTACACGGAGGGTCAGCGTAGTTCGATATCGTCAGCGTCATGTCTGCCGAACTGCGCATCACGGCGCTTGTGCTCGCTGCCGGATCATCGCGGCGCCTTGGTCAGCCGAAACAACTGCTCGCCTTTCGGGGCAAGACGCTGCTCGGTGCCACGATCGACAACGTTCTCGGCTTCGGTTTCCGACAGACGATCGTTACCACTGGCGGTGCGGCGCCCGAAGTGCGTGAAGCGGTCGACTTCTCGGACGTCGAAGTTGTCGACAGCGTGCATCACGCCGATGGCTGTTCGTCATCGATCGTGTCAGCGCTGCCAGCTATCGATCCGACTGCCGACGGGTTCTTTCTCTTTCTTGGCGATCAGCCCGACGTCCCGCTAGCAGCGGTCGACGCGCTTCGAACGGCGGCCCATGGTGGAGCCGAGATTGCGGTCGTGGACTACGCGGACGGCACTGGGCATCCGTTCTGGCTATCTCGTTCGGTGTTCTCGGCGCTCGCAGAGCTACACGGCGACAAGGCGGTGTGGAAGCTACTGGAGTCCGGTCTCTTCGAGGCTGTGCACGTGCAGATCAACGACGAGACGCCGCTCGACGTGGACACATGGGACGATTACGAGCGGCTCCTCGCCGCCGAGTAGAGCTGCGCTTTCGGCGCTGCCAGGGCCATTGGCTTGGGGGTTCCTGTTGTGTCGGAGGGGATTGCATCGCCTGGTGAGCTCAGCGCGAACTGGTCAACTGGCTGGAGTCATGACGACTGCTGGGCGCTCAGTCCGTTCGACCGCTGATGAGAGCGAGGAAGTCGTCGAAGGTGACCGGCTCTCCATCGACGACTGGTGCATCGTTGTAGTTCCGTATTCGACCAGAAGCCCGTCCCGCCACCGGTGTCGCACGGCTTGGTCGACGAAGTAGGAGCGCCCACCTGGAAGCGTTCCAGAGAGCCGGTTTTCCACGACGACATGTCGCCCTGTTCGATTCCGGAAAGGGTCTCGGCGCGGACATCGCCTCCGAACGTTGGCCGGTAGAACACCTTGACCGCTTCGGGTCCGCCAAATGGCGTCTGATCGCGCGGCGCCCTCACGGGCAAGGCATCCGGTTGGAAGACTCTGGACCCAGCCTGCGTGCGACGCAAGCTGGAAATGCCTGCAGGCCGTGACGATTGCGACCTCGATGGCATGTCACCATGGCGTCGGCGATCGAGTAGCAGGGTAATGGCCTGGGACACGACGTTCTGTCCTTTGACTCTGTAGCAGGGGTCGAACGCGACATCGAAGTCGCACGAACGGCAGTGCCGCTGCTAACAGTTTGCTAACGAACTACCGCGAACGAACCCGGATTAGCCCGGACGAACACGACTACTGCGAGCCGAAAACCCCGCACCACCAGCACCAAGTCGGATCAAACCGGATGTGGTCGGACCGCTCCGAACCGACCAAGCGCAACTTTTAATCCCAAGGTGCCGGGTTCGAGTCCCGGGCGGCCTACCACCACACATCGGGACTATTTCATGTCGGGACTCCCGCCCGACGTCAGCGGGAGTTCACTTGGGCCTGCGGCTCAGTCTGACGTCGGGACGTCCGCCCGACATCCGCGGAAGTTCACTTGGGCCTCCAGCTCGGCGCCTGACTTCATGGCCGAGCCGGGCTAGCTTGTCTACGTGAGCGCCACCGTCGACAGCACGTACAGTTTCGTTATGACGATCACCGAAGACCGCACTTCCAATTACCGTGAGCGCGACCACGAGGTTGCTGCCTCCGGTTGTTCCAGCTTCACGGTGGCCTGACTGATCACCGATGGAGCTGCGCGGTTCATCCCGACGGCTCGCCGAGTTCGCGCGTTGGATGGCTCAGCCGTGGCGTTCCGCGGGGCTGGCCGTCGCGTTGGTGGCTTCCTTCGCCGTCCCATCGCTGATGGCGACAAGCGCTGACCTGTTTCGAGAATCAGCGGCAGACACCATCAGCCAACAGCTTCTCGACCAGAACCCCGGCCAACTCGGTGTCGCCGTGACCGCCTCCGGCGGCGCGATAACGGTCGAATCGATCGATGCGATGGACACCGCGTTGGGCCGTCGTATCGACGATATACCGTTGCTCGGGGAGCCGACACGCACGATCTCGGTAGCGCAGGTCGGTCTAAGTTCACCCGTGACCGAGGAGGACACACGATCTTCGCTCATCGGATCGAATGGCACTCTGTTTCAACGTGCCGGTTCGATCGGAGCCCTGAACGTGCTCGAAGGCGATACCACCACCGAAGGTATGTGGATCTCCGAGCGCGTCGCTGAGCAGTTCGGACTTGCCCCCGACGACGAAGTGACTATCGACGACAGCGTTTCGGTTCGCATCGCGGGGGTCTATGCGAACCTCTGGCAGGGCGAGCGCGACCCGTACTGGAACGACGTTCCTTCGACGCTGGTTCCAACCTACGTCTCGGCCCTCGCTGGGCCCTTACGCGAGCTCTTCGTCGTCCCTGAATCGTTGATGACCCGATTGGGTGTGGTCGGAGATGTTCGATGGGACGCCGCGCTCGACCGAGTTCCGGACACCCACAACACGCTCGTGGGGTTGGCATTCCTGTATAACGACATCGAGCGCTCGTACACACAATCGCCAGCCGTGGTTGACGCCCTGGCGATGTTCAGTGGTGCCGGTGCCGAGGTCCCAACGATGCGAACGAGCCTCTTCGATGTGCGAGACCAGGCGAACATCGTGGTCGCCGAGCTCGAACAGCCGATCCAGACCACCGCAGTCGCCGGGATCATCATCGGTCTGTTGATCACGTCAACAGGCGCAGCGTTCGCCGTACGCAAACGAGACACCGAATTCCGACTGCTCCGTTCCGACGGCGACCCCGGATGGAAATTCGCGGCCCGGGCCGTGGGCCAATATGCACCATTTGCCATCATCGGAGCTGCGCTCGGCGTTCTCGGGGCCATCGCGCTCGTTTCCGGCTTCGGGCCTCCAGCTTCGATCAACCGAGGTGCCATCGATACCCAACAACTTGTTGCCACGGTTGTCGCTGGATTGGCGCTGGCGGCGTTCGTCACCTCGATGATGGCTATTCGAATCCTTGACAGGACGAGCGCCAGCAGCCTTCGGCCGGCTTGGTTGTTGCTTGTAATCGGACTGGCTATCGCCGGTTGGATTCAAGTGGGGTCGGCATCGCGCCAACAAGAAGTCGATCTGTTGGTCGTTGCCTTCCCGCTCGTCGGGCTGGCTGCGAGCGTCGGCGTCATCACCCTGGCCACGCGGGCGGTGATGCGTCGCGTGCGCCGCACCGGCGGCACACTTCCAACCGCACTTTTCCTCGCATGGCGACGCATCACCGCGGCCGAAACGAGCGCTCTACTCCTGTCGGTCGCAATGGGCATCGCTCTCGGACTCATGGTGTTCTCAAGTGTGCTAGTCGGTTCGCTAGAGACGGCGTCCGAAGCCAAGACGATCACGGTCGTCGGCGGCGAGACCAGCCTTCGAATGGTCACGAAGGACAGCTTCGTGCTGCCGGAGCGGACCACGATTATCAAGAGGGAAACCACGCTGCTGACAATTGGCAATGCCACCATCACCGTGTTGGTGCTCGATCCGGACACCTATTCCGATGGCGTGTCGTGGGACCCGCTGTTCGGTTCCACCCCGGTCGATATGTTGGAGGCGCTCGACTCACCGGTGGCCACCGCCGATGTGGCGGCAATCGCGGTCGGTCGGCGAGCGGTGCCGGCCGAGGGCGGTTTTGGAACGTTCAGCGTGCTGTCATACGAAGTTGTGGCCGAGCTCGACTCAATACCGCTCGCATCGCAGACGTTTCCAACCCTCGTTGTGCGTTCCGATCATCTCGAAGCCGCGACACTTCGATTGCATGAGCGGGCGCGCCCGTCCGATGTCGACACGGACGATTGGGCTGCGCTGTACAGGTCACCGACACTGAGGTTCGCCAACATCCTCGTCTCGCAACTCGATGCCGACACCCTGACCCAGGATCTCGACGCTCGCGGGCTCAAGTATCGAGACGTAATGACCATTGCCTCGCAGCGCGATGTCGTGGGCAATCGGGCCGCTCGGTGGACGTTCGAGTACTTGTCGCTGCTCGCCATCATCGCGGCTCTTTCCGGTCTCGGGACCTTGCTGTTCTACCTCTCGGAGCGTCGAACAGCCGTGCAGTTGTCCGAGGCCATGATGCAGCGGATGGGGCTCAGCGCAGCGACCGCTCGGATAGCGGCGGTCGTCGAACTCCTGGGACTGATGGTGTTCGCGCTGATCGCGGGCACCACATCCGCGCTGCTGTTGGCCAATCGAACGTTCGGTCGGTTCGAGCCCGACCCGAAGATCCCGCCGGACGTCGGACTGCAGATCTCACTGCCCGTGCTGGCCGGCATCGGCACCGGTGCAATCGCGGTCATCGTTGCCGCCGGGCTGTGGAGCCAGCGATCCACGGCCCAGATTTCCTACAGTGAGGTGCTCCGTGGAACATGACGCACGTGCACCGACGGCAATCGTCGAATGCGCGAACCTCCTGCGCGTCTTCGAGTCGGCCGGTGGCCGAGTCCAAGCCATCCGCGGGGTCGACCTGACGATCTATGCCGGCCGGACCGTCGCGGTGGTCGGTCCTTCCGGAAGCGGCAAGTCATCGCTGCTGCGAATGATCGCTGGGCTCGACGAGCCATCGGCGGGCGACGTCTATATCAACGGCACGAACTTGGCGCGGTTGTCTCGGGGAGCGCGTGCCTCGGTGCGCGCCAGATTGTTGTCGCACGTACACCCGAGACCGAGCGACAACCTGCTCAGCCATCTCACCGCGATCGATCAGGTGGCGCGGGTGGCGGCCCGCCGACGCGTCGGGCGACATGCAGCCGCCGAGATGCTCGAGATGCTGGGACTGGAAGCGCGATCTACGAACTTCCCGAACCAACTCTCTGGAGGTGAACAACAGCGGCTCGCGTTCGCCCGTGGCGCAGTCGGGCGTCCGGCGATCATCATCGCCGACGAACCAACCGCAGAGCTCGACAGCAACAGCAGCGACCGAGTGCTCGACGCAATAGCGCGGCTCGCGGCGACGGGAATCACAGTTCTCGTCGCCACGCACGACCAGCGAGTGATCGAACGGGTCGACGAGGTCGTGACCCTGCGTGATGGGTCGGTGTCATCGGTCACCGTGGGGGACTCGGAGTTGGCCGTCATCGACCAGGCTGGTCGGATTCAATTGCCTGCTCACGTCCATGAGCACTTTTCCGACAACCGCGCCCGTCTGTCCTGGGACCCCACCAACCGTCGCCTCACCGTGGAGGAACCATGACACCGTCTCGGACAGCCATGCAAGCAGAGCCAACGGTTCGTGTCGAAGGCGTAAGCAGGCGTTATCTGCGGGGCAGCGAGATCGTGACCGCTGTAACGGACGCGACCTTCGAGCTATGGCCGGGGACCATGACCGCCCTGATCGGCCCCTCCGGATCGGGGAAGACCACGTTGCTCAACATGATCATCGGAGGAGACGAACCCGACGAAGGTTCCATACATGGCGTGCCATCCTCCGGCGACTGGGGCGTTCTGGCGATCGTGCCTCAATCGCTTGGATTGCTCAACGAACTCAGCATGCTCGAGAACATTGCTCTTCCACTTCGCTTCGGCCGCGAGACGTTGCATTCGGCGATCGAGTTGATGGACACTCTCGGGATCGCCGCCCTTGCCGAGCGGTCTCCGAGCGAGACCTCGCTCGGAGAACAGCAGCGGGCCGCTGTGGCACGGGCTCTCATCACTGCACCAACCATCCTTGTTGCCGATGAGCCGACGAGCCATCAGGACGAAGTGAATATGAATCGAATTGTCGACTCGCTCGCAACATGCGCTGCTTCGGGTTCTGCCGTGATAGTCGCGACGCATGATCTTCGGGTCATCGATCGTTGTGATGTCGTGCTCGGTCTCAGCGACGGCGCGATCCTTCCGCTTCGATGATCCGCGGAGATCTAAATGACACGCCGAGATTTCCGCCCGACATCCGCGGAAGTTCATGGGCCGAGCCCGGCTAGCTTGCCAACGTGAGCCTTGGGTGGAAGAACTTGGGCTAGGCCGGCCACTGGTCGAAATTGTTCTTATCGCAACCACCGTGCTCGGTGTCGGGATCGAGGTCCCAGCACGTGTTGTTGCCGAGGGATCCACGCAGCGTGTCGGAGCCCGCGTTGCCAATCAGCAGATCGTCGTGAAGACCGCCATTGATGTTGTCGTTGCCATCATTGCCACTCATCGTGTCAGCCCAGCCGTTGCCACGCATGAAGTCGTTGCCCCCGCCGCCATCCATGGTGTCTTTGCCGTTGCCACCAAACATACGGTCCCAGCCGTCACCACCTTGAAGAATGTCGTTACCGGAGCCACCCCAGATCTTGTCGCCGCCGCCGCCGCCGTTGATCCAATCAGCACCGGCAGCGCCACGAATCTCGTCCTTGCCAAGCAGCCCACAAATCGTGTCGTTGCCCTTGCGACCGTTGATCACATCGTTGCCATCGGTGCCGACGATCACGTCGTCGCCATCGGTACCGGTCGCGACGCCGTCAATTATCGGGATCGTCCCGGGCTTGCCGTTGCAATGGCCTAGGCCGTCTTGAGCTCCTGCGGGACTTGATCCAGCAGCGGCTGCCCCCCCTGCAAAGACCAGTACGGCGAGGGCCGCGGCGCGAATCTTCTTTGAGGACATGTCGGGGGTACTCCTGGGTCGTGTTGAGTAACTCCCAGTGGTATCAGCCCACGGCTCGTTACCGCAAGGGCGATTTGCACCGAAAGTGACAATATCTGGACAAACTTTCGACTCCTCGAAAAACGTCCGATGCCCCCGCCAGAGGCGAGGGCATCGGTCTTGATCAGGGTTTCGATTCTAGCTAGTAGTCCTCTTCGCTCCGACGAGCGGCCATGAGAGCCGCAACACCGGCGAGCGTGAGTGCCGCTCCGGTCAGCCCTAGGGACATCGAGAGCTCAGAAGGACCGGTGAGGGCGAGCTGAGCAGG
>CAXMRH010000260.1:0-7781 GCA_964196045.1 uncultured Chthoniobacterales bacterium | reverse complement strand
GATTTGGTTCGCCTCCGAGGCACAACCACATCTCCTGCTCGACGGTTCGGTTCCACATTACGAAGGCAACGACGAGGGTGCCGACGTTTGAACACCTCGGAGCACAGAACCCACCTCGTCATTTGGGACTTCGACGGCACGATTCTCGACACGGAGTGGCCAGCATATGAGGCCGCGAAGCGCGAGTTCGACCGTCTTGGCGTGGACCTGGAATTCTCCGCATGGCAGGCGACGATCGGTACGGCGAACCACGAACCATGGTGGGAGCATCTTCGCCGGGAGGCCGGCGGCCTGGGTGAGCCCGATGAGGATGTCATCACCAGATATCGGGCGCACAAGAACACTCTGACCGACTCCTATGACCTGCTCCCTGGTGTGCGTGCGGCGTTCGTGCGGCTCGACGAACTCTCCGTGGCCTCCGCTGTGGCGAGCAGTTCGCATCTTGAATGGGTGGAGCGTCACACTCGACGACACGGACTGTGGGCGAGTTTCACAGCGGTTGCTACGAGGACCGACGTTGGAGCGGAGCGCACGAAGCCGCATCCGGACTTGTTCTTGTTGGCAGCTGAACGTGCCCAAACCGATCCCTCCCGCTGCGTGGTGATCGAAGATAGTGCGCATGGGGTGACTGCGGCCAAGGCAGCGGGGATGTGTGTGGTTGCCGTTCCAAATCGAATAACCACAGGACAGGATTTCTCTCACGCAGACCGAGTGCTCGGATCGCTCGATGCGGTTTCGATCGACGAGGTATTGCACTTGTAGAGTCGACATCATGTCGTTTCCGCAGCAACGTCTTCGTCGCCTCCGCCGCACACCAGCGCTGCGTAGGATCGTCGCCGAGACTACCCTCTCGGCCTCTGATCTGATCGCTCCGATCTTCGTTCGGGAGGGGATCGATTCGCCCCAAGAGATCACCTCGCTCCCTGGCGTCATGCAACACACCCTTGAGTCGGCATTGGAGGAGATCGAAGAACTTCGCCAGCTCGGGGTCGCGGCGGTGATCTTCTTTGGTGTTCCTCTCGAGAAGGACGCTGAAGGCTCGGGCGCGTGGGACAGCGAGGGCATCATTCAGGTGATGCTCCGGGCAGCGCGGGAGAGGTTCGGGGACTCGATCGTGTTGATCGCTGATCTGTGCGTCGATGAGTACACCGAGCACGGCCACTGCGGGATTCTCGATGGACACGGCTCGGTCGACAATGATGCGACCCTCGAGCTCTATCGCCGGATTGCCGTTGCGCAAGCTGTGGCCGGAGCTGATGTCATTGCACCGTCGGGGATGATGGACGGGCAGGTCGCTGCCATCCGAAACGCGCTGGACGTCGCGGGTCACCACGACGCGGCGATTCTGGCTTACGCCGCCAAGTACGCATCGTCCTTCTATGGTCCGTTTCGGGATGCCGTCGATGTGACGATCGCCGATGGCGGACACAGAAAGGGCTACCAGCAGGACCCGCGAAACGGCCGAGAAGCCATGAACGAGATCCGCCTCGATCTGGCCGAGGGAGCCGACATGGTGATGGTCAAGCCGGCTATCCCGTATCTCGATATCATCCTGCGCGCCCGACTGGAGACCGACGTCCCGATCGCTGCGTATCACGTGTCCGGCGAGTACGCGATGCTCAAAGCAGCTGAAGCAAACGGCTGGATCGACGGCGACGCTGCAGCCCTCGAATCCCTCATCAGTATCAAACGAGCGGGGGCCGATTTGATCGTGACATATCTGGCGCGTTCGATCGCCGAGTCGCTCGCCGCAGCCCATCCAGCCCTTCAAGCCCCACAACGCGCAATCGACCCACCGACCCCCGAGCTCACACCATGACGCAGATCACAACCCACACGAACGAGTCGCTCTTCGAGCGAGGCAAACTCGTCATGCCTGGGGGCGTGAACTCGCCAGTTCGATCCTTCCGCTCCGTTGGCGGAACCCCCTACGCCGTCGAACGCGGCGAGGGCCCATACGTGTACGACGTGGAGGGCAAGCGCTACATCGACTACGTCCAGAGTTATGGACCTGGAATCCTCGGGCATGCGCACCCGAAGGTGATCGAAGCCGTCACGGCTGCGGCGGTCAAAGGTACGACGTTTGGGGCTCCGACTCTGGGCGAAGTCGAGCTCGCTGAAGAGATCACAGGCCGCGTTCCCGGGATGGAGATGTTGCGGCTGACCTCGTCTGGAACCGAAGCGACCATGTCGGCGATTCGTCTCGCTAGGGGCGCGACCAGACGAGACACGGTCATCAAGTTCGCAGGGTGTTACCACGGACATACCGACTCACTTCTTGCTGCAGGTGGGTCGGGGATTGCCAACCAGGGCCTATCGGGGTGCGACGGAGTTCCCCTCGGGGCAGTCGCCGACACGATCGTTGCTCCGTTCAACGTCGTACCGGAGATCGACGAGACTGTCGCAGTTGTCGCCGTCGAACCGGTCGCCGCCAACATGGGTTTGGTGCCACCGAGCGAGGACTTCCTTCGCGGGCTTCGTGCTGCCTGTGATGCCGCTGGGGCCATGCTTCTGTTCGATGAGGTCATCACCGGCTTCCGTTTGGCGACCGGTGGAGCTACAGAGTGGTTTGGTGTTCAGCCAGACATCTGGGCTTTCGGGAAGGTCATCGGCGGGGGCCTCCCTGTCGGGTGTTACGGAGCTAGCCGCGAGATCATGGGTCACGTCTCGCCCCTCGGTGGGGTCTACCAGGGCGGAACGCTCTCCGGTAATCCCCTTGCTACCGCAGCTGGGCTTGCAACGCTCGAGCTTCTCGATGCAGCTGCGTACGTCGAGTTGGAGCGCATTGCGACTCGACTCGCGAACGGTATGCGGGCGGCCTTCTCCGACGCGGGTATTGCCGCGATCGTGCCTCAACTCGGACCACTAGTCGGGCTGTTCTTCGGCGACACCGCGCCGACGAACTTCGACGAAGTCAAAGAACTTGCCGAGAACGGGATATACGCACAGTTCTTCCATGAAGCCTTGAACCGAGGTGTTGCCCTCGCTCCGGGCCCCTACGAGATCTTGTTCCCCGGTCTGGCCCACGCAGATTCGGTCGTGGACGAGACGCTTGAGATCATGGCGGATGCTGCACGCGCAATCGCCTGACGCTCGCGACCTTCATGGCGTGAAGTGTCGATACTGTGACGGTTGGTGGAACGACCTGGTATGAAGATCGTCGCGATTACAGCGCTCGCAGCGCTCCTGGCCGTCGCGTGTACGTCCGATCCAGATGAGCCGGACGGCGATGCAGCGGAACCGTCGACCACGACGCTTGCCGGATCAGAAGACACGATCTCCCCGCCAGACGGTGGCGACGTCGGTGTCGTCTCCTTCGACGAGCCACAGCCCGACCCAACGCCGCTTGGGATCGATGAGGATGTCCGTATTGGCGTGCTCGAGAACGGGTTGACGTACTACGTCCGGAGCAATGGCAGCCCTGGTAACGCGGTCTCGCTCCGGCTGGCTGTAGCTGCGGGTGGTGTCAACGAGGATCCTCGTGGGACGGGGGCTGCGCACTTCCTCGAACACATGATGTTCAACGGCACCTCCAAGTTTCCAGGCAACACGCTCGACGACGCACTCAGAAGCATCGGTGCGGAGATCGGTCCCGACTTCAACGCCTACACGTCAGATACCGAAACCGTTTACCAGATCGCGGTCACCGACGATGATGACAATGTCGACATTGCGTTCGACGTCCTGGTCGAATGGGCGTCGGCGGCGACGATCGACCCGGTCGAGACGGCAAACGAAGCCCCTGTGGTGAGAGAAGAGCTGCGCCTGCGTGACGAATCCGGCGACGGACTCATCAACGTCGCGTTCGAGCAGGCGTATTACCTCGGAACGCCGTACGAAGGCGTCAGCGTCTCCGGCACCCCGGAGACGGTGAACTCGCTAACGGATCAGGACCTACGCGCCTTCTATGACACGTGGTACCGGCCAGACAACATGGCGATCGTCGCGGTAGGCGACAGAAGCCTCGACTCGCTCGAAGAGGAGATCATCGATCGATTCTCTTCGCTGCAACCACGGGGGGCGCTCGTCCCCGCTCCGGAAACGTCCGATTTCGAATTGAGGACTGAGCCGTACATCGAGCTCGTTGTCGAGCCGAGCTTCGGTGATTCATTTGTGAGTGTCGACATCCCTTTGAGGACGTGGGATCTCAACACGCGAGGCGGAAACGAACTCCAGCTCACCGAGATCATCCTGGGGTTGATGATCGATAGCAGACTGAACGAGGGCGTTGACTCGGGTCGATTGAATCTTCGAAGGGCTGGAGGCGGTTGGTTTTCCTATGCGCGAGACCTCGTGTACTTGGGCTTCAACGTGGATGCGGACGACCTCGAGGCCGGAACAGAGGAGTTCATGACAGAACTCCAGGGCAGCATTCAGAACCCCTTCACACAGTCAGAGCTCGATCGGGCGACAGCCGTCATTCGGTCATCGCAGGAGCAGCGCCTCGCACAGTCCGGAACCACACAGGACAGCGACTTTGCGAACGGGCTGGTCAACCACTTCATCGGCGGTGGCGACATCCAATCGGTCGACGATTCAGTGGACATGGTCATCGAGATTCTCGATGAGCTCGGTCTTGCTGCGGTCAACAACCACTACGGATGGATGCTTACTACCGCTGCGCCCATCGTCATCGTCGTTGGCCCGGATGCCACGCGTGTCGGTGATCGTGAAGAGCACCTGGCAGGAGTCCAACGGGCAGCACAGGCCGTCGTCGATCAGTTCGATGACGACGTCGAAGAGATCGATGTCTTGGTCGAGTCTCCGAACCCCGTGGAGGAAGTCGAGCGCAAGGCGCTCGACAAGAACAACGGATTCGAGCTCGTCTTCGGCAATGGGACCAGGGTCTTGTTCTCCGAATCAGACATCTCCGAAGAGCAGGTTGTTCTCGTCTCGGAGTCTCCCGGCGGGCGGTCCATGCTGTCGGACGATGATGGGCCGATCGCTGGCGCTGCAATCTCCGCTGTCGCATCGAGTGGGCTGGGGCCGTGGGATCCAATCCAGGTTCGCCGGTACTTGGCTGATCTCGAGGTGGCCCTGTCGCCCTACGTGGCCGACTTCAGTGAAGGATTCTCCGGGGCGTCCTCCACGCGAGATGTCGAGGCCTTGTTCGAACTGCTGCATCTCTCACTCATCAGCCCGCGGGTCGACGATGTGCCCTTTTCTCAACAGCTTGAATTCGCCCGTGATGCGGTGGAGCGAGCCGCACTCGACTCAGGAACAGCTGCGAACATCGCGGTTTCGGACGCTCGGACCGGAGGTGGTGCATTGGCCGCGGTTGCTACGCCCGCACAGCTCGACGTATTAACTCCCACCGTCGCAAAACGGATCTGGGATGCACGCTTCGGCTCGCTCGACGAGCACGTCATCGTCGTTGTCGGCGACGTCGATCCTGGCGTGGTGATCGACCTGGCCCGGACATGGATCGGTTCCCTTCCGGACGCCACGAATGACGACGATCCCGCGCAACCACCCTTGCCAGGCGTCGTGAGCGAGCGTCTGGCTGTGGGATCGGGAACATCGGGTGGTTCGTTCAGGTTGCTGTCGGTCGGGGAGGCCGACGAATCGATCTCGAATCGGGTACTGGCCCAAGTGGCGGCGTCGATTCTGAACGACCGTCTCTTCACGGTCGTTCGAGAGCAACTTGGCGCCACGTATGGCGGCTCTGCTCAGATCGAGTTCAGCGAACCCGGCAACGAGATAGAGGTCCTCATCTCGGTTGATGGCGATCCCGGGCGAATCGATGAGATCGCCGACACCGTCTCGGTAGAGCTCGACGAGCTTCGTTCCGGATCACTCACCCAGGCCGACTTCGATGAGGCGATCTCGATTCTTCGCTCGGAGTACGGATTCATCAGCAACGGCTTCATCATCGAGGCACTGTTCGATGAGGCATATCAACCCGCAGACCGCGTTCTCGATCGCACGACGCAGCTTCAGGCGCTTGATCGGTTCACGCTCGACGATGTGACCGACTTTTTGGTGTCCGCGGTGACCGACTCCAACCGCATCGACATCCGAAACACGCGTTAACACTCCGCACTCGGCTTCGCCGATGCGGCTCCCTAGCGGTACTCCCGCTCCTCCGTCCCTCCGGAGCTGACGATGACACGTCGGGGCTTGCGGTCGAGATCCGGCGAAGCGTTCTTGCTCGCTGTGCGGGAAAGAAGGGGCCTGACCCCTATGGGTCACTGGGGAGCCGACTCCCTTGGAAATTCAACGATTTGGAACGAAGGGGCCTGACCCCTCTCTCCAAAAAGGGGTCAGGCCCCTTTTCGGTTCACAGGCCATCGGCCAGACCCACGAACGCCTGTATACGCACGAAAAGACGCCAGCTCGGGAGGGAGTGAGGGACGAACGACCTGTCGCCACCTCGGGCGCAGCAGCCGAGCATCGAGGAGCGCAGCGACGGATTGTGACAGCTGGTTAATACGGGAGAGGGATGGCGCCCGTTGCCATACGCATGACCCACAGCACAGCTGCGACTACGAGATTCACCTGGAGCACTCGGGTGTCGTTTCGTTGCCACCAAGATCGCGCAGACGAGGGGGCCGCGAGGAACCAACCGCTGATGACCGTTGCTTGCGCCAGGATCAGGAGCGTGAGCGGATTCAGCGCAACCGCCGCTCCGAGGTCGGCACGCATGGCCGCACTGAGTGCGCGTGTGCATCCGCAGCCCGGGCACCATCCGCCGGTCGCAAGTCGATAGGGGCACAACACCTGACCCTCGTCCTCGCCGACAGGGGAGAGGGCCGCGAGAGCGCACGCTCCGGCGAGTGCGACAGCAGGGAGAGCGCGCTTTGGACCGATCCATGTTGATCGCACATCGCGTGCGGTCAACGTGGCGGTCATTATGTGATCAGCCTTCGCTGTCCGGAAGTGCTGCGCGAGCTGGAGCGAGATACTCCGCCACCGTCTCCGCCGTTAGCCCTGCAGGTTCGGGAACGTCGTGCATGCTGATACCGGCCGCGGAAAGGGCGGCCGCCAGTTCACCGGTCTCAAGCAGGAGGTCCATCTGTTCGGCGAGGAGCAGGTCGCGCTGTGCAAGCTCTTCGTCCGGTTCGAACTCCGCTCGCTCGTAGAGCGCTACCGCGAGCAGCTGTTCCATGTCGAGCTGCGTCGAGTTGCCAGCGCCGAAGCCAGGCATCTGGCCAGCGACCGCTCGGGGCCGGGGAGAGTCGGCGGAACTGTAGACGTTGCCGGTTCCGACGACAGCCGAACCTTGTGCGATCCAGACGATCTGGTCCTCGATCGAGGTGAACGTCACGTGGACTTCGCCGTCCGACAAGGCAGGACCGATGCCGCCACCGCCTTCGGCGCCATGGCAACCAGAACACCCGGATTCCACGTACAGCTCTTCGCCTTCACCGAGCAGACCGGTCAGCCCCTGAGGTACGCGCTCGAGGGTGCCGACGTACATCGCTCCCCACACGGGCAAGGTGAGCAGAACCGGAATGATCCAGAACGGCATCTTCTTTCGTGCCTTGTAGGCCTCGACGTATGGCGGGACGCGAGCGGGCGGCTCGGGGGCTACCTCGGGAAGCGCCGCAGCGGCGAGGGCAGGGGTAGCTGCGGCCACGGCTGGTTCGACGGAAGTCCCTGCATCGGCGTCTGCTTCCGGAGCTTGCCCAGACAGGGCGGCTTTCCGTTCGGCCGAACGCTTCAAAAGGTGTTCAGGAATTTCGGTCAACGGGACCCTCTCCTCATTGTCGATCTCTGGCGGACCCGAGACCGTCGATTCCGTCGGTGCATGTTACGTCGATTTCACCGTGGTGCCACGG
>CAXMRH010000259.1:0-11703 GCA_964196045.1 uncultured Chthoniobacterales bacterium | reverse complement strand
GCCGTCTACAGCCCTGCAATGACCGACTTCATCTTCATGGTTCGAGAGAAGTCACACATGTTCATCACCGGTCCCGAGGTCGTCAAGACGGTGACGGGCGAAGAAGTGACACTTGAAGAGCTGGGTGGTGCGAGATCACATGCATCGAAGTCCGGTGTCGCCACATACACCGGAGCCTCCGAGGAAGACGTGCTCGACCAGGTCAAGCTTCTTCTCAGCTTCCTGCCGTCGAACAACCTGGAATCACCACCGCGGGTCGAGGTCGAGGACGATCCGGACCGTGAGTGCCCCGAGCTACGCGACATTCTTCCCGAGAGTTCGAACGTGCCCTACGACATGATCGACGTCATCCAGTCAGTCGTCGATGACGGCGACTTCTTCGAGTACTTCGACAGCTGGGCCCGAAATATCGTGTGCGGTTTCGCGCGGATCGATGGAAAGCCGATCGGAGTCGTCGGCAACCAACCGAAGGTGTTCGCTGGCGTCCTCGACATCGAGTGCGCCGAGAAGGCTGCTCGTTTCGTTCGAACCTGCGATGCGTTCAACATCCCGTTGCTGACCTTTTGTGATGTCCCCGGGTTCCTTCCTGGTGTCGATCAGGAGCACGGTGGCATCATCCGCCATGGGGCGAAGCTGCTCTATGCCTATTGCGAGGCGACCGTGCCGCGGGTGCAGGTCATCACCCGGAAGGCCTATGGCGGTGCGTTCTTGGTGATGGACTCGAAGGCCGTCGGCTCGGACATGAGTTTCGCGTGGCCTTCAGCCGAGATGGCGGTGATGGGACCGCAGGGCGCCGTCGAGGTCATCTACCGTCGGGAGCTTCAACAGGCGGCGAACCCCGAGGCGAAACGGGCCGAGCTCGTTGCCGAGTACACCGAACGCACGGCCAACCCCTACGTCGCTGCCGAACGCGGGTACATCGACGAGGTTATCGACCCGGCGGATACTCGCAAGGCTGTGGTCGGGGCGTTCCGTCTGCTCGAAACGAAGCAGGAACGAATCCCCGAACGTAAACACGGAAACGTGCCTCTCTGATGGCTGAGCTGATCGAAGACGACAGCAGCGATGGAGAGCCATTTCGATTTCGGATCGCCGACATCTCGCCAACCCCGAGCGACGACGTGGTCGCAGCCATCACCGCCGCATTGAACGAAGCTTGGCCTCAACCCGTAACGCTCGCCTCTGTAGTTCCGCTGAGTGACGTCAACTGGCGGTTTGGTCAGAGGCGTTGGCGAGACCGGCAGATTCCACGCCAGACGTGGGGAAGGACAGGATGACACAACTTCGATTCGGAGTTCTCGGGGCCGCACACATTGCACCCAAGGCGTTGATCGAGCCGATCTCCAAGATCGACTCGGCGACCGTCACGCGGGTCGCTGCTCGAGATCGTGGCCGGGCAGAAGAGTTCGCGGCCGCAAACGAGATCCCGAGCGTTTCGGATACCTACGAGGAGGTCATCGCGGCCGACGACGTGGACGTGGTCTACATCCCGCTGCCCATGAACTTGCATGCTGAATGGTCCATTGCCGCACTTCGCGCCGGTAAGCATGTCTTCTGTGAGAAGTCCTCGGCATCGAACGCTTCGGAGTCGGCGCAGATGGTCGAGGTCGCAAGAGAGACTGGCCAGATCTTGGGCGAAGCCTTCCACCACTGGTACCACCCGATGTTCCAGCGGATTCTGCAGGTCATCCGATCCGGCGCGATCGGTTCGGTCACTCGAGCCGAGGCGTACTTCAACATCGAGATCGGCCAACCCGACATCCGCTGGAACTACGCAACCGCTGGCGGGTCGCTCATGGACCTTGGCTGTTACCCGACCACCTGGGTGCGCCACTGCGTGGGTGAAGAACCAACCGTGACGTCCGCCGAAGCGGTGGTTGGGCCGCCAGAGCGGGTGGATGCGTCGATCTCTGCCGAGTTAACCTTCCCGTCCGGAGCCACTGGCCACATCGAGAGCTCGATGATCTCAACGGATCACGACATCCGACTCGAGGTCACCGGCACGACGGGTTCGATCACGGCGATCAACCCACTCGCTCCGCAGGAAGGCAACATGTTGACCATCCGCAACGAGCGCGGTGAGACCAGCGGCGAGATCAATGCTGGCGTCACGTACGACCACATGTGTCGGGCGTTCGTGGACCATGTTCAGCTCGGGACACCATTCCCGACTAGCGGCGAAGATTCCATCGCCAACATGGCTGCCATCGACGCCATCTACCAGGCAGCCGGCCTCCCCCTGCGCGGCCTCTAGTTCCTACAAATCTGCGACGGCGACTTCGATGCGATCCTGGTGCCACTCGGTGGCAGCTTCGAGAGCCTCGCTGGCTTTGCCGACGAGATCGCGCACTTCGAAAGCATGCGCTGGATAACACGCGATGCCAGCCCACAGGGTCAGGCTCTCGTTTTCTTCTGCCATGCGCCGTCGGATCCGTTCGACCGTCCACACGGCACCGTTCTCTGGGGTGTCTTCGAGGACAAGAGCGTAGAGACCCTTGCTCGTCCGACACGCCGTGTCCGATTCACGAAGGGTCGCGCTCACGTAGTCCGAAACGACCCGCGGGTCAGCCTGCGTTCGATCTTCGCCCTCGGCTTTGGTTACTTCCATCAGGACTACAGCCACAGGACGGAGGTGCCGTCGAGCCGCGGCGACGCGAGCCTCGACCGCGGCGCGGAAGTACGTCTCGGTGTACAGGCCGGTGCTGGGGTCGGTGATCGCACTTCGCGCCTCGGAGCCGGTCAGGTGCACCTCTTCGCGGATCTGTTCCTCGACCCGTTCTGCGCGTTCGACCTCGCTCGCCTGAGTGGCAGCGAGCTCTGTTCCAAGGGACCGCACCGCGTCCTCAGCGGTAATGCGCGCCTGAACCTGTGAAGTGACCGTCTCCTCGAGACCGTCCGCTTGACGGCGTTCTGCATCGAGCATCCGCTCGGTGTCTTGAATCTGACGTGAGAGCATCCAACCGATCAGGCCGGCTCCAAGCGAGGCAACGCCAGCAAAGATCCCGAGACTCGAGCCATCGAGCAGGGTAAGGAGACCAAGGACGAATCCTGTCGTTCCAACGCCGAGCGCCACAAATGCGCGTGAGTCCATCACATCGAGGCAATCGGTAGATGGCTGTTGATACTCAAGTGTTTCCTTCTACAAGGGTTGGCTTCTGGGGTTCAGCATCGAACGCATTAGCAGGCTCGTTCAAGACCGCATCTTCCAATCGCCGAACGTAGTCGCTTCGTGATAGGTCGATCGCCCCAAGAGTCGACAAATGTGGAGTCATCCACTGGACATCGAAAAGGGTGACTCCGACAGCATTGAGCACCTCGACGGTGTGGACGAGCGCAGCCTTGGAGGCATCGGTCTCGGTGTGGAACATGGATTCTCCGGCGAACATTCGTCCAATACTCACGCCATAGACGCCGCCGACGAGTTCGCCTTCGTGGTTTCGAGCTTCGATGGAGTGGGCCCAGCCGAGCTCGTGCAGGTTCGTGTAGGCGCGGATCACCTGTCCGTCGATCCATCCATGCGGTCGTTTCTCATCGGCACACGCAGTGATGACCTCGCTGAACGCGGTGTTGATCGTGAAGGTGAATCGTTTGAGCGATTTGTGTAGCGATCGTGAGATGTGAAGACCATCCACTGGTATGACGGCGCGGGGGTCGGGTGACCACCAGGCGATCGGGCCATTTGGATCGAGGGGCATGGGGAAGAGGCCGCGGGAGTATGCCGTGAGGATCGTCTCTGGCTCCATGTCGGCGCCGATTCCGACGATGCCGTGCTCATCCGCACTTTCCGCAGGAGGGAAGACCCACGCTGTGTCACTCATGGTGCGCTCCGAGACTGCGCGTTCGGGTTCTCGCACAGGCTGCCTCTCTCGGATGTGTCACTGTCTCCAGTATGGATGGATCTGCAAATGAACCCTTCCCACTCTGTGGGAACAGATTGACAACGATACCGCTAGGTGGGAACATTTCGTAATGTCAGGTGTTCAGAGCGTCGAGCGCGCAATCGCAATTCTGAGAGAGGTGGGAGTTCGGCCGGGTGGGTTGGTAGACCTCGCCGATCGGACGAACCTCGCTACGAGTACGGCAGCGCGCTTGCTGGCGACTCTCGAACGAGAAGGAGCGCTCCGACGAGACGGTGCCGGCGTCTACCGCATCGGGCCCGACGTGATCGCGATGGCTGGACCAACCGCGGCCTCCGACATCGTCTCCCTCGCTCGTCGATTCATGATCGAGCTCGCGGAAGAGCTCGGTGAGGCCGTCGCGCTATCGGTTCCATCAGGCGGAACCACGACAACCATCGAGCAGGTCGACGCGCCGAAGCCAGTACGAGCCGAAGACTGGACTGGGACCACCGTCCCCCTTCACGCCGGATGTGTTGGCCTCGTCACCCTCGCGTTCTGGGAGGACAGCGAAGTCGACGCCTATCTGGCGAATCCGCTTGAACAATTCACCGAGAGCACCGTCGTCGATCCGTCTCTCGTCCGTGAACGAATTGCGAGCCTGCGGGAGGGCGTGCCCCTCTGGACCCACGGCGAGTTCGTCAACGGGTTGTCGAGTGTGGCCTCAGCCGTCCAGAACGAGCTGGGCCACGCAGTGGCGGCACTGTACGCCTACGGACCGACGTATCGGTTTCCCGGTCCCGAAAACGCAGGACCCACAGCGCCAGCGCAGGTCGCCACCCTTGTTTCGCGCACCGCGCGGCGGGTCTCCGAAGATCTCGGCTGGGTTTCGGGCCCGTCATCGACCCAGACGGTCAGCCAAAGGGGAGCAGCCTGATGGGCGTTGTTGATTGGACGAGCAACGATGCGTGGAGCGGAACTCGTCGCCCGCTTCGTCAGTCAACCGGCCTCGACCCGTCCGCCTATACGAGTGATGAGTTCTTCGACGCGGAACAGCAGATGGTCTTCGAACGAGCCTGGGTGTGCGTCGGTATCGCCGACGACGTAGTGAGCGCCGGACGTCTCATCGTGCGCAACGTCGGCGGTCGTTCGGTCATCATCACCCGCGGATCAGACGGGGTTCTACGGGGCTTCTACAACTCCTGTCGGCATCGAGGAACCGAGCTCGCCCCCGCGGATTGTGACGTCGCGAACACGATTCGCTGCCCGTACCACCGCTGGGGGTACGGACTCGACGGGACGCTGGTCGCGACCCCACTCTTCACTGACGTTCCCCGCGATGACTTCGACAAGGCAGAACTCGGCCTTGTCCCCGTGCGCGTGGAGACCTGGGGTGTGTTGCTGTTCGTGTGTCTCGACGCCGACACACCTCCGCTTCACGACTGGCTGGGAGACTTGCCAGAGCGAATGTCCGGATACGGGCTCGACGCATGGACCAAACGTGACGAGCAGTCGATCGAGATCAAGGCCAACTGGAAGTTGATCAGCGAGAATTTCCAGGAGTACTACCACCTGACCTGGGTACATCCCGAACTTGCGAAGGTGTCGCGCGTCGACGACCACTATCGCTACCAAGGACCCGGGATGTATTGCGGTCAGACCACAACGCCAGTGTCGGGAGACGACCGCGACGACTGGCTCAGCCTTCCTCCGGCTGCTGGCCTCGACGACTCCGATCTGGTGTCCGGCCGATTCGTGGCCATCTTCCCCAACGTGTTGTTGTCTGTCCTTCCGAACCACGTCTGGGTCATGCGCTTCGATCCGACATCGGCCGGTGAGACCACAGAGACCTGTTCGTTATTGCTGCCGCCATCAACGGGAGAGGTCAGCGATGCAGATGTCGAGCCAACGGTTTCCTTTTGGCTCGACGTGAACAACGAAGACATCGACATCGTCGAACGAGGCCAACGTGGGCTCACCCACGGCGCTGTGCCGGCGGGACCATTGGCACCTCGTTTCGAGGAACCGCTCCATCGATTCCAGAACATTCTTAGTCAATGCTTCACCCGTGAGTCGCTTGCCAACATTCCAATTCCCCAAGGCGACGTGCCGGGCCGAGCTGAAGATCGCCTCGGTGCTGGCTTGAACCCGACCCCACCGACGATCGATGCAGGCTGAGCTCCCGCGCCGACGCCAGACCAACACGAGACCTACATGACCGGAAAGATCGAAGCCAGCATCAACGCCAAGGCAGACGGCATCCGCGCCGCCGGTGCAGAGGGTCACCATCTCGTACTTGGGCCAGGTCCCGCACTCGAGGCTGAATGGATCGGTGCGGGCCTCGAATTGCCGAATGTCGAGGCGATGCGCGACTACCGGATTGCTCGGGTTAGGCGACAGCTCGACGAGATGGGGTACGACGGAGCAATCCTGTGGGAGCCGGCGAACATTCGATATTGCACGGACTCGACCAACATGCAGGTCTGGACGAGCCGAAACCCTTCCCGGTATTGCTGGGTGGGTGCGGACGAGTCGGTGATCTTGTGGGAGTTCTTTGAGTGCGACTTCCTCTCCGCACACAATCCTCATGTCGACGAGGTTCGGCCAGCCGTCAGCTCGATCTACTTCCTCGCGGGGCCTCGATATGAGGAGAAGGCGAACCAGTGGGCGAACGAAATGCTCGCCGTCATCTCCGAACACTGCGGAGACAAGCCCCGGATAGCGATCGACTATTGCGGCTATCTCGAGTTCCAGGCACTCGCCGCTGGCGGCGTTCGGATCGAGAACGGCCTCGAAATGATGGAGATGGCGCGGCACATCAAGGGCGTGGATGAGATCAAGGCGATGCGATGTGCGATCCACGCATGTGAGTCCGCGATGGGAGACATGCGCGAAGCGCTCGAACCAGGGATGACCGAGCGCGAGGTCTGGGCGCTGCTCCACGCCGGCAATATCCGTCGAGGGGGTGAGTGGATCGAAACGCAGCTCTTGTCGTCGGGCCCTCGGACGAATCCATGGATGCAGGAAGCCAGTAGCCGGATGATCGAGAACGGCGACGTCGTCGCGTACGACACCGACCTCGTGGGTGCCTACGGCATGATGTGCGACATCTCCCGCAGCTGGATCGCGGGTGATCGCAAACCCACTGCGCAACAACAACAGGTGTACGACCTCGCACTTCATCAGATCCAGCACAACAGCGAGCTACTCGTGCCGGGCCGAACCTTTCATGAGATCTGCCATACGTCGTGGCAACCACCGATCGAGGATTATCGCCACTACTGCGTCAACTTCCACGGCGTTGGCCAGTGCGATGAGTATCCCGAGATCTTTTTCCCACACATGTGGGACGCTTCGGGATTCGACGGAGTTCTCGAACCGGGCATGGTGTTGACGACGGAAGCGTTCGTCGGCTCGCGTCACGGTGGGGAAGGCATCAAACTCGAAGAGCAGATCCTGGTGACCGGGTCCGGACCCGTAGCGCTTTCGACGTTCCCGATGGACCTCTAGTTTTCGGCGTTCAGGTGAAGGCGATCGCGATCAACGGAGCCAGCAGGCCGACGATGAGAAGAATGCCGAGCGCAATGATGCAGCCGCGTTGGGTTTCTGGAGACACCTCACAACGTTACCGTGTTCAGCCGTGGCTCTTGTTGTTCAAAAGTTTGGTGGCACCTCGGTCGCCGATGCCGATCGCATTCGTGATGTTGCCGATCATGTCGCGCGTTGTCGGCGTAGGGGCGATGATGTCGTGCTCGTGATCTCGGCGATGGGCAAGGAGACCGACGAACTCATTCGACTTGCGGAAGAAGTCTCGAAGTCACCACCGGGGCGGGAAATGGATCTGTTGATCACGGCTGGGGAGCGCAAAGCGTGCGCGCTTGTGGCGATCGCCCTCAACGACGTCGGTGTCCCGAGCGCGTCGTTCACCGGCAGCCAAGCGGGATTCATGACCGACACGAACCACCGGAACGCGAAGATTCTCGAAATCAATCCGACTCGGATCCGCGAGGCGATCGCTGAGGGACTCGTCCCGATCGTCGCCGGATCACAGGGCGTTTCGGCGGACAAGGACGTGACCTTCCTCGGACGCGGTGGCTCCGACACAACTGCGGTGGCCCTGGCCCATGTGCTCGAAGCCGACTCCTGTGAGCTCTACACCGATGTGTCGGGTGTGTTCACCGCTGATCCTCGGGTCGTGTCGGATGCCCGCAAGATGCCCTCGATCAGCTTCGACGAGTTGCTCGAGATGACCGCCGTGGGCTGTCCCAAGCCAGCAATGCGATCGGTCGAGGTCGCACGTAACTACCGCGTGCCGTTGCACGTTCGATCCGCATTCACCTGGGAGCCTGGCACCTGGGTTGTGGAGGAGGATCCAGACATGGAACAAGCTGTCGTTTCTGCTGTCGTACCCGACACGTCAGAGGCCAAAGTCACGGTGTGTGGAGTGCCAGACGAGCCGGGAATCGCGGCCGGGTTGTTTCGCGCGCTCGCCGAGGCTGGCGTCAACGTCGACATGATCGTCCAGAACGTCTCTGCTGCTGGAGTGACCGACATCAGCTTCACGTGTCCGAAGGACGAGGTCGCGACGGCGGCATCGATCAGCGAGTCGCGCTTCGACGGAGACGACTGCACGGTTCTTACCGATACCGACATCGGACGGGTGTCGCTCGTTGGTGCAGGCATGAAGAGCAACCCTGGTGTGGCCGCCACGATGTTCGAGACGATGGCTGAGTCAGACATCAACATCGAGATGATCTCGACGTCGGCTATTCGGATCAGTTGTGTGGTGCGCAGTGACGACGTAGATCGCGCCACTCAGGCGCTGCACGACGCATTCGAGCTCGGAAAGTCGTGAGCATCGGGTCCTGACGGACGGAGCGTGCGCTCAGGGCGCGTCGACCTGGACATAGTCGGGAATACAATCGCGCCCGATGCGCCCGATGCGGTCGAGTAGCTCTGGCACCACCGTCGGCGGGTTTGCTCGGACCGATCGCACAACGGTGTCCACAACTCGCAGTTCCCTTTGTGAACCGTCATGCTCTTCCAGCATTTCGATTGTGCGAGCAATACTCCGGCCCTTGCGGTACTGGCGCGTGTTGGACATGGTGTCGTACACATCGCAGACGGCGACGATACGAGCGTGGAAGGGAATCTCGCTACCGACGAGCCCAAGGGGATACCCGGCCCCGTCGATGCGCTCATGGTGGGCACGCATTGCGGGCGCGATGGAGACGAGTGTCGTCGACTCAGCGAGGATGTCGGCGCCGTAGTCCGCGTGGCGCTGGAGAACGGAACTGCAGCACCAACCCACACGAGGGCTGATGATCCGACAAACCAGTACCCGACCGATATCACCAGCGGTGCGGCAGATCGGGCAATCACGGCCAACGCGAGATGGCGAAGCGAGAGCATCACGCACAGGCCAAATGAGCCAACGGCACCGCTGTTCGTCCAGGGGCTGCCGACTTCTGGCGCGGGGAGCAACCAGGTCCAGATGAGAGCACGGACCTAGCGGCATACAATGAGGCTCCGATCACGACGATCCAGAACAGGGCATCGGGCGACTCGCGGACGCTCGACTAAGGCCAAAGGCGGGCCAGCCCAAGTTGCGATGTGGCAGTTGCCACGATGCCCACGAGCCAGATTGTGTGCAGGAGCGAGAGCGCCGCGACTCGTCGAATCATGTGCTCAAGGTCGGTAGAAGGACATCATTCGGTAGTCGTTCGGATCATTCTTGGCCGAGAACTCCTGATTTGGGTACGTTCGGTGACTAGTCGCGTGGATTTCGCGTACGGAGTGTGGCATGAATGGAGGAGGCGTGGGCTACAGAAAGCAGAGTGCGAATGGGTGACGCTCGTCGTCCCTTCGACAGACGACCAACGTTCTTCATCATAGGATTTTCTGTGCTCTTGGCGGGTGCGTTGATCGTGGTGAACACACGTTCTTCGGCCGATTCGGTCGAGACCGCAGCGCTCCGCGTCCTCGATGAGGGAGCGGAACGAGTTCGTGCTCGCCAGGTCGGCGCCCAGTCTGCCAGCAGACAGATCGTTTCTCCGGTGTTGACACCCGGATCGGTTCCTCTCGCGGATGACATCATCGTCGAGGTCGCTGGCGAGTTCGTCATTGTTGACTCTCCGCTTGAAAGTGCCGCCGCCGACGGGGGTTCCGAAGACGAGGCGTTGATCCCGTCGACGACGGTGTTGCCTGCGGCCGCCGTGACCGGCGCACCTGGTCCCGTCCCTGCCACGACGAGTCGTCCTCGAGCGGTCACCACAACGACGACATCGCCGCGAACGACCACGTCGATTCGCCAGACGACGACGACGACCACCACCACACGTCCGGCGACGACAACGAGTACTACAACCGCGGTCGTGAACGGCCGGTACAGCGTTGCTCAGGTGATCGACGGGACGATCGGCGCAGGCGATGGATCGAACCCGAACGAGGAAGCACCGATGGGCCGCCACGATGCTTCGCTCTACTTGCCTCAAACGTGGAATTGGGCACAAGGACCGAGTCGCAATTCGGTATGGGGCAACCTTGGCTCGGGCCAGTTCGCCGAGTTCCGATGTGCGGTGATTCCCGAGAATGGGCACAATCCTCCCGTGCCGTTCCGCGTGAACGTTCGAAACGGGGCGTACTACCAGTTCGCGAACGGGAACTGGAACAAGGCATTCGACGTGAACCTCACCTCGACCTCGAACGGTGCGTATCTGGGACAAGCGGGCCGGCTCAACAGCGACCCCTTCAGCAGCGGGAGCCACGGGCAAATCCCGTGGCGGCAAGAAGCTGACGGAAGCTATTCGGCGCCGTGGAATGCGAGCGCGTTGATGATGCATTTCTGGGCTGGCAGACGTCAAAGCCCGGCATCTGGTCAGACGGCAGAGTTCTTGACGTCTGAGCTCCGTCTGCAGCAGCCCGACGGGCAGACCGTTGATCTCAGCCAGGTCAAGGTCCTCTTCCAGTGTGGGGTCGACTACTACAACTCCACCGGCGGGCAAGGCACGAAGGTGCCCGGCCCTGGAATCGGCAAGTACCGCCGGGCGTCCCCGTCGTGGAAGGCAGGACTGTGGGTCACGCTTCCCGGAAATGCGCCTGCAGGATCGGTCGGAGACTTCCGAACTTGGCTGGAGGCGAACCTTCCCCCCGACGTTCGGCCCTAGGTCAGGCTTCGTCCCACTTGAAAAAGTGGTCGATGAGCGCCTCGAACGCGATCGAGAACAGGGTCCAGTCCTGACATGCGCCGGCCTCGCCGGTCGCGCGTGAAATGCCCGAGCGGCGATACTTCGAGCTCAGGCGCCCAGCCAAGCCCTCGTTGACTGCATAGGTTGCTGCAGCGAACTCTTCGATCTTGTACTCCGGGCGAAGCGTCAGGCGGAAGAGCTTCGCAACTTCGAGATAGAGCTCGGAGTACATCGCGATCAGGTAGTCCTCGCCAGCTTTCAGAGCGTCGAGAACGGCCGGTTCAGCCGGACGAGTTATCGCAGCCGTTCTGATCGCGCTGTACAACTTCCAGTTCACGCTGTCCTCGAGGGCGGTGTAGTTGAACTCGCCGACGGTTCTTGTGACCTCCCGAAGCAGGGCCCGTCGAACCTCGATGTCGTCTGACTCGAGTTCAGCCGTCCGCTTACCGAGCTCGGTTCTGGTGTACTCACGAGTTGCAGGGAGGCCAGAGGTCGCAGGGAGACCGAGGACATACAGAACGGTGGCCTGGCGAAACGCGTCTTGCGGGGTCACCTCTGGTATTCGCCAAATCTTGTACGCCATTCCCCGTGGGACGTCTGCATCGAGGATCGCCTCATCGAGCGTGACAGAGTCGAGCCCGCTCTCGACCCCGCTCACCCGCATGGTCGCCAGTGCGGCC
>CAXMRH010000258.1:0-8834 GCA_964196045.1 uncultured Chthoniobacterales bacterium | reverse complement strand
GGCGGACGGCGGTCACTATGAGCGCTCCGCTTCACTGCATTGCCAGGTTCTCGGCGACCTGATCGACGTGGGTGGCCTCGGCGAGGCAAACGATCTCGGCCAGATCGATGGGCTACACGACGCTGTAGAACGGATGCGCGAATGGCTCGGCACGATGCTGATGCCCGACGGTGACGTGCCGCTCTTTGGCGACTCGACACTTGTCGGGCAGAAACGGCTTGCCGCGATCGAACCTGCCGAGCGGCCGGCCGAACGTCTGATTCACTTCGAACAGTCCGGCTATGTAGTTTGTCGGCCCGACGAGCGGCTACATGTCGTCTGCGATGTTGGCGCGACATGGCCCGCCGACCGTTCGAATCCTGCTCACGCAAGTTGCCTCTCCTTCGTCGCCGCTGTCGACGGCGATCGCGCGATCGTCGACACGGGGGTGTCGACTCATGACGGTATGCGAGGAGCGTACGAACGGTCGACGGCCGCGCACAACACGGTCGAGATAGGCGAAGTCGATCAATTTGAGACCGGACACCGGGCGAGCGTCTTCGTAGCCGCGCCGGTCGTCCACACCATCGAGGACCAGGGCGTTCTCGTCGTCGATGTTTCGCACGATGGGTACCGCCGACTGGTTGGCGAGCCCGTACACCACCGTCGATTCGAGATCGGCCACGGGCGGATCGTGCTGCGCGACCATGTAGACGGGACTGGATTTCATCGCCTGTTCAGCAGGCTGTTTCTCGCGCCAGGTATCAGTGCTGAGTTCACCGACGACGGAGAAGGTCCGGATGTTCTCGGAGCGCCATTTTCGCTCATTCGCACAACCTTGGAGGGCGAAGCGGTTCCAGCTTGGGTCGTGTACTCAAGCGTCGCGAGAAGCCTGGGCGATCGCACGGCATGCCGTAGCGTGTGGTGGGAGATATGGGAAGATCTACCGCAGCAATTCGTCACGGAGATAGTGCTCGAGGAAGCGGGCGTGGCGGAATGATCGACATTGCGATGCCACGAGGTCCCTCTTGACCCGGGTCGTCTTCTTATCGGAGCTGCCCGTTGCGTATCGACACGCGTGGTTCTCGTACCTCCGGTTTCACAGCGACCTCGATGTACATGTGCTGTACCTCGCCGACGCACAATCCGATCGACCGTGGGAGCATCCGGTTGATGATTCGGAATGGTGTTCCACACTCCGGAGCAGGTCGTTTCATGTGTCCGAGACCGGGTTCTTCGCTCGTTTCACGCCCACGATCGGGCGTGAGCTTCATGCCCTTGAGCCTGACTTCGTTGTACTGCCCGGCTGGGCGCATCCGACGGTTTGGCAGGCAGCTCGCTGGTGTCGTGCGCATGGTGTGCCGTATGGCGTTACGTTCGAGAACTGGAAGCCTCAGTCAGAGACGTCGTTGCCGAATCGAATTACCGGCGCCATTCGCAAAAGTGTTCTCGACCGTGGGGCGATCGCCTTGCCCGCCGGCCAGCGGGCGGCAGCGTACGGTGCAACAATCTCGCATGCGCCACTGCGGGTTCTTCATGCGAATGTGGCAGATGTTGATGGCGCCAGAGCGTCAAGCGAAGGTGTTGCGCGCTCCGTCGAGCCACGCGTGCTCTACCTCGGACGCCTGATGGAGCACAAGGGCATCGATATCGTTCTCGACATGGCGTCCTCTCTAGCCAAGGCCGGCATCGCACTCGACGTGGCCGGCGATGGTCCGGCTCGGGCCAGGGTTGAGCAAGCCGATCGGGACGGTTTTCTCGAATACCACGGCACTGTTGTGGGCGCCGAGAAATTCGCGTTGCTCGCCCGGGCGTCGATGGTCATTGTTCCTTCGCTCGCTGAGCCGTGGGGAGTCATCGTTCAGGAGGCGCTTGCGTGCGGAACCCCAGTAATAGCGAGCACCGAAGTCGGCTCTGCGATCGAATTTGTCGAGCCTGGGGTGACTGGCGCAATCGTGTCAGCCGACCGACAGTCATTCGAGGCGACGATCAGGTCGTGGACGGAACGTAACGACCCCGAGCGCGAGGCCTGCGTGGCCCGAGCCGCAATGGTCAACTACGGCACCGTGACAGCTGAGCTCGAGTCCATCGTCGCCGAGGTTTGCGGATGATCGAGCGGATCCTCCGGCCCGAGTTGGCGTACCTATTCGTCGCGCTCGCAGCGGCGTTCGGCGGCGGGGCTGGTTATCAATTGGGCGGAGGTGTCCTGCCGCTGGTGCCTGCGGTGGCAGATGAATTCCTATACGTCATCGCGATCTCGCTTTTTGGCGTCGGTGCTCTCGCGATATTGATTGCTCAACCCGATGTGATAGGTCGTATAGGGCCCACGAGCTACATCATCATCGCGATGTTGCCACTCCTACGATTCGGGATCCCGGGTGTTCTGGTTCTCCGTTTCATCCCCCTGGCACTTATCGCACCGGTTGTGTACGGGCTCTATCGCGATGCGGAGGAGATCCGATCGCATACGCGTTTGGCCCGGTTCGCAGTGTTCGCGGCCGGGTCGATCACAGTCACTTCTGTCGTTGCCAACCGCGGTTCGACCGACGTGCCGCGCCTTCTCTTGCTGCTTGGTGGGATTGTGCTGCTCGTCGGCGCTGCCCCACGAGCGTGGTCCGCCACTTGGCAGGACGCAGTAGTGCGAGCCATCCAAATCCTGTTCTGGGCGGTGGCCATTTCGACCTTCGCGACGCTAGGCGTGAACGGGTCGTTCCTTGATGATCGACTGCGCGGCGTCTTTTTCTCTGCAACGACGTTGGGGGCGTTGCTCGCGTTGACTACCCCGCTGGCGGCCGCTAGGTCGAGAATTCCGATTGTGCATTGGGCCATAGCATTTGCGCTGTCGATCGCTGCGGGGTCGCGCGGCGGTCTCTTAGCGTTAACAGCAGCTGCTGCCATCGTGCTCATCCATCGCCGCCGGTTCTTTGTCTTGGCGACAGCGGCTGCGATTGGTGTACTCGTGTTTTCCACAGGTGTCATCCGCACGCAGTCCGATCATGAGGTGACTCTCGGCGTCAATACTCGCGAGATCATCTGGGACCAGGTGCTCGACGGTGCGCGAGAGTCTCCGTTGATCGGACATGGATTCGGCTCGGTAGCCGAGTTCGACTACAGCTTGGAGAGCCAGCTCTACATTGGACAGAGTCCCGAGGTTCACAGCTCGTGGGTCGAGACGATCTACGAGCAAGGGCTCTTCTCGGCGGTATTCTGGTTCGGTGCACTCGTCGCAGCTCTTGTCGCTTCATTCCGGAGCGGTCCGGCGTGGTTTGCCACAGTTGTTGCTGGTCTAATCAGCGCAACCTTCGAAAGCTGGATGTTCTCGTTGGGAGGCGGCCTTGGATCTCTCTTCTGGATCGTCGTGGGTGCTGCCGCGCTCGGCCCCGGTAGGGAAGATCCCGTCGAGATCGACAGTGATGCGGACGAGGAAGGTGACGAAGCGAAATATCGGAGGTTACGCGCCGAGGAGATTCTGCGTGGCGTACGGCAGGCTGGGTCGCGCGATAAGCGCTCCGTTTTTGAGCTCGAACTCGGCCCAGGGCGTTCGAAATGAGCGCACCGCTAGTGAATGACGATTGGCTTTGTGCAGCGAAACTGAGATGGCCTTCGTGAGATCGCTCATGGTCGACGCGCGCAGCGCACAAACCGGTGGTGGGGTCACGGTGCTAGATGTGGTTGAAGGTCATCTCGCAGCAGAGCTCCCTGGTTGGACAATGGACGTCCGAACGCGCGGGGCCCTAACTCACCCGGTCATCCCCCTTGTCGTCGGTGGGGGAAAAGCATCGGCCGTGCTGGGAATGAGTGAGAGCAGCAACGTTGGATGGCCGAGTGTTCCGTACGTGATGTTGGCTCGGAACTGGCATTGTTGGCAGGCCGAGCGTTCAGTCCCAGCGTTTGCCCGGCGCGGTATTGCGCTCAGGAATGCTCGGCGTGCGTCCATGGTAGTTGTAGCCACTGAGGTATTTGCGGACGTCGTCCACGCACAAGTTCCATCCGCTGAGGTGAGCGTGGTGCCGTTTGGGGTGAGAAAGGAGTTCTCTCATGTTGGCGATGGCGTCCAAGGCAGCTATCTGCTCTCCGTCGGTGACATTTATCGGCACAAGCGACTCGATTTGGCGATCGAAGGTTTTTCGCGATCCGGGCTCTCGGCTGACTACAAGCTACGAATCGCTGGCTCCGCAATCGATAGTACCGTCTACGCCGAACTCCAGAGGCAGGTGGACACGCTTGGGCTAATTGGGCGGGTGGACTTCATGGGTCGAGTCGGCGCCGATAACTTGCCAGGACTGTATCGAGGTGCTGCGGCGACCCTCCTGACATCCGATCTCGAATCGTTCGGCCATCCTTATGTTGAGGCGATGGCTTGCGGCTGTCCCATTGTTGGGCGGAAGTCAGCGGTGTCCAACGAGGTCACGTCAGGCGCCGCAACCCTCGTGGGGCCGGACCCAGACGAGATTGCTGGGGCGCTGGTCGAGGTCATTTCGACAGATCGCCAGACAGCAGCTGCCGCTGGCCTAGTCCGAAGCAAGGCATTCGATTGGTCTATATGGTGCCGAGCTCTTGCTGACATGATCGAGGGTCTGACGTAGTGTGCGGTTTCGCTGGTCTCGTGAACGCGAAGCCCACCAACCCCGCGTGGATCGAGGAAGTTCTTGTATCGCGCGGCCCCGATGGCCGCGGTGTTTATCAAGATGACACGACCTGGTTGTTGCATCGGAGGTTGGCAATCATCGACCCGCTCGATCGCTCCAACCAGCCCTTTCAACTGTCCGACGGCTCCGTTCTCGTTTTTAACGGAGAGCTCTACAACCACCACGACTTCGACGGATATCTCCCGCGCCGCACAACCAGTGGAGACACTGAGGTGATTGCGCACCTTGGCGATGATCCGAGGCACCTCGCGAACTTTCGAGGAATGTATGCCTATGGCCTGCATCGGCCTGACGGCACGGTTCATCTCGTGCGAGACCGATTCGGTATCAAACCGCTCTATTTTTCTGTCCGTGGCAACGTGTTGATGTACGCATCGCAGCTTCGATGTTTCGCTCATGATCCGGCCGACGCGACTATATCGAAGCAGGCGACTGCCAGCTTTCTTCGATTTGGATGCGTGGTGACGCCGACTATGTATGAAGGCGTGTTCGAACTCGCTCCTGGCCATCATCTCCGTTGGAGCGATGGACGGGTCATCGGAATTGAACCTGTAGTGGCGTCATCGCAGGACCTTGACCTCGCCGACTCGCTACGTGCTTCGGTCGACCGTCACCTCGTAGCTGACGTCCCGACCTGTGTCTTGCTGAGTGGAGGGCTCGACTCTGCCGTAGTCGCAAAACTTGCGGCCGAGTCTTCGATGCCGACGCCGTCCGCTGTGACGCTTTCGGTCGGGGGCGAGATCGACGAACTCGATCGTGCTCAACGGACTGCGGACCAATACGGATTGGAGCTCCAAGCCATCACGTGGACCGACGACGAGGTCACCGACCTGCTCGATGAGTTCCTTGACTCAATGGATCAGCCCACCATCGACGGACTCAATACGTTCTTGACATGCCGTGCAGTTCACGATCTTGGCTTCAAAGTTGCGCTCTCGGGTCTCGGCGCAGACGAGCTTTTCGGTGGATACGCCATCTACAAGCAGGCTGGCGGCGCCCATATCGCTGGTCGCCTGCCTTCACCAATGTTCCGGCGAGCCATCGGTCTCGCCGGACAGGGCTTGAATCCTGCGAAAGTCGATCGAGTGACAGAGCACCGACGCGACATACGCGAAGTCGGCAGAATCAGCAGGGAGATCCGAAGCGCCGAAGATGCTTCGGAGATCGCCATGGTCGATTGCCCGACCGGGCCTCGGATCATGGGGATTGACGATCCGATCATGGAGAGCGAGATGGCGAACTACATGCGGCCGATGCTCTTGCGTGACAGTGACGCATTCTCGATGGCTTCCTCCGTCGAGCTTCGTGTGCCATTTCTCGACGACGACGTCTTCGCTTGCGCCCTTCAACGATCCGCTGCCGATCGTGCGCTTCGAGGAAAACGAAGCGTGGTGAAGGCGCTTGACGACCCTTACCTTCAACGGGTGCTCGACGAACCGAAAACAGGTTTCAGCCTCCCAATGGATCGGTGGTTCGGCATCGACGTGAGCGAAGGAGTGCCATGGGCCGTCGAGTGGAGCACTCGGGTGCTCAGCGATTGGCTGAACAGGCGCGACTTGTCACCGCTGACCCCGATGAACTGATCGTCGGTGGCAGGATCAGCTGTTCTGAAGCGCCTCGATGAGGTGTCTGGTTTCTCGCGTCGTGGAGTGTTCTTCCGAGGCATACCTAGCTGCACGTTCGATCGATTCACTTTGGCCTTCCGCGACAGCGTCGGTCATCGCGGCGGCAAGTGCGACGTAGTCGTTCTCGGCGACGAGTCGACCCCGACGGCCAACGAGCTCAGGGATGCCGGCGACGGTCGTTGCACACACTGGTACACCAGCAGCCATGAACTCCATCAACGCAACGGGTAGCCCATCCTCGTCGCCATCGGGAGCGCGCCGCGATGCCATCACACCCACGTCCGCCTTGGCGATCGTCTGGAGTACCTTCTCGTGCTCGATTTGGCCGAGAAACGTGATGTCCGCGCCAAGTTCGGTGGCGAGACGGCGTAGCTCGCTCTTGAGTGGCCCGCCGCCAATGATGGTGCCGGGCAGCTCGGCAAGGGCGCAGGCGCGAATGAATGTGTCGTGACCCTTCTTGGGAATGAGCGAGCCCAGGCTCACAGCGCCAATGCGCTGCTCGGGAGTCGGCCGAACCTCTTGTTCAAAATCGAGTCCACAATGGATGATTGTCTGCCGCAGCGCAACGGATGGAGCAAGTGCGGCGACGGTTCGCTCGGTGTACCGCGAGATCGGAGCAATCAGAGCCGCGTCTTGGAGCTTGTTTGCGAGCCATTCGGGATTCTTGTGCATGCTCGTCGGCGAATGCACCTCAACGGAGTAGGGCACGCCGCAGACGTCCGCGGCCGCCCTCGCTATGGTGAGCTCGACAGTGGCGAACATAGCGTGCAAGACATCTGGCTGAAGTCGACTCTTCGCAAGATGTTGCCCCAACATCAGCCCAAGAATGGTCTGGTGAACGGCCTTCAAACGTCCGCCTTCACCGTTGTCGGCCGAAGGAAGGGTCGCTGCGTTGCCAAGAATGCGAGCTGCCCTCTGCATCGTCAGGAGGGACGGCCTGGGAAGGTCGCTGATGTAGCGAACATGAGGTGTGATCGCCTCATCAAAAAGAGGGTCGATTGTGCCGTCGTCAGGTTTGCCCACCCACACAGTTCCCAAGACGCCGAGACGTGCGAGTTCAGCTAGTCGTCGATAGTGAAACGTCTGAGTGGTTACTGGGTAACTACGTAGAACGATGTCGAATCGCGACGTGATTGTCATACGAGTCCACGTCGACTCTCAGCGTAGATATTCGATAGAGAGTCGACGTGTCGAAGGCGGATGAATTTTTGCTGAGCAATCGCTCTAGCCTCTTGCCCTAGTTGTCTACGAAGGGCTCCATTCGCGAGAAGCTGCTGAATTCGAGCACCCATCTCGGCTGTGTTGTCGGGGGAGACCAGAAACCCCGTTCGTTCGTGGTGCAACCAATCTGATATCCCCCCAACGTCGCTTGCTACAACGGCCTTTTGCGACATCATGGCCTCGATGCCCACTATCCCGAACGCTTCGGGGTACAGGGATGGCACGACCACTATTGCTGCACTTGCCATCTTCTGTGCGACCGCTGCCGAGTCCAGAGGCCCTTGGATGTGGACTCGCTCTCTGGAAGCAAGGGGCAAGCGGGCCAGGCTCTCAGATAGCTCTGCATATATTGAGCCCCCGCCGACTAGTTCGAGGGATCTGGTTGGTTCTGCCAGAAGAATAGGGGCGACGGCGTCGACGAGCCTATGAAAGCCTTTCGTCACGTTGAGTCGACCCACACAAACTATCGGTCCGTTGGGTTGGTCAGGAACAGGCTCAAGGGGGTCGGTGAAGTACGGAAGTACGTTGACAGATTTCAAGTGGGCGACCCGTCTAACTTGGGCCTCCATATACCCGGAGTAGACAACGACGCTTGCATACTCGGGAAGCAACTTCGTGGAGCGAGACCACGATGAGATGTCTCGACCCAGGCGCAGGGGAGACCTGTTCGCACAGCCGTTCAGGTACGCATTCAGTGCACAGATAGCCCCTGCGTCGACATGGCACTGTCGGTCCTTAAAGCGAAAGAATTTTGTTCCGCTCGGACAGGCTAGAGAGTTGTCGTGGACTGATCGCACGATTCTTGAACGGGTGTGGTCCAAGGACGATTCGAATCGTCCCAGATCTGCGTGCTGATGGACTATGGCTTCAGGCCGACTCTCCACCAGTTCCTTTAGGTCTGTTGGTTCGTTTGTAACGAGGTCATAGTTCTCGTAGTGCGCCGCTCGCTCTTCGCCTGCCGTCGTCAACGCGACGCGGAGGTATTCATCGGCGATGTCATGCTTGGCGGTGAGCCTTTCAATGTATGTCTCTACGCCCCCGCGAACGGGTGTAGCGGGTACTAGGTGAATCACCGATGAGGCACTAGTCATTGTGCTCTTGCTGGTCGAGAGCTCGCTCGATGGCGCCCGCGGCCCTCTTGCCAACCGCCTCCCAGGTGAAGCTGTCAGAGATCCGCGTTTGGCATGCAAGGGTTGCAGCACGCACTTCTGCCCAATTTTCGCGTGCGTTCTCGAGTGTGCCTGCGAGCGAGTCGCTGCTCTCCGGTTCGAACGAGAGCATGTTGAATGCCTCGGTGGAATCAAAGAATTGGCGAAAGACTGGATAACGCGGAACAACTGTTGGGATGCCCCGGCCCATG
>CAXMRH010000257.1:0-15969 GCA_964196045.1 uncultured Chthoniobacterales bacterium | reverse complement strand
GGCTGCACAAGACACGGTCCGTAACGTGCTGGCTGGAGCCACGATATTCGCCGACAAGCCGTTCGAGGTCGGCGACTGGGTCATCGTCGATGGCGTCGAAGGCACCGTCGAGACCGTCGGCTTTCGCTCGACCCGTGTGCGCACCTTCTACAACTCCCTGGTCAGCGTGCCGAACGGCAATCTGATGGATGCCGGGATCGACGACATGGGTCAGCGTCGTTGGCGTCGGTACAAGACCACGCTCGGGGTCGGTTACCACACCACGCCGGATCAGATGCAAGCGTTCGTCGAAGGGATCCGGGCCATCATCCAGGCGAGCCCCGGTATGCGTCAGGACTACTACATGGTCGAGTTCCATGGCTTCGGCGCAAGCAGCCTCGACGTATTGGTGTACTGCTTCATGGATGCCGCCGATTGGAACGAAGAACTGCGTACCCGGCACGTCCTCAATCTCGACATCATGCGGCTCGCCGAATCACTGCAGGTCGACTTCGCTTTCCCGACACAGACTCTGCACATCGCCGAGATGCCGGGCCAGCCCCAACAGCTACCGCGGGTCCCCGATCGGGCCCACCTCCGCGACGTCGTGAACTCGTTCGGCCCGGGTGGCGAGAGCGGCCAGCGCGTCGACCAGCCAATCACTGCCGGCCACGAGAGCGTGCTCGAGAGTCCCTACGCCCAAGCCGACGAAGGCGGTTGACAGGTCCGTGCATGCCACGGCGTGAGTCGGGTTGGGTCATGCCGACGAGTTCCAGAATCCACGACGGTGACAAGCAACATCCCGGCCGGCCTGCCCACGCGCATCGGCGTGCGATACGGGAGCGTGGTTCGCTTGGCTTCACCTGAAGAACCGGTATTTCGTGAGCTATTCATCCGGTTCCTCTATAACCGCAACTCCTCAGATACGAGAGGCATCCCACCTCACTGAGCCGAACGCGGTATCCCTCGAACACGGCATCCTCGAATGCGCGCCAATCGCATGCCTCTACATCGAAGTGGCTCACCCGAAGTAGGTAGCGCTTGCTCAGCTGGGTTTGCCATACTGAGGTGTGACCAAAGCAGCATCACCGGCCCTCGATGAGCTGGAATTGCTTGTCGTCGTCGACAACGAGACCGATACCTTGTCCAGCGTCGATCCAGGCGTCTCACAGCTTCCCGAGATCGCGTCGCTGATGGCTCGAGTGGCGCCGAGCGGTGAGCACGAGGGCTATCCCACCGTCTGCGTGTTCGACCATCTGTGCGTCGCCTGTCATGGTCTGTCCGTCCTCGTCACCGGGCATCTGGGTGACGAGACCCGAACGGTGCTCTTTGATGTCGGCCCCTACCCCGATGTGTGGCTCGACAACGCCGAGCGATTGGACCTCGATCTCTCCTCGATCGAGTTGCTGTTCCTCTCGCACTGGCACGCCGACCACTCCGGCGGCTTCCCTGAGGTTGTCAGCGCCATCGCAGCTGCACGCCACACGGCCGGACTCCCGGCACCGATCGTCGACCTCCATCCGGACCGTCCCGAACAGCGCGGGGTGCAGCTCCCGACAGGGGCGATGGCCTGCCTTCCGGGCGAGCCGACCTTCGATGCGATCGAGGCCGGCGGTGGTGTGGTCCATCGCAACGCCGATGTTCACGCGGTCGCCGACCTTTTCGTCGGTAGCGGCTTCATCGATCGGGTGACCGACTATGAGACGGGTCTCGTGGGCCACCACACTCGCTCCGGCGACACCTGGACTCCTGATCCCCTCATACTGGACGAACGATTCCTGGCAGCCCGGGTGCGCGGGCGAGGAGTGTCGGTGCTGTCCGCCTGCTCGCATGCCGGCGTGGTCAATGCCTGCCTCGGAGCGAAAGCACTCTTCCCCGACGAACCGGTAGACACCGTGCTCGGCGGATACCACCTCGCCGGCGGGCTCATGGAGCCGCGCATCGAGGAGACCATTCGTGACCTGGTCGAGCGGATCCAGCCGCGCATCGTCGCCCCAGGGCATTGCACGGGATGGAGGGCGAAAGCGGCGCTCGCCAATGCCTTCGCCCCGGGGCGTTACGGGCCCAGTGTCGTCGGTTCCCGCTACAGCCTCACCGCCGAGTAGGTCGGCTTGGCACGGTCCGGATCGAGTTCGGCCGTCAGCTTCGACACCTCCGCTACAGACTCGTTGGCTTGTTCTCGGCCGCAGTCTCGGACGTGGCCGGGTCTCTTGGCCGCGAACTCGGGGTTTGAAAACTGTCCTGCAAGGCCCACAGGTCGTTGTGGTCTTGACAACGCTCTCCGCGTTCGAGTCGATGTCCGCTCGGCGCTGAGGAGTGCCAGCGTCAGTCCGACGCAGCTGGCGGGTGGTGGCCCCACAAGCTGGGTTTGGTGATTTCGCTGACCGTCCATGTGTCCTCATCCACTAGGAGGCCGCCAAAGCCGAACTCGACCTCGAAACCGGAGGGCGACTGACTATAGAAGGACACCATCTGATCGTTGGTGTGCTTCCCTATCCCCATGGAGATGCCAGTACCGGTGTCGTGATGACGATCCAGGGTGTAGCCGACATCGTCCAGTGTCAGTGCCTCCAGCATGAAATGATAGAGGACTGGTTCGGGGGCAGGCACCAGCGCCAGGCTGTGGTGTCGTTGGTTGCAACGCATGAAGACGACGTCCGTGTCGCCGCCTGGCTTCCAGTAGTCACTCACCCGGAAGCCGAGCACATTCGTGTAAAAGTCGACCTGCTCGGCGAGGTTCGGAGTCCCGAGAACGATGTGTCCTAGCCCGTTGAGCCCGGTCACGAATCCGCTCACGCCGCTGGACGACACGAAGAGCTCGTGGTCATGGATCGGACCGTGGAAGAGCTCGAGGTTGAAGCCTCCGGGATCCTTCGTGTGTACTAACCCCCTTACCCGACGTGCCACGAGTTCGTCGGGTGACGCCGAATCAGTGGTAAATCCCGCCGCCTCAAGTTCAGCTGTGGCGCGTGTGAGCGCCTGCGAATCGGGGAGCTCCCATCCTGCAAAGGCAAGTCCCTCGGTGGACTCACTCGCCTCGACGGCCACTCGGAAGGGTCGCTCGTCGATCCGCATCCGAAGCCCGCTCCCCTCGGGGATCACCATTGTTCCTAACATCTCTGCGTAACCCTGCCAGCGATCGACGTCCGCCACGTCGATCCCGATGTAACCAAGACCTCGAATATCCATGACCATTCTCCTCGTTCGATTTCTACATTGATCATCACCTCCAACAACGTCGGGGACAAGGTGAGAACTATGTCCAATTGTGGTAATAATTGGACATGGCCGACCGGGTCACAGCCGTCCAGTACAGCCCGCAAAATCACGCGTATCGCCTCGACGTCGAGGTAATCGACGCCGAGAGCCTTCGGGCACGAGTAGCGAAGCACGCTTACCGAGGCTTTGAGAGGGTCGACTTCCAGTGTTTCCTGTTCGTTCGATCAGGCGACTACACCCACACCGTGGACTTCGAGACGCACGAGTGCGCAGCCGGGTCGTGCTTGGTGATCGGGCCCGGCCAGGTCCATCGCTTCGGGCCACCCAGCGACTGGGACGGCTGGATGCTCGTCGTTGGATCACACGTCCCGAACACTGTCGAGAATCTGCCAGGCCATGTCCGAATTCCCGAGTCGCTCATGCCCGCAGTAGTCGAGCTATTCGAACGTATGACATCTGATGCCGGTTTAGCCGCCGACCACGGGCGGTTGGGTCAGCTGCTCGCACTTCAGGCCCAAGTGTTGGTGAGCCGGCTCGCTCTCGGCGACACAACAGCGATGTCCGTAGGTCTCGTCGACCCCAACCTGCTTGAGCGGTATCGCGAGTACAGGGCTGCGGTCGACAAGGCGTACCAACGGTGGCACCTAGTCGAGCCCTACACCCGCAAACTCGGATGTTCAGCCAGGACCTTGAACAGGGCCTGCCGGGCTGGAGGTGACACGACCGCCAAGCGGGTGATTGTCGATCGCATCATCCTGGAAGCAAAACGACTCCTCGCACACAGCCGAGACCCGGTGACCAAGATCAGCATCGACCTCGGCTTTGACGAACCAACCAACTTCGTCAAGTTTTTCAGACGCGAGACCAGCCAGACTCCTTCCACCTTCCGAGGTGCGGTCGAACCCCGCTGACAAACCACCACGCGGCGCTCGGAATGAGCCCACGGTTCCCAAGCGACGCCGCCACTCAAGAATCCTGCTCGCCGCTACGCAGATGTATCTGACCCACGCGAATGAACAAACTGGTCAACCTTGGCATGAAGCGCGGACGCCGTGTCGGCGCCACAGAAAGCGGCATCGATCGCCCGCCGGGTGGCGGCGGTCAGGTCCTCGATCGTCCAGTCAAGCTCAGTAGCTACTGCCAGCAATTCCCCGCTCAGAGTCACGCTCATCGGTTGAGGGTCGTCGCTATTGATCGTGACGGGAACGCCAGCGGCGATGAGGCGACCGACTGGATGGTCGGCGACACTCCGATAGAGCCCGGTCAAAACGTTTGATGTCGGGCACACATTCAAGGTGACTGCCTCCGCGGCGAGCCGCTCGACAAGTACCGGATCCTCTATCGCTCGAACCCCGTGATCAATCCGATCCACGCCAAGTAGATCCAACGCATCCCACACCCCCTCAGGCCCCGACGACTCGCCAGCATGGACAGTGCGCCCGAGCCCCGCCGCGGCCGCGTACTCATACACCTCGACGAAGCGAGCCGACGACCGACCGACAGCCGCCTCATTCCCCTCCAAACCCAACCCGACAACCCGAGTCGTCCGATCCGAGGCAACCCAGTCGATCAGATCGAACGCCCAATCCACCGGTTCATCCCGGACCAAAGCCGGAAGGATCCGGCAATCCGCATAACCATCGCGATGAGCGCGGTCCAAGCCGGCAGCCAATGCTGTAACTACCTCGATCGGCGACATGTTCGCCCAATATGTTGGCCCGACATACAACTCGGCATAGGCAACGCCGTCAGCGGACAACTGGACAGCAGCGTCATAGCCCAGCTGCTCAGCGATCTCCTCACGATTGAGGAGGCGGCAAAGCCACGCGAACAAGTCCAGAAAGTCGGCCAACGAGTCAAACTCATAAAGCCGATCAGTCGGACGAGGAAGCGTCACACCAGCTTCGCGAGCCAGCTGTTCAACGCGGGCGGCACTCAGGAACGCCTCAACATGTACGTGGAGCTCAACTTTTGGAAAAGCCTGGATCAGTCGTTCCTGCATGGCAAAACTCCCTAACTCGATCGTCCCGACAGTACAACCTTGCCTACTGGCGAGGCTTCTTCAGAGGCGGTGTCCATGCGCCAGCGGGATCATCAGTGCGGGGTTGTGAAACTCACCTGAGCAATGGTCTTCGTCGTCGCCGTTGGCAAGATCGAAGTCGAGCGTTTTGCGTTTCCCCCACGCGTTCGCGCAGGCGCATCCCTCAAGTGGCGTGACACGTCATGGACCGACTACTGGAAAACTCGCCCGGTGTCCGAGCGGCTTTCTATGGCGACAGATCTGAGTTTGGAGTGCATGAGTGGAGATTCTGACCAAGGACTTCGTCGAGTTCGAAACATGCTGGAGCCGCCGCATGATGGTCGCCGTCGGCTCCGTCGAAGCCGGGTTCATCTCCTATGAGGACCTGATTGCGAACAAGCGGGCCAGTGGAAGAATGCCGAAGGCGACCTCGAACAGGCCGCCAGGGGTTGACAGAAAGACTCCGACTCCGATGTCGAACAGTTCCAAGATGGTGCCTGTGAGTCGAGTACGAGGCCACCGACCCTCTGGCCACGCTCGTACCCGTTCTCGACACGATCACCAGCTGGGTCGACACCAACTACCACCGCGTTGAAGCGGCACGAGAGATCTCCGAGCGCCACAGCTAGGAATCCGCGCAGCGACGCGACGAATCAGTCGAATTCGCCGCGCCACGAGTGTTGCGGGGCGAATCCCACGAGCCGCTTGGCTTTGTCGTTGGCGTAGAACGTCTCGTACTCACCCATGTCGCGCCGGCGCTCCACGCCGGCGTAGAAGCGCTCGTACACCTCTTCGCTGGTGATGCCGACCGACGTGTCGTCGTTCGAAACGTTGAAGACTTCATAACCGAGGCCATCGGTGCGGAGGCAGCAGTCAACCATGTGGCCAAGATCGCGAGCATCGATGTAAGCGAAGATGTTGCGACGTCGCAGTGCAGGGTCTGCGACGAACGCTGGGAAATTGGTTGCATACTCGTGCGGCTCGATCACGTTGTTGATGCGCAAGCCGTATATGTCGATACCGGTCCGCGCTTGAAATGACCGCGCTGTCACCTCGCTGACGACCTTGGACATGGCATAACTGTCATGGGGGACAGTCGGGTGTTCCTCGTCGATCGGCACGTACTCGGGAGTTGCTTCGCCATCAGCAAAGCAGATCCCGTATGTCGTCTCCGAACTCGCGAAGATGACCTTCGTGATCCCCAACTTCACCGCAGCGTCGATGACGTTGTACGTGCTGAGGGCGTTGATCCGAAACGTCTCGTTGTCGGGCCGGACGAGGATCGCCGGGATCGCCGCGAAGTGGACGACAGCGTCGTATGTGGGGACACCGGTGCCGGGTTCAAGCTCGTCGAAGCCTGCATACGCCGACAGGGCGTTGAAGACCTGCCCGGCGTCGGTCAGATCGATCCGGAGGTCTGCGACGCCGGGGTGACCGAGTGGCATCAGGTCGCCATTGACCACCTGGTGCCCCTTCTCGACGAGGTGAGAGATCGCATGCCGACCCGCCTTGCCACTGCCACCGGTGAAGAAGATTCGCACAGCCCAAGGCTATCGACTCGTTGCCGAGGTGACGGCATTCCGCAGGCCTCGTCGCACAAGCCAGACGGCTAGAGCGGATCCAAGGAACATGCCTGCGATACCCAAGACCAACCATGACAACGAGTCGTCCACAGTGGACGCAAGCATCCCTCCTATGGCCGCACCAGCGGCGATACGAACCGCCCCAGTCAGCGCAGCTGCGGTTCCCGCGATGTGACCTACGGGTCCCATCGCTGCGGAGTTCAGATTGGGCAGGAGGAACACGAGGGTGCCAAGCAGTAAGCCGAGCGTCGGCATGAAGAGCCAGAACTCGGGTCGTCCTCCGGACGAAAGCGTGATGAGCACCAGGGCTGGCAGAAGCACGAGCTGAACGCTGAACACCCTGTTCAAAACGCCATCGATTCCGAGGCGTTCGACGATCTTTCCATTCACGATCGCTCCGATCCCAAACAAAACGCCCACGGCTCCGAAGATGATGGGAAATTGGCTTTCCCGATCGAAGAACTCGCTCGTGATGAGATCGATCGTCGCCAAATATACGGTCAGAATGCCCTGCAAGAACACGGACGAGATGGTGTAGCCAAATGTGACCGGGGTGCGAGCCACTTCCAGGTATCCAGCCAGGGTCGCTGACGCCGTAATCTCTCTTCGATCCTCCGCTGCGAGCGTCTCACGCATCCGAAGGCTCCACAACGCAATCGCCACAGCGATCACGACACAAAACCAAAAGACGCCACGCCAAGGCAGTACGAAAATGATCAGAACTCCGACCGACGGGGCGAAGACAGGTACCAGGACGAAGACCGCCATAACCTGCGACATCGCCCTTGCCATCGCCACGCCCTCGAAACGATCGCGGATGATGGCCGTTGCAACCACACGCGATCCTGCGGCTCCGATCCCCCAAACGAATCGACTTATGAGCAGAAGCCCAAACGAAGGCGCGAGAGCCGATCCGACTGCACCGGCTATGTAGATCCCGAAGCCGAGGTACAACACTGGTTTCCGACCGAACCGATCCGCCAGTGGGCCGTACACGAGGTGCGCAGCAGCGAGACCAAAGAAGAACACCGTGATGATCTGCGCCGTCTCGTTCGAGTCCTCGCCCAGATCGAAAGCTTCGCGAATGTCCGAGAAAGCCGGAAGCATCAGGTCGATCGCCAGGGCAGTCAGGGCCATGACAGCGGAGAGGAACGTGAGCACCTCTCGTGGACTCATACGGTAGTTCTTCGCGCTCTCAACCGCAGGCGAGTCGAGTGATGTCACCAATCGAGCGTACGGCTCATCGAGGTGACTCGGCGAAGGTCTGACCCCGGTCGGTTTCAACCGCGGGGTTGCTGTGTATCAGCGGATGACGTCTCCGCCAGAGAGCGTGATGATTTCGCCAGTCATAAACCCCGAGATAGGTGATCCGGTCAGAAGCCAGGCCCACTCGGCTATCTCGGCCGCTTCCGCCACACGCCCCAAAGGAATACTTGCGGCGGCAGCTTCGAGCCTGCCCGTCGCCTTGTTGCCCGGCGTATCAACCCAGCCAGGTGCGACCGCGTTCACGCGGATTCCCCGCTCAACGAGGTCCAGCGCCGTTGACTTGGTGATCATGATGACCGCAGCTTTAGAGGCGCCGTAGATCAGTTGGCCGGGCGATACGTGATATCCGTCAACGGAGGCAAAGTTGACTATGGCTAAGCCAGCGTGCATGAACGGTGTCGTCGCTGCCATGACATTTAGGACACCCAATACGTTGATGTCGAACACCGCTCGGTACAGCTCTTCGGTGAAGTCATCCAGGGTTGACGGTGGATATACCCCGGCAATATTTGCTACCGCGTGCAGTTGGAAGCGATCTATACAAAGGTCCAGCCGCGGTCGAACAGGCGATTGTCGAGCGAAGAGTCGTGCAGATCGGCTACGTCAACAAGATCGATGCCCTTGGGCTCTAGCAACCACCAGCAAAACACGAAGAGATTCGTCGAGTGGCCAGGACTCAAGCCCTTTGTCCAGATCATTAGAGAGGAAAGTGGATGAGGAATGTCAAGGCAGAGCGGACGTTGGCTGCACCACGGTCGAGCGCGTGGGCAGTGTTGGCCGGTTACCCTTCCACGGGTTCATGGACAACCTGGAATCGGCGGCTCAGGCTCAGGCCGCCACCTGACGAGGCCGATCCTTTCGGCGACCGACCGATTCTCACCGTAGCGTGGCGCCATGACCCTCAGAATTGGCCTGATCGGCAGCGGCTACATGGGCAGAGCCCACGCAATCGCATTCGCTACTGCGTCAGCAGTCTTCGACCTCCCCGAAACGGTCGAGCTGGAGCTGTTGGCCGATGCCAACGCGGCACTTGCTGCGACGGCAGCTCGCTCACTTGGATTCAGCCGCAGCACCGGGGACTGGCGGGAGCTGATCGCCGACCCCACGATCGACATCGTCGACATCACCACCCCAAACCTCATGCACGAAGAAATGGCACTAGCTGCCATCAAAGCGGGCAAGCACGTCTATTGCGAAAAGCCTCTGGCACCCACCTCGGCTGTCGCCAAGCGGATGACTGAGGCAGCGGAGGAGGCAGGCATCAAAACGATGGTCGGCTTCAACTACCTGAAGAATCCAATCACGGCCTTGGCCAAGGAGATCATCGACGGCGGCGAGATCGGCGAGGTGTTCTCGTTCCGCGGTGCGCACGCCGAGGACTACATGTTGGATGCCAACACGCTCGTCAGTCCATGGCGCCTCGATCCACGTTCGGGCGATGGTGTTGTTGCGGACCTCGGAAGCCACGCTGTGTCGTTGGCGCGGCACTTGATCGGGCCGATCGAGTCGGTCGCGGCCGATTGCCGGACGATCATCGACGAGCGGCCAACCACAGAGGGCACGACGATGAAGATCGAGGTGACCGACGAGGTCGATGCGCTCGTGCGGTTCGCGAGCGGAGCTCGAGGCACGATCGGAGCGAGTTGGCTCGCGGCAGGACGCAAGATGGCGCTGGGTTTCGAGGTACGCGGGACTAAAGGCTCGCTCGTGGTGGATTTCGAACGGTTCAACGAACTGCGCCTCTACACGACTGACCAAACAGTCGGCCGGGAGGGTTACAAATTGCTTCTCGCAGGGCCGGCCCACAAGGACTATGTCGACTTCTGCCCCGCACCTGGCCATCAGCTCGGCTTCAACGACCTCAAGGCAATTGAGATCAAAGACCTGATCGAAGGGGTCGTGTCGGGTGAGGGCTCCCCTGCACCCGACTTCCGGGAGGCCTACGAGATTCAACGCGTCATCGACGCGATGATCGAATCGAGTCGGCGTGGCACATGGACCGACATCGATTGAGCATTGCCGTCAGCCGGCGAATCGCGGTTCTGTCAGGCCGGTCACCCCGACGTCGATGGCCAGCAGCGCCCCGGCGAACGGCTGGTCGGGTGCGGCAGGCGCCGAGCCTCCGCTGCTGATCGACGTGATGTACAACGTGTCGAGACCCCCGCCTCCGAACGCTGGCATCGACGGCTTCTCGACCGGCAACTCGATGATCCGGTCGACCACGCCGTCTGGGGTTGCCCGCAACACAGCCCACCCGTACACGCACGCCACCCAGTAGCAGCCGTCCGCGTCGACGCATGCGCCGTCAGGCAAACCCGGCAGCAGGTCGAAGTCGAGGAACGGCCGCTGGTGCGTTCGGCGCCCCGTCGCCAGGTCGTAGTCGAAGGCCCAGACCGTGCTGCGCCGCGTATCAGCCCAATACATCGTCGCTCCATCCGGGCTGAACGCCATGCCGTTCGACACGCCGACACCCGACTCGATCGTCTCGAATCGATTGTCAGGCTCGACACGGTGGAGCATCGCAGCGTTCGCACCACTGCCCGCCGGGTCGTCCATCGATCCGATCCAGTAGCGGCCGACCGGATCACAGCGTCCGTCGTTGAGGCGTGTGGCTGCGCTGTCGGACTCGAGCACCGCGCGCGATGTCGTCGTTCCGCTCGACCACAGCATGTCGACCAGCTCGTGTTCCAGTCCCATCACCAGACGATCGGGATCTTCGGTGAGCACGAACGACCCTGGTCGGCCGTCGAGTTCTCGGCTCTCGTTGACACCAGTCCCGGGGTGGTACCGGAAGATCGTACGGGCATCGATGTCAATCCAGAACAGGTGATCGCCACGCCCATCCCAGACCGGACACTCACCCAGCTGAGCTCGGATGGGCAGTACGGCGTCTATGTCCGGCGACACGTCCGTCAGAGCTCGTCGGCCAACGTCTGGAGATATTCGACGCTGGTGATCGCGTCTGCCTTGGGACCTTCACCCGGCGCCGGATCCTTCTGCAACGCACAATCCTGTTCGAGTACATACCACCCCTGATAGCCGTTCTTTTCGAGGTGTGTGACGACGCCACTGATGTCCACAGACCCAGCTCCGACCGGAACAAACATGCCGTCGATCGTGGCCTGTCGGAACGGCAGCTCACCGCTGCGGACACGATCGCCGAGCCGGTCATCGACATCTTTGAGATGGACGTGATCGATCCGATCACCGGCCATCTTGGCGATGTCCAGCGGATCACACCCGGCGAGATAGAGGTGGCCGGTGTCGAGGCAGATCCCTGCGTCGCAAGACTCGAGCATCCGTTCGACGTGGTCTTGCCGCGCGATTGCCATGCCCCAATGAGGATGTACCGCCGTCTTCAATCCGTTTTCGCCGGCAGTGTGCATGATCCGATCGAGGTTCCGGAGGAAGATCGTCCACTCGTCCTCGGACATTTCGATCTCGGTGTCGTAGCCGGCATAGTGGGAGTCGGCGGCGAAGACCACTACCTCAGACCCGACCTTGGCGAGCTGCGCGGTCGCCCGGTCCATGTAGGCCAATTGTTCGTCGATCGGGCCTTCGCGATACAGCACGGCGGGGACGAAGCCGGTCACCACTCGCAGACCGAATCCGTTGACGTAGTCAACGAGTTCGTCCGGGTCGGTCGGCAGGAAACCATCCGGACCGAGTTCGGTGGCCGAAAGTCCCGAATCACGCATCTCACTCATCACGCGGTCAGCCTCCATGAGGTGGCCCCAACCAGGTGAGCCGTCGACCCCCCATGTGATCGGCCCACCTGCAATCCGCTCCATCAGGTTGCTCATCAGCTCAGGTTCTCCAATCGACTAGTGGCGTTTGCGTTATCTACCCGCCTAGGCGACTGCTATTCTACGGCATCGTCGACCGCTGATGCTCGCCCGCATCGGCTCATTCGCACCAAGGGGAATACCACTGTGGACACCATCCGGCTGACGACAGCGCAGGCCATCGTGAAGTGGCTGATCAGTCAGCGCACCGTGATCGACGGTGAGGAAGTTCCGATGTTTGCCGGTGTCTTCGGGATCTTCGGGCACGGCAATGTGACGTGTCTTGGGCACGCGCTGGAGAGCGAGCAGGATGCTCTACCGACCTGGCGGGGCCACAACGAGCAGAGTATGGCCCTCGCGGCGATTGCTTATGCCAAAGCCAAGCAACGACGTCAGATCATGGTCGCATCGTCGTCGGTCGGCCCGGGCAGCACCAACATGGTGACCGCTGCCGGCGTGGCTCATGCAAATCGTCTGCCGGTGCTGCTCTTCAGCGGCGACACGTTCCAACATCGCAAGGTCGACCCGGTACTGCAGCAGGTCGAGCAGTTCCACAATCCGACGGAGACGGTGTCGGACACCTTCAAACCAGTGACGCGGTACTGGGATCGCATCACACGACCCGAACAAATCATCCGGTCACTCCCCCAGGCACTCGCCGTCATGCTCGACCCAGCGGATTGCGGACCGGCGTTCTTCGCTCTGCCCCAAGACGTCCAGGCCGAGGCATACAACTATCCAACTGCATTCTTCGAGCCTCGTGTGCACTTCATTCGCCGGCCAGGCCCAGACCCGCGCGAGATCGAGGCAGCGGTCGCCGTGCTGAGCGAGGCTCAAAAGCCACTGATCATCACGGGCGGCGGAGTCGTGTACTCCGGCGCGATCGCCGAACTGACCGCATTCGCCGAGAGGCATGGCATCCCGGTCGTCGAGACGGTCGCCGGAAAGTCGACCCTTGTCAGCTCACATCCCAACAACGCGGGTGCGATCGGTGTGAGCGGCGACAGCGCGTCAAACACGATCGCCGAGGAAGCAGATGTCGTGCTGGCGGTCGGCACCCGTTTGCAGGATTTCACGACCGGTTCGTGGTCGCTGTTCAAGAATCCAAACGTTCGCTTCGTGTCGATCAACGCCGCCCGTTGGGACGCGGTGAAGCAACATGCCACAAGCGTCATCGGCGACGCAAAGGTGTCGCTCGAACTGCTCGAAGCGGGTCTCGGCGACTACACCGCGCCTGCTGAATGGCTCGAATTTGCCCAGGCCCAGGTCGCCGCATGGGACGCCCATCTCGACACGTTCAAACGACCGGAGGACACTGACGACGGCGGCAACATGCTGCCGCCGGCATACAACCAGGTCATCCAGGTGATCAACGAGATCTGCGACGACGACGACTACATGCTGTCGGCGGCGGGCGGTCTGCCTGGCGAGCTGCTCGCCGGTTGGCGCAGCAAACAGGTCGGGACGTTCGACGCCGAATTCGGCTACTCGTGCATGGGATATGAGATCGCCGGCGGCCTGGGCGCCAAAATGGCGTTGCCCGACCGTGATGTCGTCTCGTGGGTCGGCGACGGCTCGTACCTGATGATGAACAGCGACATCTACGCGAGCGTGCTCACTGGCCACAAAGTGATCTACATGATGATGGACAATGGCGGCTTCGCTGTGATCAACCGCCTGCAGACCAACACGGGCGGGGCCGAGTTCAACAACCTCCTCAGCACCACGCGTCACACGAACTTCCAACACGTCGACTTCGTCAAGCACGCGGAGTCGATGGGCGCAATTTCCGAACTCGTCGAGTCGCTCGCCGATCTACCAGCCGCATATGCCCGAGCGAAGGCCGCGGATCGGACGTATGTGATCGTGATGAACGTGTCCGCGTACGACTGGGTCGGCGGCGGCACATGGTGGGAGGTCGGCGTGCCCGAGGTCAGCGAACGCGACGAAGTGATCGCGGCGCGAGGCGAGTGGGAAGCCGAGTCCAAGCACCAGCGCGACGGATTCTGACCGGGGGCACAACGATGGCGCAAAGCGAGCGAGAACTCAGCGACAAGATCGCGGTGATCACGGGCGGAACATCTCTGATCGGCCAGGCAATAGTCGCCGGGCTCGTCGACGCCGGTGCCCGTGTCGTCGTCGCGGACAACGACGATGTCGTGGGTGAGCGGCTCGCGGCCGCACACGGTGACGCGGTGCGGATCGTGTCCGCCGATGTCCGCAACGACGAGGACCTCGACGAGTTGATCGACACTGCCGTCAGGCAATTCGGCGGCCTCGACATCGTCGTGAGCGGCGCAGCGATCTTCGACTGCGATCTCCTCGAAACCACCCGCGAACACTGGCACCGATCGTTCGACATCAATGTCGTGGGCGCCGCTGTGCTGATGGGCAAGGCCACGCCGCACCTCATCGAACGAGGTGGCGGATCGATTGTGATCATCTCGTCGATCTCGGCGAAGCAGTCGCAGCCCAACCGAATCGTCTATCCGGTCACCAAGACCGCGCTACAGGGTCTCGCCCGAAACAGCAGCCAACACCTCGCCCAACACAACATTCGGGTCAACACCGTGTCGCCGGGGTGGACGTGGAGCGTGAACATCGAGAAGCGGTACGGCTCTCGCGAACGTGCCGACGAGCTGGCCGCCGAGTTTCAGCCGCTCGGTCGCCTCGCGGACCCCGAGGAGATCGCCGAGGCGGTGCTGTTCATGTGCTCGGACCGATCCTCGTTCGTCACGGGCTCCGACCTCGCCGTCGATGGCGGCTACGGGGCGGTCGGCCCAGAAGCCCTCGGTCAGGCATTCGAGAAGGTCCCGGTCATCACGGTGCCATCAGATCGATGATCTCATCCTCGGAGCCATTGCGTGGCGAGATCGTCGTCACCTGGCCGACGTTCGACCTCGATGATCCGCTGACCGGTCGCCGTCTTATCGACGCTGGGCTGACCGTCAGATTGGAGCCCAAGCTGGGAGCCCGAACAGCCGGCGAAACTCGCGAGTTGCTCGGAGACGCGGTGGGGGTGATCGCGAGCACCGATCCGTTCGATCGGGAGTTGTTCGAATCCCGTCCCAACCTCCGCGTCATCGCGCGTACTGGAGTGGGTTTCGACGCGATCGACGTTGCTGCAGCCAGCGCGGCTGGCGTGGTCATCGCCACCACACCCGGTGCCGGCGAAGAGACCGTTGCTGATCACACACTGGCGCTCATGCTGTCTCTCGTGCGCCGAATCGGCGAGCACGATCAATCGGTGCGAGCACGACGGTGGGATCGCGCCGGGGCACTCACCCCCGGCGACATGGTCGGCGCCACGGTCGGCCTGATCGGATGCGGCGTGATCGGGCATGCGGTGATCAGACGGTTGCTGGCGTTCGGTTCGCGCGTGCTCGTGAACGATCCGGCCTTGAGCGAGCCCCCTGCGGGAACCGAGCTGTGTTCGCTCGACCGGCTCCTCGCCTCATCCGACGTCATCTCCATTCATGTCCCACTCGTCGAGGGAACACGCGGCCTAATCGGAGCGAGCGAACTGTCGTCCATGAAGCCGGGCGCTGTGCTCGTGAACGCGGCTCGTGGTCACATCGTCGATGAGGTCGCACTCGCTGAGGCGCTCAGAAGCGGTCACCTCGCTGCAGCGGCTCTCGATGTCTTCGCGGAAGAGCCCCCGTTTGATTCCGGGTTGCTCGCCCTTCCGAATACTATTCTGACGCCGCACATCGGAGGCCTGAGCATTCGGGCCATCGCCGAGATGACGGAACGGGCCACAGCGTCGGTCTTGCAGGTGTTGCGAGGCGAAGTCGCGGTCGACGCAATCAACCAAGGCTGATCGTCGACTGACAGCATTCTGTTGCTTCTCAGCGTCTGGTTCAACGTTGCCTCGCCAGTCGTTCGCTGGCGATATGGTGCGCCCATGACCAAAATGACGTATCGCAGACTGGGACGAAGCGGCCTCAAGGTGAGCACACTGTCGTACGGCTCGTGCGTGACCTTTGGCGGCCAGCAGGGCCTGGACGCCGTCACCGAATCGATGGCAGCAGCGAAAGACGCCGGCTGCAACTTCTTCGACAACGCCGAGGCCTATGCCGGTGGCGAATCCGAAACCCTCATGGGCCAGGCGCTCGAG
>CAXMRH010000256.1:0-6483 GCA_964196045.1 uncultured Chthoniobacterales bacterium | reverse complement strand
CTCTTCCCACATCTTGCCAGTCAGTGGGACGCGTTCTATGCAGATTTCGGAGGGGAACCAAAGACCGAATATCTCCTACCGGATGTCGTCGATCGGCTACGTGAGACCGGCGAGATGCGGGTTGTCGTTCCGCGTTCACACGAGGAATGGATCGGCGTCACGAACCCGAACGACTTGGAACCAGCGCGGGCCAAGCTCGCACATCGCTGATCTTCAGGCGCTTCCGGTCTCCCTGCGTCGCTCGAGACGGTCCGCTCCCGCATCGACACCAGGTAGTTGGGGCTGCATCGCGCCGAGGCGTTCGGCCGCCAGGCGCATGACCATGTCCTCAAGTTCCGACCACGAATGTGCTCGGGGGCCGGCAATATGACGGTTGTACGGCTGGTCGAAGACTATGGCCTGGTAGCCAGCGTCGCGGAGCTGCACGATGTTGTCTGGCCCGTCGTCGATGTACACGTCTGCACCGACATCAGGTTTGTTTCCGAGGAAGCAGATGTCACGGTAGGGGATCCGGTGTTCATCGAGCCACGACACGGTGTCCGCAACTGCAGATGCGTGGCCCCAGTTGACGTACAGGCGATGGGTGATAACGCGAATGTGGATGCCCGCGTCCGACAGCCGCCATAGGGAGTCGGTCACTCCATCGATCGGAGGCATCGTTGCGAACAGGTGGTGCTCGGACACGGCGAGGGCGTGGAGACGTTCGAATCCACCAGCGCGGCCGAGATCCCACTCTCGAAAATCCCAGGACCTTTCGAACGGGAGAGACTCCTCCGAGACGCCCAACTCACGTGCAACGATCGTTCGGAATGCTGGCGTATAGTCGCCGCACACGCCATCGAGATCGACTCCGAAGACAAATGGCTCCATTGATCGAGACGGTAGTCGCCCGGGCCCTAGAAAGGTTGCATATAACGTGCGAAAGAAGCGAGATCACGAGGCGGACTCTCGGCCAGGCTTCGTAAAGGAGCTGCGAACGAAGGTGAGCGAACATCGCCTGCCGCTGTTCGCCGCAGCAGTTGCATTCTTCGCGTTCATCGCATTCATCCCGGCCCTCGCTGCGGCGGTGTCGATCACCGGTCTCGTAGCAGACACCGACGAGCTGGTCCGAGAAGCGGAGTCGGCGCTCGAGAACTCACCCGCTCCAACCCGCGACTTCGTCGTCGAGCAGATCAGATCGGTGGCGGAAGGGTCCTCTGCCGGGGCCGGCGTTGCCGTAGCGATCGGTATCGCTCTTGCAGTAATCAGCGCCTCTGGTGCGGTCGGCAACCTGATGGAAGCATTGAACGTGGTGTTCGACAGGCGTGAGAATCGGCACTTTGCAACGAAGAGGCTCACGGCAATCGGCCTACTAATTGGCGCACTCCTCTTGCTCGCTTCGATGGTGTTCGCCATGTCGATCCTGCCAGCGCAGCTCGACGACTGGTTCAGCTCGTCATGGGCACGATCCCTTGTAACGGCAGGTCGTTTCATCGTGTTGGGGCTACTGATGATCGGCGGTTTGTCAGTTCTCTACCGTGTCGGCCCAGCGAACGATCTGGAGCGCGCCAGGGAGCTCGTGTCCGGCGGGAGGTCGTATCTCGTATCGAGGGGAGCCATCGTTGGCACCACTCTTCTCGTACTTCTCTCGTGGGGTTTCGGAGTGTTCGTGAACAACTTCGGCAGTTACGGGGAGACCTACGGAACGCTGGCCACAATCGTGGTCGTGCTGCTCTGGTTGCAGCTAATGGCGCTTGCCGTTCTGCTCGGCGCCGAGGTTGACGCCCGCTCCATGCGAGAACGTGTTCGAGACGCTCGTGTCAATGCTGGGCTCAGCGCGGCCATGCCGACCTTGGACGCCGAGTGACAACGGCGGGCCGCCTGCTCGCATCGTCACGCTCATCCCAGGATAAGCATGGCGAGTCTTCGGAACGGAGTGCTCTCAGTTGTGTTGTGTAGCCCCGCCCATGATCATCAGATCCCCCGAACAGAGCTGTCCGATTCGGTCAGCATGCCAGGCAACGCTGTCCTGGCCTGTTTCTTAGAAATTGCAGAAGAGGCCCGAGAAGGCACGGTCGTATCGTTCGGTCAATGCGCGCCTGTTGTCATCGATGGCTGGCGGAAGATGCTGTTGATCTCGGGCCCCGCTTCCAAAGAGCTGAGGGGCATGGTCGACATGCCCAAAGAGGACCTAGACGAACATATGTTCGTACCCGTTAGTCAACAATCTCGAACGTCAGACCTGCGTTTTCGACGAGCCTCTCAATCAGCGGCTCTCCGAAGGCAGTCGAAGGAGTCCAGAATCCGCCCGGCACGTCTGCCGGGTCGAGTTCGACTAGCGCGACTGCAGACTCACCGAGCATCTTTGCCGTCGAGCCGTAGCCCGGGTCGCGGTCACCCGTCACGCGCGTATGGATCGCCGCTCCAGACGTTGTTTCCCCAAAGAACCGAAGGTCGTAGAAACCCGCCTCTTGTGCTTCTGTCGATGGCCCTTCGCCGGGCTTCGGCAGCACTGTGGCCGCAAGAGCCTTGCGGACTGGCGAAATCGCGGCGGCGCCGATGAGACTTCCGAGACCACCGGAAATGGCGCCCGCCTTGACTGCTCCAAGAGGCCCGGAGCCCGTCATCATTGCTTCGTCGTACAAGAAATCCTCGCCCCATGGTCGGCCCTTGAGTGCGTGACTTCGATGGACGATTCGGGTGTTAACCGATGCCATGATGAACGGAGCCACCCATCGTCCCGAGACGTCATCCTTGGCAGGAAGTGTCACATTTTGCTGCCTGACACCTGTCCGCATCCCTTCGGGGGCAAGCGCATAGGGATTCGTGAGAACTCGCCGCAGCGACGGGTCGGCCGATGTCTCTTCGAGGATATTGAGCATCGAAGAGACAGTGCCACCGCTCACGGCACCTTTGATTGCCTTCACACGCATGGAAATCTTCGTGCAGCTTTCACCCAGGAGTTCGAGAGCGCTCTTTTGTGTGAACAGCACGCCGAGGTCCGATGGAATCGAGTCGAACCCACATGAGTGCACAATGCGAGAGCCGGTGCGACCAGCCTGCTCGTGGTGTTCGTCGATCATCTGTTGCATCCAGTACGGCTCTGCGCTGAGATCGCAATAGTCAGTTCCGGAGGCGACCGCCGCAGCCACAAGCATCGAGCCGTACTTGGCGTACGGACCCACAGTCGAGACGATCACGCGGGTTGATTTGGCGAGAGACACGAGGGCGTCGGGATGGTCAGCGTCGGCCACGATCTGGTCCACGGTGAGGCCCAACTCGTCGGCCACCTGGTCCAGCTTGTCGGGGTTGCGCCCAGCTATCGCCCAGTTCAGATCCCCCCGCGAACCGTGTCGCTCATTTAAGTAGCGGCACAGGATCTGCCCCACGAAACTCGTCGCGCCGAAGACGACAAGATCATGCGTTCGTTCGAGAGAGGCGCTCATCTCGTGAGTCTAGGCTGCGGCCCTACATGCCTCCGATGTTGCCTCCGGCCATGAGTGAGCCTCATCAAGTATTAATAGTCGAACTAGTTGAGCCAAGGCTGCTCGGGGTAGGTCGCCAGAAACTCCTGCATTGCGCCCTGCCGTGACAACACTCGAGCCCAAAGGGTCTGGGTATCTCCTGCCCAGAGATCGGTGGGGTCGCATGGGCCAGTTATCCAGGCGCCGGATCGAAGCTCGGTCTCAAGCTGTCGTGGACCCCAACCCGCATAACCAGAAAAGACCCTTGCCCGCTCCAGCGTAAGCTCTGGGTCTCGTTCGGTTGCAAGGTCGAGTAGCCCGATGCCATCGTGCATGAAGTGGATGTCGGGTGCCGCCGGATCTAATGGTTCCGCAAGCACCAGTGCGGTGCCTTGTTCCACAGGGCCACCGAGATAGAGGCGGTCAGGATTCGCGAGCGGTCCATAGTCAGGAAGTGCGTCGCTGACGAGCATGTCACTCGGTCTATTCAGAACAAGGCCCATCGAGCCGCCCTCGTCATGTTCGATGACGAACACCACGGTGCGATCGAAGGTCGCGTCATGCATGCCAGGCGAGGCAATCAGAAGCGAACCAGTCGAGAGCATGATCCAGTTTGGCCACGGAAGTGGCCTCAGTTCGCATCGGGCGTGCGTGAATCGTCAGATGAGGGCGACTCAGTCGTCGGATCGACGAATACCCAAGGTCACAACAGCCCCCAGTCCGGCGAGGATGGCCACGATCGCGAAGATCACTCCATTGCCGCCATCGCCCGATGGGTCGAGGTCGTCGCCCATGGCGATCTCTGCCTCGACGCCGCCTTCAGTGTCGTTGCCGTCATCGCTCGAGTCTCCAATGGGGTTCGGAGCAGCTGGCCGGTCTTCACCTGGCGTGTAAGCCACGACCTGCCCCTCGTCATTCATGGGGTCGACCGCGTCGGAAGACGAGAAGAGCCCGCCGAAGATGCCGTCATCCGAACCGTCTCGTTGGCACGAGTAGAGACCGTCGAGATCGCTGGCATCGCGGACATTCGAGACGTCTGGCTTGTCTGCGTCGAACCCGAAGACTGGGTCAACCGTCATTTCTTGCGGGTCAATGTACGTGTTGAGCCGCGTCAGGTAGTCCGCCTTCTCGATCTGTGCATCCAGCCATGGATGTTCGACGGCGCCTGGCCCCACGCGCTGTGCGTACTCCGTGATGAAGGCGTGACCGTCCAGGGCGTTCGCTCGTTGCTGCACGAGGAAGGTGTAGTCGTTGCCGCCGAAGGGGAAGAACGAAATTTCCTCTGTTGCGATCTCCATGTTGGTGAAGTTGGTCGAGACGGCCTGGTGTTCGCCGAACACCCACACCCAGATCGGCATGTTGGGCAACGCGGCAACAGCGGTGAGACGTAGGGGGATCATGGGTTGTGTGCCCGGATAGGTAATCTCGATCGGCTGAATCGACTCGGCTGTTTCACCGTCGAGAAGCCGCATCGCGACGAACGCCATCTCATCTTCGACATAGACGTTGAGCAATGGTTCCATGTCGGGAGTGACTCGGTAGTTGTTGTCCCGCAACCATCCGATGAGCGCATCCGGATCTTCGGATCCGATCACGTCAAATCCGAACGGTCCCACCTCTCCGGACGCAAAGACGTCAACTCCGCCGCTGTCAGCTGCGTCGGCGGTGGCCATCATCTCCATGTCCCGGTTGGCGCAGTCGGGTGGTTCGGGCGGGATGAACTGCATGTCGGTCATCGCATGGAGCTCATCGAAGACCAGGTCACCATCGTCGGGTACCTGAAGATCATCAACCCCAATCGCCTCCGGGATCGGCAGAACCCACGAGAAATCCTCGGCACTTCCGACATATTGGATCTCGATCAGCGTGGTGATGGTTCCGTCACCGTTGTCCGTGAACACGATGCGTTCGCCGACCTGATCGACGGGGTTGTTTTGACAGAAGAACCCTCCACACGCCGAGGCCGAAGTGGCGGTCGCGGCGATGGCAACGACGATCAGGCTCAAGAAGATGATGAGCTTGCGATGCATAGGATCCTGTCGGCCCTTGATCGCCTGCATTCAAGCCGTCGAGATTCGGCGCTTTCAGGAGCGGCGCACGGTCACGATGTCTGCCGTGCGAAATGAGGCCACCCGCGTAGACCACGAATCGATCACGAGCCGCTGGGATTCGACCGCGAAGAACGTCGTCAAAGGGCCTTCTTGTTGGTACGCGTCCACACCGATCACCTCTTCGACTCGTTGATTTGCCAGCTCTACGGAGAATGCGGCCATCAGTGCTCCCTTCGGGATCGTGTTGCGCGTGTTGTTGGTGAGTTCAGTGTGACTACTGATGCCTGTGAGGCACAAGTGGACAACCCTGTGGACTTCTGTGGAAATCAGAATTCGATCGACGAACCTAAAGTGCGCCTCCGTGCGAACGACTAGATCAACAGGGCTGATGGAGCGGAACGGGCCTTCTACGTGTTGGGAGTACGAATGGTTACCTTTACTGAGGCGGCAGTCGGAGATTCGCTACGGGAGAGTCGAGCGGCCTCTGGCCTGACGCTCAACGAGGCTGCCGGCTACTGCTCGATTCCACTTACCTATCTGCTCAAGATCGAAGCCGGTTCGAGTGGGCCGACGGCGGAAGTTCTCCGCCAGCTCATCGGTCTGTATTCGTCGAAAGAGAATGCCCCGGCCACGCAGCCGCCGGGGATCGAACGCCGTGGTCCACAAAACGGCGAGTGCGAAATCGACTGGGTGGGTCTGGTCAAGACCGCATCGACGCGGACGAATGCGGAGATCCTCGCAGACGTCGCCCACGGCGTTCGGGCGCTCCGCGCGCTAGGACAGACGATTCCCGTAGTCATGCGTGACGTCGAAGCAGACATCATGATCTCTCTTCTCGAATTCTCCGATCCGCACTTGCCAGTCGACATCATGCATGCGTTCTCGCTGTCGGCAACGCAAGCAGATGAGCTCCTGGCGAGCTCGGTTCGACGCTTCGAGCGACGAGCCTTGCCAACAGACATTGCTCTGGTCGAGCGAATGCAGATGGC
>CAXMRH010000255.1:0-17999 GCA_964196045.1 uncultured Chthoniobacterales bacterium | reverse complement strand
GGTTCGTGCAGTCGCGACGCTCGGGATATCGCTGATTGAAGCCATGAATTCGTCGATGTCCGTGGCGTTTGAATGGAGGATGGCGAGATTTTCGACCTCTCCAGCTTCGGTGAGCTTGTCGCGCACCCACGCGAGCGAGCGTTTTCGCGTGCGCTGCTTTCCGGCGGCGACCACTTCGCCGGTACTGAGATCGAGAAGCGGTTTGATCGAGAGCAGCGCGCCGAATGCGGCCTGGGCTCCACCGATACGACCACCCTTCTTCAGGTTGTCGAGAGTGTCGAGTGTGGCGTACACCCTGGTTCGTCCGGTGAGGTCCTCGGCCAACGCGACCACTTCATCGATGCTCGCCCCATCGCGGGCCGCTTTGGCAGCTGCGAGAACGATCGAACCGAGCCCTCCGGTGACGGACTTGGAGTTGAGCACCCGGACCTCGACTTCGACGTCGTCGGACTTTGCAGCGGTTCGAGCGGACTGAATCGTTGCGGATAGGGCTTCGGACAAATTGATGCACACGATGCCAGTCGCCCCCTCGGCGGCGAGATCGTTGAACATCTTCGCGAATGCGCCCGGAGCAGGAGCCGACGTTTCGGGGAGGTGTTCGGATTCCGCGAGGCGGCGGTAGAACTCGTCGGGGGTGAGCTCGGTGCGATCAACGAATTCGTCGTCTCCGAATCGGATGGAAAGCGGAACGAGGCCAATGCCCCATTCGGCCAGTTCGGCATCGGACAGGTCGCATGCGCTGTCGGTGACGATTCGAATGGTCATGTTGAGACTCCGAGGGATTCTTCGGTGGGTGCCGAGGTAGCGCTGTCAGGAAGCGTCTCGACTGTATCCCGAGAGGATCGAAGGTGTCGTAGCCACCAGAGCAAGAGAACGACGATTGCCGAAATACCTATGATCAATCCGACGCCCGAGAACGCGAAGGTTCGGACGAGAATCTCCGAGGAACCGAGAAGGATCGATCGATCTGGGCTGAGAACCTGGATACGTATGGGTGAGTCTCCGGATGCGAGCGCTTCGATCGCGATATCGATGCGATTCGGACCTGGAGAGAGAACGACGGGTAATTCGCGGCCATCCGGAAAAGCGAGCTTCTCGCTGTCGAGCAGCAGAAGCACCGAGGCATTCACTGACAGGTTGTTCTCGACGACGATCGGCACGTCAGAGAAACGTCCGGTGAGGGTGATCGTTTCGCTTTCTGGGGTGGTGATCGACGATGATTTCTGGTCGTCGATCAGCGAGTAGATGGCATCGATGTAACTGGTTCGCTGTGCCTCATCGTGCCGGGTGTCGGTGCTAATCCGTAACAGCTCGTCCAACCGGTCCTTGGACGTTCGGTCGTCCGCGATCACCGATGACCAACTGTCGATCGCGGTGCGGGCTTGGTTGTACTCGGTACGGAAGGAGCCAAGATCCTGCGGAGGTCGTCGCGGCCGAAGTTCGCGGCGCAGAGGTGGGCTGAGAGTGCCGATTCCTTGTGCCGGCGTGAAGGCCGTGCTGGAGAGGGCATCGAGCGGCGAAGCGCCTTGTATAGCGGGGATTCGCTCCATGCCGCTCAGAACGACATTTAGAAATGTCGCGTCCGGCACCCAATCCTCAGGTGGGAGCACCACCACTGCTTGACGAACATCGCTGTTCTGCAGTGAGAGAAGCGTGAGGTCTGCAAGCAGACGGTTGGCGTTGAAGACCGTGCCGACAGTGTTCGTGAAATGGTTGGACAACCCTCCATCCGCAACGAGCGCAGGTACCGACCGTCCGTCTGCGGTCGGGATTAGGAAGCGTGTGGTGAGGGCCTGCGGAAATACTTCTCGATCGAGAGAGCCGAGTTGTGATGGTCTGACGATGACACCTTGCACACCGATCTCCGCGAGGGCGTCGAGCCCCGCCCCGGTCACTGTCCGGTCGAGAAGCATGACGGCGCGCTCCGGCGTCAGGCCGAGCACCTCGGAAGTCGCTTCGGCTCCCGACACGTAGAGGCTGGCAAGAGCTTCGGTGAGCTCCGTGTCGACCCAGGCCTGCTCCTCCAGGTCGACATACGGGTTCGGAAGGAGCTGGTCCGACTTGAGGTTCGATCGCATCAGGTCAAGCAGCTGAGTCAACTCTGGGTTCGCCGATCGTTCGATCGACACCAATGACTCGGGTAGGACGGAGAGGGCGATGTCCGCGCTTGGATGGTTTGCGACCGCGTCGACGATCGTGGCCAGGTCCGAGGTGGACTCGAGGTCGAGGCTGCTTGACCCGTCAGGCCCCGTCCCGTTCGGCAAGTGAGATTCGAGGATGAGTGCGGTTCGGAGAGGAGCAGTTCGTTCCGCTCGCGGAAGCTCGATAAGCGAGGTCAAGAAGCTATCCGCAACGTTCCCTTCCGGGTCGAGGAGTGCGATTTCGATGGGGTGGACCGCTGAGCCGCCTTCGGTGACGAGCACATCGAGTGGTGACTCGGTTCCGTCATCGTCGATGTCCAGGTCGACTTCGGGCGAAGTGGTGTTCGGCCCAACGACTGCAAGCTGCAGACCGAGGACTTCGTTGCTCGCAACCTGCAAGTCGCCAAGTGTCACGGGGCCGACCTCGAGTACAGGCTTTTGTTCTCCGAGCTCGAACCGAAGGAAGTCATCGCGCTCGGGCCAAGGGCTATACACGCGCATGACGACCGACGAGTCTGGATCCGCGCCGGCCACTCGCACTTGGATGTTGTAGATGCCACCGTCGTCGACCCAGGCGCTTTGTGCGACGAGCTCGACTGAACCCGTTGCTTGGGCTCCGGCTGGGTCTACGTAGACGATCGCGAGTGTCAGGAGGAGAAGCCCCGAGAGAATCTGTCGTATTCGGCTCAACGAGGCCATTCGAGGACCTTCAGCTGCTCCCGATCAAGCGCGAATCCGAGTGATTCGTACAAGTTGCGGGCGGTTCCGTTCGTCACTTGTGTGTTCACGAGCATTGAGGAAGCGCCCGCACTGCGAGCCCAGTCGATCGAGTCAGCGACGAGTTGCGTGCCGATGCCCTTGCCGCGTTCTGTGGGGTCCACGCTGAGGCGCTGCAAGAAGGAAGATCGGCCTGATCGACCGGTGATTGCGTAGCCGACGACGCGACGGTCGATCGTGGCAACGCGGTATCGATTTGAGGGAGTTGCGTGTCGCGCCGAGTTGAAGCCGTCGCGATCGAGCTTCCAGAAGTGCTCGAATGACTGATGGTCTATCTCGAGGACAGCGGCGAGATCGCCTCGTCGGCCCGGACGCATCCGGGCGACGCTGTCTGCCGTCGGCACCGAGCGGAGCGAATGACGGAGTAGGTACAGAGCCTCTCGCTCCACGAAGCCAGCTTCGAGAAAGCCATCTCGTTCAATCGGCGTCATTGCGCTCGTGACGATCGTACCTCTCACGTCTCCCAGTCGACGCAGTACTCGTTCGACTTCGCTGACGGACAGCCGTCGAAGGGGAACGATCTGAGCACCGAAGGGTGATTCGTTCTTGATGATGATGCGAACCCCACGCACAGGCCGTTGCAGGCGCTCGAGCAACATGACACAGAGGTTAGTGGCCTTCCCCTAGCCTCACCTGGCGTGGACCCGATGTCGAACCCGATGATGAGCGCGATCTTGCAGGAGGTCGAGTCGCTGACGACTGCCTTTGGCGATGCGGGTTACTCTCTTTTCCTGGTCGGTGGCATCGTCAGAGACATACATCTGGGGGTGCCCCTCGAGGATCTCGATTTCGATCTGACAACCGATGCGCGGCCCAAAGCGATCCGCGACCTCGTCGGGCCGTTGGCCGACGCGGTGTGGACCCAAGGAGAGAAATTCGGCACGATCGGCTGCCGGATCGATGACCGTCCCTATGAGATAACGACCCATCGCGCTGAGTCCTACTCGGATGGGTCTCGGAAGCCAGACGTGGTCTTCGGCGACGACATTCAGATCGACTTGTCACGCCGCGACTTCACGATCAACGCCATGGCGATTCGTACCGTCGACGGTGAGCTGATCGATCCTTTCGATGGTCGCGAGGCCCTGGCAGCGCGCGCCTTGCTCACTCCGCTCGACCCGCAGGTGTCGTTCTCTGACGACCCGTTGAGGATTCTGCGCGCTGCTCGGTTCATTGCCCGCCACGACCTCGTGGTCGGTGAACGGTTGGCGGCAGCTGCAGTGGCGTTGATCGATCGCATGTCGATCGTGTCGGCGGAACGAATTCGTGATGAGTTCGACAAGCTGCTTGCCACGGACAATCCGTCGAAGGGCCTGGGCTTCCTGTCGAGCGTCGGAGCCTGGCCATTCGTGGCCCCTTCGATCGATGTCAACAAGCTGCCAGCGATAGGTAGTGAGCTCGACCAATCTCGTCCGGATCGAGAGTTGCGCCGGCTTGTAGTTTTCAGCCGATGTCCGTCCGGCAAACGCGCAGAACAACTCGATGCGCTTCGCTACTCGAACTCTGAGAGTCGACGGATGCGACTTGTCTTGGCGGGGTTCGATCTTGTGGCGCACGGTGGGCAGGAGTTCGAAGCAACGACTGTTCGGCGTCTCGTCGACCGGGTCGACTACCGCTCGATGCCGATCTTGCTCGAGTTGCTGGAGGCAAGGAACGTGTCCGATCGGGGTTTAGGGGCGCTCTTCGCCGAGTTGGGTGAGGCCGAAGACCTCACGTCATTGCGCCCGGTGCTCACCGGCGAGGACGTCATGGATCTTCTCGGAATTGAACCGGGACCAAAGGTGGGGGCAGCGCTCTCGGTGCTGCAGGAGCGACGTTTCGAAGACGGCCCGCTCGACCGGGAAAACGAGATCGTCTACCTCTTCGACAAGTACCGCCGGAGGTAATACTCAGTCTCGCGGGCCTCGCCCTCCAGGGCGGAGATCCGCCAAGCCGCTCGCTCCGCTCGCAAATTGTCTCGACTCCGCGCCTGCTGCGCCAGAGGCGGTCACCGGTCGTTCGTCCCTCACTTCCTTGGGAGTTAGCGGTCATTTGTGTATAGGGGCGCCCATCTTTCTGTGGCAGCTAGCAAGAAGTCGGGCGTAGCTAAGGGGCCTGACCCCTTACGTCGTATGTTGCGGTCGTCCAGACGCACGGTCACGTGTATACACACGACGGGACGCCAGCGCGGAAGTGAGGAGGGACGACGAACGGCTCGGGGCCACTGGCAGTCCGCAGAGCATCCAAAGCGAAGAGACGATGAGATTGCCGGGAGCGAAGCGGGAAAGAAGAAACTCAGTTGCCGATCTTGCGGGCGCGGAAGATGACCGAGCAGGGCAATGGGCCTTCGCCTTGTGGTTCGAGCAATGTGTCGACGCGATAGTTCGCCCGGTTGAGCTGGGTGAACACATGGCCGATGCCGTGGCGATGGGTGAGGTGTGCACCTTCACCGAGCGTTTCGTTCGAGGCGTAGGACGTCACGATCGTGTCCGGTGACTCGCCATCGACCATGAGGGCGGCGGGATGGGGGAGCGTGATGATGATCGGTCGGTCGGTCTGCAGCAATCGGTGGGTTTGGCGGAAGACTCGACCGAGGTCCGAGACACCGGCAAGTGCATGCACAGAGATGACCGCATCGAAGATGTCTGCCTGAAGGAAGGCGAGATCGGCGAGATCGGCGTGATGCACTTCGACATGAACCTCGGCAGCCTCGGATGCTGTGCGGGCAAGTTCGACCTGTTCGACTTCGGGATCGATGGCGACGACTCGAGCGCCGAGTTTGGCGAGCGCGATGGCGGAATGCCCAGCGCCCGTGCCGAGCTCAAGAATCCGCATACCGGACACATCACCAAGCAGGCGTCGGTCGAGCCCCGATACCTCACCAGGCCCGAACTCGACCGAGTCGGTGGGACGGGCCTGACCGTCGGGGCCCGCTGTGGTGTACCTCGTCCAGGTCTGCATGAGAGCGACTCTACTTTCCCGGTACGGTGTGCGGCATGAGCCATGTTGCGCAAGCCGCGGCCAACAGCGCAGGCGGTTCGATCGACTATCGCTTGGCGCGAGATCGAACGATCACCGCGTATCTCTCCGGAGAGGCAACCCGCTCGGAGGTATGTGATGCGCAGTCAGAGTTGATGCGCAATGCTCGTCAGTGCGGCCGCCCAACCGATATGGATTGCCCGATCTGCCGCGACACAAAGGTCGTCGAAGTGACGTACATATTTGGGCCGCGGCTTCCAGCTGCTGGTCGTTGCATGGTGACCGAGGCCGACTTCGAGCGAATCCGGCGACGCAAGGGCGACTTCACTGCCTACGACGTCGAGGTCTGCCCGGAGTGCAAATGGAATCACCTCTTACGCACGAACCCGGTCGTCTAGGCGGAGACACCTCCATAGGCGATTCCCGCAAGGTGGGCCATGTCTCGATCGAACGTTGTCAGATCGTCGATCGTGAAGTCGCTTAGTGAGTCATGCCCGCACGCTCGCGCAAGCACGCCCATGAGTTCGACCGAGGACTCGAAGAATCGCTGCAGGCGAAGCGCAGCCTCCTCGACCATCAGCCGAGCCCGTAGGTCCTTCTTCTGGGTGGCGATACCAACGGGACAGTTGTCCGTATGGCACGCTCGCATTCCGATGCATCCGATCGCCTGCATGGCCGAATTCGACACGGCGATGGCATCAGCGCCAAGGGCCAACGCCTTCGCAAAATCAGTGTGCGTTCGAAGGCCGCCCGTTGCGACCAGCGTCACGCCATTGGCATCGCAGGAATCTAAATGGCGGCGCGCTCTGGCTAGTGCTGGAATGGTCGGAACAGAGATGTGATCTCGGAAGATCAGCGGTGCGGCACCGGTCCCGCCTCCACGACCGTCGAGGATGATGTAGTCGACGCCGATGTCGAGCGCAGCGTCGATATCCGCTTCGATGTGTTGAGCGGACAGCTTCGCTCCGATCGGGATGCCTCCCGAGGCTTCGCGAACCTGAGCTGCGACTTCGGCGTAGTCCGCGGGTGAGAACAGGTCGGGGAAGGTTGCGGGTGAGATCGCGTCTTGACCTTCCTCGAGCTCTCGGACTTCAGCGATACGACCCATGACCTTCTTGCCGGGCAGGTGTCCGCCGGTTCCCGTCTTTGCTCCTTGGCCGAATTTGAAATGGAACGCCTGCACCTTCTTCACCTTGTCGAGCTGCCAACCGAAACGACCGGACGCCAGCTCATAGAAATAGCGAGAGTTGGCCTCCTGCTCTTCGGGAAGCATCCCTCCTTCGCCTGAGCAGATTCCGGTCCCGGCGAGCTCTGCACCCTTAGCCAGAGAAACCTTGGCCTCTTCGGAGAGAGCGCCGAAACTCATGTCCGACACGAAGAGGGGAATCTCGAGCTCGAGAGGTTTCGTGGCGTCGGGGCCGATGGTCACCGACGTCGTGACGGTTGCATCATCGAGCAAGGGCTTGGTTGCGAGCTGAGCGGTCACGAATTGGATGTCGTCCCACTTCGGAAGTTCTTCTCGTGAGACGCCCATGGCGCTGACCGGGCCGTGATGCCCGAGCGTCGACAGGCCCTCGTTCGCGAGCCGCCTGATAAAGCCGACGTGTGGTTCGTCTGGGGTGCCGTGGGGGTCTTGGTACTCGCCCTGATAGGTAGTCCGGTCATACGGCTGAGGGAAATCCTTCTCCCAGGCGAGCACCTCTTGCTCGTCGATCATCAGGTCGTCGCCTTCTAGCCACGATGCGAAACGCTTGAGAACTTCGCTGTTGTCATAGGACGAAACACCTGTCCGAAACTGATAGTCCCAACCGTGAAGACCACACACGAGGTTTTCACCAGAGACAGTGCCGTCGCTCATCTTTGCGCCACGATGCAAACATCGGCCGTAGAGAACCGAATGGTTGTTCTCCCACCTCACGATCACCAGATCGACATTCCCGACGAGCACGCCGACTGGTTCGCGCTCTGGTACATCGCTCCAGGAGGCGATCTTCAGGGCTGCTGTCATTGTTGGGCCTTCCTGGCGCTGGAGGTGATCCAGCGGAGTGGTGATTCGGGGACGGGCTCGGCTTCCATCATCTCGTCGGCTTCATCGGCCATGTCATCGAACCAGGCGGCGTAGCGCCTGGCACCAGGGCTCGCGGTGACCCCATGGAGGATCACCGATATGAATACGACAAGGGCAATGATTGCAAAGAGCTCGTCCGGCCGGTCGACCTCTCCATCTGCGAGGAGCAAAAGTCCAAACAGCATCGACGCCAGACCACGTGGGCCGAACCAGCCGATGAACAACACGGTCTCGCTCATCAGGTGTGTGCCCATCGTGGCGATCGCGACCGGGATCATGCGTCCAATTGTGAGTGTTCCGATCGCACAAAGGATCATCAGAGGAGTGGCGACGCCGAGAGCTGGCCAAACCATGGTTGCTCCGAACAAGAGGAAGACAGCGGCAGCGCCCACTTGCGACACGTCCTCTGCCAGCTCTGCGTGTTCGGTGACCATGGGCCCGAGGATCCGACGAGCGACCAGTCCGCACACGAAGGCAGCGACGAATCCGTTGCCACCGAGCGCAAGACTGCCAGCGAACGCGATGACTCCCGAGGCCAAGGCGACGATTCGGAAGCCCTCAGCATCGGTCCATTCCCGAACCTCGATCACGGGAACGACCTTCGAGAACACGTAGGCCACGACGACGCCGATGGCCACAGCGATCAGAATTTCGAGAAGGGCCTCTCCTGCGAGCTCGCTTGCGCTCTCGAGCTTCGACTCTGCGGCGACGGCGCTGAAGACGGCAATGACGGGCACGACCAGCCCATCGTTCAGACCAGACTCGACGTTCAATGCCTGACGCACCTTTGTGGGAACAGCCGTGTTCGAAACAACGGCCTCGCCAAGCGCAGCATCGGTTGGGGCCAAGATTGCAGCGACGAGGGCGGCTTCGGCCCACGACAGGTCAGTCAGCAGTGACGCGGTGAGGAGGGTGCCCAGGGCGACCGAGAGCGGAAGTCCGATCGCAAGAAGTCGGGTCGGCAGGGCGAAGCTCCTACACGCAGCGCTTGTATCGATCCGGGCGGCATCGGAGAACAGGAGCAGCGCAAGCGTCAATTCGGCGACGAGGGCGATCGTCTCTTCCCCGAGACCTTCCTCGAAGAGCCCGACACCCAGAGCCTCAGGGGCCAGCAGCATCCCCGCAAAAACGAACAACATCGGAGTCGTCAGCGGAAGGGAGCGGAGGCGTTCTCGCAACAGGGAGACGGCTGCAATGACGATCGCAAGGATCGCGACAGTGGTCACGGTTGAATTCCGCTCATCGGTCGATCACTGGTCCAGTGAGACGGTACGTCGACCACGAGCTCTTGGAGACCGACGATTGCTCTGTCGTAGTTGATTCGCCAGCCAGCGAAAGCGATCCAGGCTTCGTCACGAGGCACGTTTACCTCGACTCCTTGGGCGACGAGCGCATCGACGAGGCGATCGAACTGCACCCGGGTCACGCTCTGCTCGTCGAGGCGCCTCGGGTCGATCTCTGGTTCCATGCCGAAGTAGTCAGCGATTCCGCGAAGCGCTAAGAAGCCCGAGCGAATCAACGTTTGAGCTTGCCCGGTGCTCGGGACCAGTTGGAGCGAAGTCACGAGAGCTGCGGAGTCCAATGAGGTTTCGGCCGCGGTGACCCATGATCGCTCGACTCTCGCTGATCGGAAATAGACCAGTGCCGGGAAGTTCGTGTGGGTCTCTCCAACGTCGGTGAACCAGCTCTCCCATTCCTCCCATCGGTCTCCAACGCCATCGAGTCTCCCGATCATGTTCAGACGCACTATGAACTCGAAGGGAGTCGGCGGCTCTCCGGCGCGAGTCGTCAGCCGACCAACGGCGAGCTCTCGTCGAGAGAACATGGCGTAGAAGGTCGGCAAGAAGCTGATCACGAGGGCGACGATGGCCAGGCCAAGTAGGGCCTCGATGATTGCAATCCCTCGCATGAGAACTGTGGGGGCGTCGATGAACCCCAATGTGGTCAGGGATGACCCAGAGAGTTCGAGAGAGTCCACGAAGGTCAGTTCGCCAAACCCGGCGAAGATGCCCGCGAACGCCACGATCAAGCCCACGGACCAGATGAGTGGTAGCGAGATCAACACGACTGGGGCAAAGCCACCAAGCAACCAGTGCCGGCGTGCAGGGTCCTCGAACCGACGAGCGATCGCGACCGTGATGGACCGGGCAGCACGGAACAGGGCACCCGTTAACCACACACGCTCCGGCCGTGGAATGACCAGCGTGCGGACGGCGGAGGACAACAACCAGACGGCAACCGCGACGCCGAGCAGAACGATCGATGTTCGACCCAACCCGGATTCGATCACCGTCAAGCACCCCCAAGCAACGACTGCAGACGACGGGGCCATCCCAGTCGCAACTCAACCTACAGCGAGCACAAACCCGACAGGCAGCCGTTCACTTCCGGTCGGCAGCGTCTGTCTCTCTCGACGTTTCCGGTCGAGATCCGGCGAAGACGACATGGTCGCTAAGCGGGCACCGACGGTCGTCCAAGCCAGCAGCTGGCCGCTCCCAACGCGCCGAACACCAAGAACCCAATTCCGAATGGCGTGACCGTGTCGACGATCGCACGGTCGATGAGTGACCCCAACAGCGCTCCACCGATAAACGTCGTCGCTCCGGTGACCGATGAAGCGGTGCCGGCGATCTTGCCCATCGGCTCCATCGAAAGTGTCTGCATCAGCGGAGTGCTGCCAGCGTTCAGTGCGGTGAGAATGCTCGCGATCGCGAACCACCACCAGAACGGGATCACCCCGTCGGCCGACAACGCCCAGACGACGTAGACGATCGCGACGCCAACGATCAGTACTGCTTGCGCCATGAGCACGGGAAACGTCGAGTAACGGTTCACCAGTCGCTCGACAGCCAGGACGGTGATCGCCATGACCACGGCGTTGAGTCCGAAGAAGAAAGCGAACTGTGAAGACCGGCCATAGACCTCGTCGAACATCTGCGTCGAACTGCCGAGCCAGGGGAAGAAGGCGCCGTAGCCAAACATGCTCGCCAGGGTGAACAACACGGTGGTTCGCGTGGTCACCACCGCGCGTGCGGCGCGACCAACACGGCCGAGCTCGAGCGGTAACACATCCTCGGGGGCGAGCGTTTCGTGCAGCCGGGCGAACCAAACGGACGCGACTACTCCGAGAACCACAGCTGCCGCCACCGTCAGACGCCAGGACCCGATCTGCAACAGGCCCTCCCCGAGTGCCGGCGCCATGACCGGCACGATGAGGAACACGGCAGAGGTCAGCGACATGATGCGCGACATGAGGTCGCCTTCGTAGGCATCGCGGGTGATAGCCAAGCTGATCGTGCGAGGCCCGGCTGCCGCAGCGCCCCACACTGCTCGACCGATGAGAAACATCGAGAATGACGAGGCAAATGTCGAAATCAGCGCTCCGGCGATGAAGATCGCGAGTGAGACATACATCGTGGTCTTACGGCCAAATCGGTCAGAGAGTGGCCCCCAGACGAGCATTCCCAACCCCATTGCGGCGAGGAAAACGGTGATCGTCAGTGAGATCGGCGAGCTGTCCTTGCCCAGACCAAATTGTGCTTCGATTTCGTCGAAGGCGGGAAGCACGGTGTCGATGCTGATGGCGATCGTGGCCGTGATGAGCGACATGAGCGCGATGAACTCACCGCGCCCGAGGCCGTGGAGAGCTTCCCCGGTTGGGCGTTCCGAGGTGACTGCAGGGTTCGTCATGGAATTCTCAGAGTCGAACGTGGGAGTTACTCACCCTCGTCGCTGTGTTCTTCCTCGCCGTGCTCATCATCACTTTGTTCTTCGCCGTGATCGTCACCCAAGTCGACGGCGACTGCAGTCGAGATGCCGAAGCCGCCGAGTACTGCCAGGGCAAAGACAAGGCCAGCAATGGTGGCTTTGATGCCGAGTTTGGGGGTTTCTACGGGCTCGTTGCTGCCTGCCATGGCGGCCTCCTCGTGACGCGAGACCTCACGGTAGCAACGTCTCGATGTCGACGGGCTTGAGGTCTGGGATCCTCGTGGTTCAGTTCGTCTCGGCTGGGGTGTTGTTCTCCGGTAGGTGTGCCGCCCGGGCGCCACTTTGCCAGTCTTCGAATTCGCTGCCGTCCGTGAGTGCGCCAAAAACTCGCAGATGTGGCTTCTCTCGAAGGGACCGTTTGAGCTCGGCGAAGCCGGGATATGCGGCCAGCGTCGTCACGGCGTTCCACAATGGAACAGCGTCTGCGTCGCTAGGAACTCGACTGATGACCGGGCCGAAAAATGACAGCCCGTCGGGTGGACGAAAGGTGATGATCGGTGTGCCGACATCTCGCCCGGTCCGGCTGAGTGCTAGTTCGGTCTCCTGCTCGATGATCTCATCCCAGGAGTCGTCGCCGGCTGCGGAGGCATAGCTGGTCGGAATTCCAGCGCGCTCCAGTGCACCGGAAATCATCTCGACCGTTCCGAGCGAGAGACGGTAGGTCTCGTTTGGTTCTGCATCGAAGGTCGAACCGGAGAGTTCGGTATAGAGCGCTCCGATCGGCGCTGGGCCGAGGTCGGCTCGCGCTGCTGCCGCGACCCGGAGCATGCGAAGGCCAGCGGTGTGTCCGTGCTCGTACTCGGGCGGGAAGTCGGTCGCGTAATCCTTGTCCTTGTTCAAGATCCGCAACGAGATGAATCGCCAGTCGACCTTGTAGTTGGTTTGTTCCTGCACCTTCACGATCCACCGGGACGTGATCCAGGCGAATGGGCAAACAGGGTCGAAGAAGAACTCGATGTCGAAGTCGCTCATTCGTCGTGTCTATCGCGGGGCAAGGAGGTTGTCTCGCGCACGGCGTGCCGATCGACGTTAAAGAAATTTGTGCAATACGCCGTTGATGGGTCATACGGATCAGTCCTTTCAGCGGGGTCGCTATGCACGGGTTATCGGGGTTAGCTAAAATTGGGGTGAGCGGTCTGGTCGTACTTGCTGCTGCTAACGGAACCGAAGTCGTCGATGTCGTCGAAGTGTTCGGTGAGGTCACGGTGCAGGCACAGTCGATGGTCGATGAGGTCGACGTCGAAGCCGAGTCGGTCATCGGAGATCAGGTGGCAAGCGAGGCGCTCGCTTATTCGGCTGACGGCAACGCGGTGCTTGCTCGACGGGGGAGCGATGACTTCGAGATGTCGGTCCGATCAAGTCCGGCGCTCGACGAGTTCGTTCAACTCCAGGACGCGAGTGCGTTCGATCTGAACCCGCCAAAGAAGACGATCACGACAAAGACCAAGGCGGCGAAACCTGCACCGTCGACAACGACGAAGGCTCCAACTGCGACATCGCCGCCGACGACCAACGCCAACACGTCGACGACCACCCCTCAAACGAGCACGACTTCACCGGGGTCATCCACGTCGACGACGACCCCTCTAACGAGCACGACGTCGACGACGGCGGCACCGACCACCACAACAACGAGCACGACGTCGACGACGGCGGCACCGACCACCACAACAACGAGCACGACGTCGACGACGGCGGCTCCAACGACCACAACAACCACAATTTCGTAGATACCGGTGGGCTAGGGGCGGCTGCTATCTGGGTCTCTTGAGCGACGTGGGCAGGCCTGGGCGTTTAGCTACCGACCTGATCGACTGTCTGTTTGAGACCTGGCAGGAGGTCGACCATGGTCGGTCCGCCCGTGCCAGTTGTTCCGGGCAGGTTGAACCACTCGGATCCGAAGGCCATCTCGAAGGCCTCGTCGGGCAGCGTTAAGAAGAAGCTGTCCGGTCCGACCTGACTCCGATGGGCCATGATCGCTGCTTTTTTACGCTGCACAACGCTCGTGACGTTCAGACCGTAAGCGATGTCGTTTGACGGTGTACCGAATGAGCTCCGGTCGGCCTCGTCCATGTTTTCTCCGGCAGCCTCGGCGGCGTCCATCAGTTCCTTGATGTGATCGCGGTTCATCGTCGCCTCGTAGACGTGTCCGATTCCCACGAGCTCTGCTGCCGCGCGCCCAACTGTGTGAACTTTGATGTGGTCGGGGTGACCGTAGCCACCGTTCTCGTCATAGATCGTCAGAACTTCTGCCTCGACGTCACGCAACATGGAGGCCAGCCGTCCCACGGCTTCGGCGTGATCTGCTTGCCAAAAGCACTCGGGATTGTCGTTTGTCGGCTCACCCATCATCCCGGAGTCCTCGTACCCGAGGAGGAGCGGCTCTTCAGCGCCCAACAAACGAGCGGATTCGGACAGTTCGACTAGCCGACGTTCCCACAAGGCCTCACCCTCTTCGAGCACACCTTCTTGCGGTTCTCCTTGTTCGCCCCGGGTCGCACAGATGAGCACCACACGATGGCCCGCGGCGGCAGCTAGCGCCATGAGCCCGCCAGTGGCGATGGCCTCATCGTCGGGATGGGCGTGGAAGCAGACGAGTGTTGACATCGGTTCAGGCTATGGGAGGCGAGCCGCCGCGAGTTGGCTGACGAGACGAGCCTCGTGTTCGACATCGTGGACGCCAGGTCGGTCGTGTAGTGCCGCGAGCCGAGCAATCGCGATTGCTTCATCATCGAATCGTCGGCGCTCATCCTTCGTTTGGAGCGCCTTTCGTGCCTTTCGCCGCGATCTCGGATCGGTCATCCAGATCAATCGGTCAGGCGCAACGTTGTAGCGCTGGCCGACCTGTGGCAATAGAGCGACGTACCGCCGCTGATCGGCGCGGCGAAGCACGATTACCCCAATGATGGTTGCGGCGAACAGGAGCACGAACGTAATGACGGCGACGCCTGCAACCAACATGGCGCCCTCGTCCTCGGCGAGACTCAGCGAGCCGTTCCATGCCGCATGACTTGCCATTGCGAACAGCAGGCCCCACCACGCGGTGAACACCGACCGCCCTTTTCGCACTGCCAATCCGATCGCCAGCCCAGTCCAGGCAGTGAACAGCGGATGTGCGAACGGAGTGAACAATGCCCGGCCGATGAATGTCTCAAACAGGATGTCTTGCTCGTCCGCAAGGTAGAAGTAGCTCACGTCTTCGATAACCGCGAAGCCGAGTGCGGCCCAGCCGGCGTACACCAGGCCGTCCATGATTCCGTCGATCTCGCGCCGTCGAATCATCCACAAGATCGCGCCAGCTTTCGTGAGTTCTTCGATAAACGGGGCACTCACTACAGCGGCGGCGGTCTCGCTAGTTAGGAGCGCAAAGACCGTGTTGAACATGAGTGAGATAGCGCCGGCAACGAATGCACCCCAGAGAAACGTGTGTAGGCGCGAGGACCAGGGTTCGGGTTCGACTCGGTCCATCCACACGAGCACGGGGGCAACGATGAGAAACGGGACGACCCCCAAAGCGATCGTGATGGGGTTCGTCACGGCGGCGTAGCCGAGTAGTGGAAGGCTTGGGACGGCCGCAAGCAACACCGGCATGCTGAGGAACGAAGGTAAGCGAGGTTTCTTCACCGGCGTCGCCACGGCGTAGCGATCATGATCGCTGCTCGAGATGTCGGGTGGAAATCCGGACATGTAGGAGTCTCGACCGGAAGTATCGACGTGAGCGGTCCATTGGCGACCGTCGTACCAGCGCCAATGATTTGGACGCCATGGGTCTGCGTACCATCCTGCTAGTTGCGTTGGCGGTGGTGGCGGCTTCGGCGGGGGTGGCGGCTTCGGCGGGTTCGACACGGTGACAGTCTGGGTGTCGCCATGCCATGGATCAAATGGTCAGCCGACGACTCTTCGGAACTCGCGGGCTAGGACGTCTCGCCCTTCTGTTCTCCGAGCGCCTGATGTCAGGCTCTTCGCGACGGGTGCCACAGATGCGCGTCGCGAGAGGAGTGCTGATGGCAGTCCAGTATCACCTTCACATTGAGGACGGTGACGTCGCACCGTACGTGCTGCTACCCGGTGACCCCGCTCGCGTCGAAACGATTGCACCCGGTTGGTGGCCACGTGATGCGCGTTCTTCGCGTCGGGTCGTGCGGAACTTTCCTCGACAACGTGCGCAATGGAGACATGGCGATTTTCGACTCGGCGGTCCGGCTCGACGGCGCCTCGCATGGCTATGCGCCAGCGGAGTTCCACGCCGTTGCCAGCCACGATGTCACATCGGCCGCAATCGCGGCTGCGAAGTCGCTCGAGCTTCCGTATCACGTCGGTACGACCCGATCGGCCGACACCTTCTATGCACGTCATCCCCGACCGGGCTCGTCGTTCGGTGGATTCTGGCAGAGCTCCTGGGCCGATCATTTCGAGGATCTGAAGCGCCTGAACGTGCTCGGTGCCGAGATGGAGGCCAGTCTGATCTTCGTGCTCGCTCGCATCTGGCGACTACGAGCCGGCGGATTCTCGGTCGTGCTCGACAATGTCCTCCGCGTCAGCGGCGAGGCCGGGTCGTTCGAACCCGAGGAACAGTTCGAGCACGGCGCCGATCACATCGATCGGCTGGCCAGACTCGGCTGTGAGACCGTGCGAGTTCTGCACGAATCCGATCCCACCTGACCACGACGTGCGTGTTGGAGGGCGACCGACGGGTTCTCGTCGGGATGCTCCGCAAGCGGTCGCTCCCAGACAGATCAGGATCAACAGGGAGCAAAGAATCCAAACCCGCACGTTCTACACGGCGTGCACGACGATTCCGTCCACCCATACCGACGAGATGTCTTTTGGCCCGGCGGTCCGAACGAGCTTTTCGAAGCGCTGCTCGGCTGTATCCCCTCCGGGCCAACGGTCGACTCCAGACATCGAGATTGCGACAGCGTCGAATCGCCGACCGACCTCGATCAGGCCGAGCGGCTCGCCGAGAACCTCGGCCCCGCCCATCGTGGCGAGGTAGAAGGCGGCAATTACGTCGATTCGACTCTCGGCGACCCCACGATCGTCCGCCGGGCTTGTCTGATCGACGCCGTGTTCGAGCTGCCGTGACGAGTTCACGGCGTGTGCAGCTTGCGCGAGCAGCGATGCACTGGGACCTCCAGCAATATCGGTTCCAAGACCGACGTTGACGTTGTGGGCCAGCGCCCTCCGTGTCGGGAACACCGCGTCGCCGAAGTACACGTTGGACAACGGGCAGTGCGCAATGCCAGAGCCGCGATCGGCAATGATGCCGAAGTCATCGTCGCTCAACATGCATCCATGTGCGAGAACCGTACCTGCACGAAGCAAACCGAAACCGTCGAGCGAATGTGTGTCGGACTGCTCGTGACGGTCGAGCACATGGTTGTGTTCCCAGTCGTTCTCCGAACAATGCGTCTGCACGAGATGACCGGTCTCCTGAGCTAGTGCGCCGAGCCCGGAGAGCAATTCGTCGGTGCAGGCGGGGATGAATCGAGGCGTGATGATGGGACGGACGAGAGCAAGCGGATCGTTGAGAGCGACGATCTGTTCGATGGATGTTCGGCTCGCGGCGATGCCCTCCGACGGAGATTTGTCGCGGTAGTAGTCGGGAGTCCCTTCAGGATGATCCATGGCCACCCGGCCGACCCAGGCTCGTTGTCCGTGGTCGATACAGGCCTGCGCAAGCGCCGTGGTCGCATCGACGTGGGTGCTGCCGTAGTACACGGCGGTGGTCGTGCCGTGCGCGAGAAGTGTCGGGACCATCGAGCCCCAAACGCTGTGCGCGAAGTCCAGGTCCTCGAACATTGCCTCGAGCGGAAACGTGTGTTCGAACAACCACTCGTGCAAAGGAAGGTCGTAGCCAGTGCCGAGCTGTGGCCATTGCGGGGCATGGATGTGTAGGTCGATGAATCCGGGCACGAGCACGCTGTCGTGATCGAGCGTGTCATCAATCGGACCGGTGTGCTCGCTCGCTGGCACGATGTCCGTGATCAGCCCGCCCTCCACCCCGATGACGACGTCTTCGAGAATCTCGAGCTGGTCGAGTCTGGGCGTTTGCATCACCGTTGCACGCACGAATCTCGCCACACCACCAAGCTACAACCCGCTCGTTCTGTATTTCCCGCTTCGCTTCCGGCAATCGCACATTCGCCTTCGGCTCGGTGTGCTCTGCGGACTGCCGGAGGCCGGCCTCCGTCGCTCGTTCCTCGCTCCTGGGCGCTGGCGTCTCTTCGTGCGTATACATCGCGAACATAAAGGGGCCTGACCCCTTTGACGTAATAGGGGTCAGG
>CAXMRH010000254.1:0-10065 GCA_964196045.1 uncultured Chthoniobacterales bacterium | reverse complement strand
TGCCACTCTCGATGAGCGGAATGACCGTGATCGAGCCAACCTCGCGTCCTGCTGACATCTCGAGGGCGCGAAGAGCACCATCGACCTCGCGGAGAACGTCGGCCGACTCAGCTTTGGGAATGACGAGCCCGTCGATGTTGGCTTGTCCGGCAGCGACCACGTCATCCCACATGAGCCCCGTCTCGATGGCGTTGGTTCGCACGTAGATCGGGACGTTCGATGGGGGCAGCTCCTTCAACCCGGCTCGTGCGGCTGGCTTCTCTTCCAGCGCAACGGCATCTTCTAGATCAACAATGACCGCGTCGGTTCCGCACGCGATCGCTTTCGCGACGAGATCGTGCCGATGGCCTGGGGTGAAGATCATTGAACGCATTGGCTGCATGGACATCGTGGTGACTCCTTGGTGACTGCTTACTTGATGGCCGTCTACTTAATTGCCATTGGGTTCATGGGTGAACCAACGGCTCGGGTGAACGGAAGTGGCGGGCCGCAGAACATGAACTCATATATGCCATCGGCCGCACAGTCGTCGGCGATGGGGTCGAGGTCCCATATCTCGCCGAGCCAAAGACCCATATGGGTTATGAGAATGAGATGCAGCGGCTGGGCAACGTCGGGGGTCTCGTTCGGACGTACTTCGAAGCCCCACGTATCGGTCGCCATCGCGACGATGCTCCGTTCGGCGATCCACTCAACGCTGTCGAGTCCGAGTCCTGCTGCGTCGCCGCCGGCGTAGTTCCCCCAGTTGCCTTCGGCTCGGCACTGTGTCATCGCTCCGGTGCGAATGAACACGTGGTCGCCAGGTCCAACTTCGACCTTGGCCATCACGCATGCACGGTCGAGATCGTCTGCACCGATTGCGTAGCCGGGTTCGAGCCAGTCGACGCCCTTCGCCCGCGGAATGTCGAGCAGCACGCCGCGTCCAACCATGCTGTCGCACGCCTGGGTTACCGCGTTTTTCATCGCTCCCTTGCTGCTCACCTGGTCGGCCGAGTAACCGTTGTAGATCACATCTTCGAAGACCACGTGGCCAAGCGCGTCCCATTGGGTTCCGCACTGCAGTGGCATGATCACGATGTCGTCGGTGCCTCGAAAGTACTTGTCGACGCCTCCGTAGAAGTCTCGAATCGCCGTTCCGGCGATTGCGTCCGCACCGTCGCGGATCATGAGGTGAATGGGGTTGAACCGGCCGAGGCCGCCGTTCTGTGGGCCATCGGCGTCGAAGGGGAGCGCCATCGAAATGGTGCGTCCGGTCTTCACGAGTTGGGCGGCTGCAACGACGTGCTCGGGCTCGAGCAAGTTGATCGTTCCTTGCTCGTCGTCATCACCGAAGCGGCCCCAGTTGGATACCTTGTCGCACAGAGCTCGGACGGTGGTGATGTCTGGTGTGGTCATCGGTGTGAGCGCTCCTCGAAGAAAGGGCCACTGACTCGTCTTGTGAGACAGTGGCGCGTGACGTAAGTCAGACCCTATGCTCGCATGCAGGAGAGTGTCAACGACAGTATTGATGTTGTGTCTGCAAGGGTTGTTGGTGCGCAGCGACGAAATAGCTGATGCGCAGCGACGAAGTAGCTGATGCGCAGCGACGAAGTAGCTGATGATAAGGAGTCATCCATTGTTAGTCGAGTTCACGCCAGAGCAGGAGATGTTTCGCGAGGCGGTCAGAGACTTCTGTCGCCGTGAGATCACCCGCGAGTACGTTCGCGAATGTGATACCCAAAGACGACCTCCACGGGAGGTCTACGACAAGCTGGGCGAGCTCGGTTGGCTCGGGATCAACATCCCAACCGAATACGGAGGTGGTGGCGGGGGAGCAGTTGAAGTCGCCATCCTCCTCGAAGAACTTGGCAAGTCCTTCCTCGATCTTGCGTTCTGGGTATTTCGAGCCGTTACGTGGGGCGGGCTTGCAATCGGCCGCGACGGACAAGAAGAACTCAAGCGCGAGATGTTGCCGCGAGTCGCCGACGGGTCGACGACCGTCTGTTTTGCTCTGACGGAACCTGAGGCTGGATCGGACGCCGCAGCGATCAGCTTGTCGGCAGTGGAGGACGGCGACGACTTCATCCTGAATGGCCAGAAGGTGTTCACGTCGGGCTTTAAGGCCAGCGACCTCGATGTTGTTGCCACCCGAACCGCAACCGGCGAGAAGAAACACCACGGCATCACGTTGTTTGTTGTGGACACGGACGCTCCCGGGATCAGCTGGACCGCCATGGAAACGCTTGGCCATTGGCCGCTCGGAACAGCGCACGTCTTCTTCGACGATGTTCGCGTGCCCAAGAGTCGGATGCTTGGTGAACTGCACAACGGTTGGAACGACAACGCGGTCTACCTTCGCTACGAACGCCTATGTCTGTCGGCCGCACGTACGGGTGCCGCGAAGTCGGCCCTCGCCGATGCGCTCGAGTACGCGAAAGAACGTGAGCAGTTCGGTCGCCCCATCTCGAAGTTCCAGGCCGTCAGCCATCGGCTGGCCGAGATGCAGATGCAAACCGAGATATCCGAGATGCTCACCTATCGCTACGCGGCGCTCCTCGACAAGGGCGAGGCGACGGTGCGAGATGCGGCGATTCTGAAGCTGTACGCATGTGAGGCCTACAAACACGTGGCCGACGAGGGTCTGCAGGTTCTTGGTGGTTACGGCTACACGATGGAGTACGACCTCCAGCGCCACTTCCGAGAATCCCGACTCGGGGTTATTGGCGCAGGCACGTCCGACGTGCAGAAGAACATCATCGCGAAGACGATGGGGATCTGATGGGGTTGATCACCGATGAGGCCCGAGCATGGGCACAGGAACCGTTCGATCCGTACGAGGTGACGATCAGCGCAACCGACATCGCCCGATACGCACGGGCGATCGGAGAGACCGACCCGATCTACTTCGATCCTGCCGCGGCCCGGGCAGCCGGTCACACGGATGTGATCGCTCCGCCCTACTTTCCGTACACGATCCGGATGCAGGCCGCGAACCTTCGCGACAGGGCCGATCTCGAACCCGATGGTTCCTCTAGCGAGGATGTCCCGCCGGTTGAGACGACTCGCGCGATGGCCGGCGAGACGAAGATCGAGATGGGCGTGCCCATCGTGGCTGGTAACACGATCACGCTCGAGAAACGAATTACCGACCTCTACGAAAAGTCGGGGCGGTCCGGCGATCTCGTATTCGTCGTCCAGGAATTCCGGTTCACGAACCAGCGTGGCGACCTCGTCATGCTCGAAGAGTTCACGAGGATCTACCGATGAACATTCAGGTTGGTACCGAAATCCCTACTCTCGAGCGCACCCCCGACGCGATCGACTTGTTCACCTTCAGCGCGTCGGCGTGGCTCTTGCATCGCATCCACTACGACCTGCCGTTCACCACCGAACACGATGGCCATCCGGGCCTTCTCGTGCACGGCCCGCTGCAGGGCACCTACATGATCCAGTCGGTGCAGTGGTGGCTCGGCACGTCGGCGGAGATGAAGAGCATCTCGTATCGCCACTCGAGTCCGGCCTACCTCGGTGATTTACTGACGTGCGGCGGAACTGTGACCGAAGTCGACGAAGAGGCGGGCACTTTCGGGGCCGAACTCTGGGTGAAGAAGTTGGACACCACAGGAGAGAACGGTGACATGGGAGAGACTGTGACAACTAGTGGTGTGGCGACCTTTCGCCTTCCAACCTCATGACTATCGGTGGCGAAGCACTGGCTCGCATGCTCGACGGCTACGGGGTGACACACATCTTTCACGTGCCAGCGGTCCTTCGCCGCACGATGGTTGAGCTCGAGCGACAGACCGACATCAAACGCGTCCGTCCCCACAGCGAGAAGTCGGCCGCGTACATGGCCGATGGATATGCGCGGGCCTCACGCCGCCCCGGCATCTGCATGGCGCAGGTCATCGGCGCGCTGAACCTTGCAGCAGGGTTGCGCGACGCACATCTGGCGCACTCGCCGGTCATCGCGTTCACCGGCGGCCGTGATCCCTCGACGAAGTTTCGCAAGGTCTACCAAGAGGTGGACGACGTTCCCGCGTTCGAGTCGGTGACCAAGATGAACGCGACCATCGACGACGCCGAGCGCATCCCCGACATGGTTCGTCAGGCCTTCCGCGTGGCAACGTCAGGATCGCCCGGGCCCGTCCATCTGCAGTTCCGCGGCAACGAAGGTCAGGTCGACCTCGGTGAAATCACCGCCGATGAGTCGGTCGAAACGCAGTTCGGACAGCTCCCGCCCTATCGCCCGATGCCGGCTGATCAGGGCCTGTTGCGCGAAGCCGTCGAGTTGCTTCGTTCGGCGGAGCGTCCGGTCATCGTTGCTGGTGGTGGCGTGCGGGCATCCGGAGGTAGCAAAGAGCTGGTCGCCTTGGCCGAAGCGCTACAAATTCCAGTGGCCACGTCGCTGAACGGCAAGGACTCGATGGCAGCCGATCATCCGCTTTCGGTTGGCGTCGTCGGCACCTACTCGCGAGCTTCGGCGAATCGCACCGTGGCGGCGTCCGATCTTGTCTGTTACATCGGCAGCGAAACCGGGGGCATGACCACACATTTCTGGCAGGTTCCAGAATTCGGCAGGCGCACGATCCAGATCGATATCGATCCAGAAGCTATCGGGCGGAACTATTCACCCGAGGTCGGTATCAACGGTGATGCACGATCGGTGCTCGACGCGATGCGATCCCTCGTCGAGACTCCTTCCTCGCCAACCGCGTGGAGCCAGGGTGCTGCCCGGGCAGTTGCGGCTTGGCACGGCGAGCACGATGCGGAGTTGGAATCCGACCAGGTGCCGATTCGACCCGAGCGGCTGTGCGCTGAACTCACGAAGAATGCCCCCGATGACGCGATCATCGTCGTCGACACCGGGCATGCAGGGATGTGGATGGGCGGAATGTATGACGTTCGCGCTCAGCAGAGTTATCTCCGCTCCGCTGGACACCTCGGTTGGGCTTTCCCCGCGGCGCTCGGCGCGAAGTGTGGAGCGCCTGATCGGCCGGTTCTTTGCTTCACGGGCGACTCAGGCTTCTGGTACCACCTCTCCGAGATTGAGACGGCTGTTCGTTGGGACATCCCTGCGGTGATCGTGGTCAACAACAACTCTGGCGGCAATCAGTCGAAGCGCGGGTTCGACCGCGCCTATGGAGGCGAGCAAACCGAGCAAGGTGCACGCGAGCTGTGGCACTTCACCGACGTGAGTTTCGCGGCGATTGCCGAACAGATGGGTGCCCTCGGAATTCGTGTCGAACAACCGGGTGACCTTGCGGGAGCGATCGAGCGCGGTCTTGCATCTGGCCGACCAACGATCATCGACGTCGTGACCGACATCGACGCGCTCGCCCCCCTCGCCGTCATCTCCTGAGAAAATTTGTAGGACTGAGCGCGCTATGCGCGCGGTGTCCTACAAATTTTTGGGGTCAGACCCCTTCGGCCTGGTCCCAGTCGAACCAGGAGCCGTATCCGGGGTGACCGAAACGGTTTGGTATCTCGATGAGTACCGGACCGTTGCGGTTCAGGGCGTCCTCGATAGCAGCGCCAACGCCGTCGAGCTCGACGCTCACTCCATGTGCACCGAACGACTTCGCGAGCGCAACAAAGTCTGGCGGCAACAGCTCGACACCGTTCTGGCGGCCATACAGATGGTCCATGTGGCGCCGCTCCACTCCATATCCCCGGTCGTTGAACACGAGGACGATGACCGGAATGTTGTGCTCGACAGCAGTCATCAGGTCTTGGATTGTGAACATGACACCGGCATCGCCGATCACTGCTACCGAAGGGGAATCAGGTACCGCGAACTTTGAGCCGATCGCGGCCGGAAGTGCGAACCCAAGCGTGCCCATGCCCGACGGGACGAACCACGTCCTCGGCTCGAGTGCGTCCCAGTACGAACGAGCCCAGAACGCAATGGTGGTTGGGTCATTGAAGACCCTCGTGTCCGCCGGCAGTGCCGCTCGCATTTGGTCGAGCATTTCGATCTCCGGCGACGGGGTGCCCAACGCGGCTGTGAGGCGACGGCGAACGCTCGGAGCCTTCATCGTCCAGCGCACTCGATCGCTCTGATCGATCTCCCCGAGCCGGCCAATTCGGTCCAGGAGGCCGCGAAGTGCAGGTCGAGCGTCGCCCACTACAGGCGCGGCGACCCGGTAGTTGCGGCCGATCTCTGCTGGGTCAAGGTCGATTTGTACGATCGTCTCCGGAAGCTCAAGCGACCACCCACCGGTTGGAAAATATGAGAAGCGAGTCCCGATCGCCACGAGGAGGTCGGCTTCGGCCAACATGTCGCGTACGGGCTGCTCGTTAGCCCAGTTTCCGATGTGTAATGCATGGTTGGTAGGAAACGAACCCTTCCCGGCCTGCGAGGTGAGAACGGGGGCGCCCAACTCGTTCACCAGCTCGAGAAGCTCGGTAGTTGCGTCTGACGAGATCACGCCCCCGCCCGCCCAGACAACTGGACGCTTTGCTGCTCGGATCAGTTCAGCCGCAGCATCGAGCTGGGCGTCGATCGGTTGGAGACGCGCCATTGGGATGGGAGCCAGTGAACTCTCCTCGGCCGTCTGTACAAATGCCTCACCGGCAATTTCGACCATCGCTGGACGTGGGCGCCGGTTGCGTAGAGCCCCCATCGCCTGATTGATCGCTGGGGCGATCTCCGACGCGAGGGTGGGTTGTGCGACGAAGTCGGTGACCGGGCGGAACATGCCGAGTTGGTCGGATAGGTCGTGGAAGTAGCCCAATCCCTTTCGTCGGACATGGGCAGGGTTCTCGTTAACCACCTGAACGACCGCACTGCTGTCATTGTGCGCACAGGCCATTGCCCCCATGGTGTTCAGCGCTCCGGGGCCTCCGCTGGTCAGCGCGACACCGATCTCTCCCGAGGACCGAAAGAAGCCGTCGGCCATAAACACGGCGCTCTGTTCATGTCGCACGTTGATCGCCCGAATATCGGGCTGGTCCAACAGCGCGTTGTAGACGCCGAGCGTGTCGACGCCGGGGATTCCAAAGAGCGTTCGGACCCCCTCGCGGTGCAGTGATTCGACAACAAGTTGGGCCCCGGTTCGTAGTGTCATGGTGGCAACCTCCGTGATCATGCATTATGCAGGATGTTCGAACTGCGCGATGACTTCGTGCGCGGGAGTGTCCAAATGAGTGACGTGAACCGAACCATGGGAGTGTCCAGCTCGCTCGCTGTCGAGACGTTCCTGCAACTCGGTTTCACCGATGTTGTGATGATCCCAGACAGCGAGAGCGCACAGCTCTTTGACGCGGTGACGTCATGTGATGGGCTGCGAGTCATTTCCCCCACGCGTGAGGGCGAAGGAATCGCAATCGCAGCTGGACTCTGGGTAGGTGGCCAGAAACCGCTTGTGGTGATCCAGAACACGGGACTCATGGAAGCCGGTGATGCACTTCGCGGGTGTGGAATCGGGCCCGGGATCCCGCTTCGTTTGATGGTCGGTTGGCGTGGGTACCCGACTGCTCAGGCAGGACAACTCCCCACCGATTCGGCGCACCCCTTCACGGAGCCGCTTCTCGATGCCTGGAATGTGCCGCACTGGGACCTCATGATCGACGATGAACTGCACAACATCGCGCTGATGGACGACACCGCGTCTGCGACCTCACTTCCTGCAGCGGTCCTGACCGGCTGGGCATTCCGATGATGGAGCGTCTGGATTTCTTGTCGTCCTTGGCCGATGCGCGTTCGGACGAGATCGTGGTCACGACCATGACGGCCACGCTGCAGTGGCCGCTGGTTTCACAAAGCGAGCTTGACTTCGACTTTCTCGCCTTTGGGATGGGACATGCGTCGGACTTCGGCATGGGCCTCGCACTCGCTCGGCCCGAGCGGCGAACGATCGTCTTGAAGGGCGATGGGGGTCTTCTCATGTCGCTCGGCTCTCTCGTGACGCTCGCGGAGTATGGCCCGGACAATCTTGTGGTCGTTCTTCTCGAGAATCGCTTGTACGAGATGACCGGGGGACAACCACTGCCAGGCGGCGTCGATTTTGCAGGGCTTGCCCGCTCGGCAGGGATCGCAGGAGGAGGACTGTCCGGTACGGGTTCGGTCGAGGTCTGGAACACGATCGAGGAGGCTACAGAGGGCATCCCGCGGGTGCTTCACACCCCCGGGCCTCACTTCGTCGTCGTTCCGGTGATGAACTCCGAACCGCTCCCACCGGTTGTGCACACCGATCATCGAGGTCGGGTCACGCGGCTGAGAGACGCCCTGGAAATCACTTGAGCCGCCGACAACGCTGGAATCCGTTGCAGGGCAGGCCACTTCTCTCTGCAGTCGTCTTTGTGGCCGTCGGGGTCATGCCCGTGTACCTCACGAGCGCACAAGTCGTTTCGCTCGATGCGGCCATGGGATTCGACGCCGGTCGACTTGGCATCGGTACAGCGATCTATTTCGGGTTGGCCGCCGCGGCTGCCCAACCTGTGGCCCGGGCGGTCGGTCGAATCGGGGCGCAACGAGGACTCCAGGTCGGCGCCGGATTGTCACTACTCGGGAGCGTGGCAGCGGCCACCGCAGTCACATGGTCTGCGTTTCTGGTCGCGGTTGCATTCGCGGGTCTCGCGAACGCCTTCATGCAGGTGTCGACCAACATCCTGCTCGCCACCGGTGCGGCCTTTCATCGCCAAGGAGTCTCGTTCGGCGCAAAGCAGGGAGCGGTTCCGCTTGCGGGCGCACTGTCGGGCGCCCTTCTGCCATCAGTTGGAGTTGCGCTTGGATGGCGCTGGCCGTATGTGTTCGCGATCGGACTTGCCTTCGTCGTGATCTTCCTCGCTCCCAGCGTCGAGGATCGTCCGACGGCGATGACGAGCCGATCGAAGAGCGCAGATCGACCGCCTCTCTCGCGTTCGCTCACGTTGCTCGCCATCGGCGGTGCATGTGGTGGAGCCGCGGGCAATGGGCTTTCGCTGTTTCTCGTTCCAGCAGCCGTGGACATTGGGACTACAGAAGCGACGGCTGGCACGATTCTTGCGGTCGGGTCGGCCCTGGTGTTTGGGTTGCGCGTCGCCGTTGGGGTGTTCGCCGATCGAATCCAGAGCACCGGTCAGCGCGAGATGATGATCATCCTCGTGTTCGGGGCGGCTGCGTCATTGGGCCTTGCCTTCGTCGACTCGCCAACTGCCTTCATCATCGTGATGCCACTTGCGCTGCTGGGTTCCTGGGGTTGGCCCGGTTTGATCTATTTCACCGTTGTTCGCATCCACCCAGAGGCGACCGCTCGCGCCTCTGGTGTGATTCTTGCGTCGAACCTCACCGGCACATTGGTTGGACCATCGGTGGTTGGTCAACTGGCCGATCGAGGAAACTTCGCCGCTGCATGGGTGTTCGTCGGCAGTCTGGCGCTGGTCTCGTCAGCATTCATGGGGGCAAGTTGGAGAAGGACTCGACTTGACATGATACATCATATATGATGCACGCCAGTCAGTAGTTTGGCGTCTTCCACACTGGGCGACGCCACAAAATTCGCATTAGTGCGAGGGGGAATACGGATGAGACGAAATCGAATCGCGAGGTTCATAGCGATCCTGGGGGCAGTAGCAGTTTTAGCCTCAGCTTGCGGCAGTGACGACGCGACAGACGCAGGCGAAGGCGGCGGTGCAACGATCATCCGCTTCGCTTTCGCTCCAGACCCTGTTTGGGATTGGTTGGCAGACACGGGCGAACTCGCCACGTGGGAAGAGGCGAACAACATTCGCATCGTGACCAGCTCGACCTGGGATGAGTTCACGTACTTCGCTGGTGGACACGGCGACATCGTGTCCATGGGTACACAAGAGATTCCTGTTCTCGAACAAGAGACATCGATCAAGACGGTCACGTTCGGCAAGTACAACTACCAACGGTCGCCAATGATGCGTCGTGCTGGTGACCCGTACGAGACCCTCGCAGATGTACCTAAGGGATCGTCCATCTGCGTCAGTAGCCCTGTGTCGAACACAGGCTTCTGGACCGTTGCGGCTCAAGAGCTGCACGGACTCGACTACCGCGTTGGTGGTGGCGACTTCAACCTGATTGTCAACGATCACTTCGTGAACCCGACAAACCTGCTGCGTGGAGACTGTGAGGTT
>CAXMRH010000253.1:0-3805 GCA_964196045.1 uncultured Chthoniobacterales bacterium | reverse complement strand
ACGTCTAGATCGTCGCAGGCGGCGGAGTCCTACGCCTGGTCATCCAGAAAGTCATCGAGTGAATCTTCGATCTGTTCTGCCACGTCGATCTGTTGCGCGAATTCGTCTTCGACAGGATCGAATTCGAGACTCGCTATTTCGGTCGGATCGAACGATTCTGCGCCGATATCGGCCCCCGGACCAGCATCGGCTTCGGCCGGATCCAGCGTTTCAGCAAGAAGTGCATCTGTGGCGATATCAACTGCCGACGTTTCCGGCGCCACGACTTCCTCAGGTGGAGACTCGACCTTGTCCGTCAAAACCTCATCCGAGTCGATCTCGTCGTGGAGTTTTGCGCCCATCTTCTCGCCGAAATCTGCAAGTCCTTCGTGACGTTCTGCAAGGTTCGTGAATTCTGTGGCCAACTGGTCGTAGTCGGCTGCCTCTTCCTCGCTCTGTTGAATGCTCGCTTGCTTGGCTTCGATCCGGTCCCCGAGGCTGGACGGTTGGCCGCTCCACTGAATCTGTCCGCGGGAATCGCGTTGGTCACGGATTGGTCAGACGTCCCGCGGCGCGCCTGGCGTCGTTGTCACTTCAGAGGGATGAACTCGAAATCGCTGATGACGATGTCGATGTTTTGTCCGTCTAGTGGGGCGTTCCCGCGGAACAACCCGAGATTGATGCGGGCGTGCGCTGCGCCGGGGTCGGGTACGTCGGGGCCTGTGTAGCTCCACTGCTCGAGCGTTGTTCCTGCTGTGCTCGTGAAATCGACCCGACCTGGTGCCCAGGTCATCTCGTGGACCGAAGTCGTGGCGTTGGGCATCGTCCAGTTGTGCGTGTTCCCGATTCGGTTGTAGGGCTGCACTACGTAGTTTGCATTGATCGTTCGATTCGGGTCACCCCATCGGGAGAACTTGATGTCGATTTCGCGGTTCGCCTGCGCTGGATCGTCGTCCCAAGTGAATAGACCGAGCACGGCGTTCGGGTCGAGCTGATCGACCGGAGATGCGAGCGTGAACCGGTAGGTCCCGTAGCCGAGGGCCTCGTCGAGTATCACCTCGGCTGAAGTCCAGACCTCCCGTTTGTCGCGGATTCGAAGATGGAGGTCGCCCGTGTTCGCTGGTGTTGGCGCCCGATTTGGCTCCCCACTTTCTGACAGAAACGCCCGCTCTCGGCGGATGCTGCACATCACCGATTTGCTGTCCAACCGAGAAAGCGGATCTGAAGGGCTGGCCCTCAACTCCTCTGTCGATAACGCTTCAGCGTCGCGTCTAGGCTTTGTCGGCTGCGATCGATCGCGTCGGGATCGTCTAGCAACAGGTGCCAAAGGTTGGCTTCTTGAATGTGGGCGTGGATTTCGAACACGATCTGATTTGGATCGGCCTTGGGATCGAGGTCGCCGGCCAACTGCGCCGCAACGATGTCCCCACGCATCAGATCGATCCCGGCTCGGACTGCGCCACCAACAGCGTCGCGAACTCGACCAGGCTGCCGATCGACTTCGGGCGCAGTTGCGTAGAAGAAACAGCCACCGGCAAACGTGTCGCTAACGAGGTAGTCGAGCCAGGCTGACACGATTGCGTCGAGCCGGTCGATGCCGGGTTGTAGTTCCACCGCACCGCCGAGCACGACCTCGGCGAAGCGCTCGCCCGCAGCACCAACCGTCGCCAACTGCAGTTCTTCCTTTGAGCCAAAGTGGCGGATTAGACCGCTCTTGGACATCTCGAGATCGGTGGCGAGTCGGCCGATCGTCAGGCCGTCGAGCCCGTCAACCGAGGCCACGTCCACTGCGCGGCTCAAGATGTCGGCACGTGTTCGATCGCCGCGGGCCAAGCGGCCGTCCTGCCTGGGTTCGGTTTCGTCGTCGTTCGGGGCAGCTGAGACCATTTTCACAGCATAACTATACGAACGTTCGTTGATAAAGCGTACGATCGTTCGTATAGTTACCTCATGAACAAAAACGAATCACTCAGAACCATCCTCCGAGCCAATGCCGCCTTCGCCGCCGCCACTGGCGCCTTCGCTCTGGCAGCGACCGGCACGATCGCAGAGGTGATCGGCGTGTCAGAACATCGCCTCATCAGCGCGATCGGTGCCGCTCTCCTAGTGTTCGCAGCTCAACTGATGTTCGTTTCAGGGCTCAACGGCAAGCTCTTACGCCGTTCGGCTCGCCTTATCAGCGCCTCAGACTTCGCGTGGGTCGCCGGCACCGTGGCCATAATCACCATCACCGATCTCCGGACACAGGGAGAACTCATCCTCGCCGGGATTGCCGCCATCGTCGGCACGTTCGGCGTTCTCCAGCTGCGAAGCGCGGCCGGAGTCGTCGATGATGGCGGGCGCGTCACTCCGAATCTGGCTCTCCTGGGAGTAGTTGGGACCACTTCCCAGGCCAGCCAACAAGAACGTTCAATCGTCCAAGAAGCTCTAGCCAGTCACTTGGGGGTTCGTGTTCGAGGGCGAGGGCGGGTATGACCGAGTACCCGGGTCGCGAGAGGATGTGTGCGTACCGGAGAACCTGACCGAGACCGAGCCGAAGCTGACGCTCACTATTTAGGTCTCTGAGGCTCTTGACCTCGACCACCGTCATGGCCCTTTTGGTTAAGAAGGCAAGGTCGAATTGTGGCTCATCGGATTGTGGCGAGAGTGGCTCGATTCCATGCCAGTTCAGATAGTCAGCCAGTTCGTTCTGGGTACGAGCGTGGGCTCGCAACCCTCGTTCGACGAGCGCTGGATCGGTATCGAACGGGTCCCGCACTGACAACAATGCGGACTCGTTGATCCGGCGGTAGGGCGAGCCGGGCACATCATCGACGTTGACCGCTACTGCATCTCCGAACGTACCCACGGAGAGCTCGTCGAACAGGGTGACGAAGTCGCTAGGCAGCTTGGCCAGGTATGCCGGAACGGCGCGGGTCGCACGTTTGCCGGTCTCGAAGGGCTGGTAGGTGGGATGTCCGTGCTCTTGCACGAGCCGCTTCTCGATGTCACGGATCGCGGCTTCGTTCTCGCGGATTCGTTCAAGGCTCACGGGCCCTCTGGGGAGCGGGAAGTGACCCTCTAGTGCGAGTCGCCATCCTGGTTCAGTTTGACGTTCGCCGGTCGACTTTCCAGCGTGCGGGGCCCACGCGATCGGTTCCGACCACGCTTTACCGACTGCACGGCTCCACGCGGTAATTGCAGGTAAAGATTCGGCCCCTCGCGTGTAGTGGAACACGACATCGCCTGGTTGCACCTCGGTGATGAGCGAATAGTGCCAAACCTCGTGACCGTCACGTCCGATTTGAGGAGCTTGTAGGTCAACGCCGAGGTCCTTGCGGTCGGTAATTTCGAGCCAGAACCGCTCCTCTGGTTGACCGGACCACCAACGATTGAACTCCATCAGGCAGGCTTACCACAGGTCTCCGCCGGAACAACCAGAGATTGACGCGGGTTTCAGGCGCTCCAGAAGACCTCATGGATGATGTGGATGCCGTCGAGTCCCCGTGACCCGGTGGGCTCGCCCTCTATGGCTGCCGGGTACGGGCAGACAATGCCCGGCGTCGCTCCGTGATCCTGCGATGGCTCTCCGCAGTGCCGTCGTGGAAACTGCCGAAGATCTGGTCCCACGGTGTGTCGTCTGTCCCGTAGTTGCAGTCGAACCGGCGATGGTGCAGCTGATGGAAGAACGCGCCAAATACGAAGCTGCGGCCACCGGGGAGACGCAGTGCGTGGTAGCCGGTGTGAGACGTCGGCGCGCCGATGGCGTGGTGCATCAGCATGAAGATCATGTCGAGCGGATGTGCACGGTCCGATACAGCGGAGGCCAGTGAAGGATTCGATGCTG
>CAXMRH010000252.1:0-12992 GCA_964196045.1 uncultured Chthoniobacterales bacterium | reverse complement strand
CTCTACGCAATGCATTGGCCATTCCGGCAGTACGAGAGCGCTCGCAATCAGCGGTTGTCGCCGCTGCACGAGCGATTCGCTGCGGCCGGAGCCGTGTTTGGCGAAACCGCCGGTTGGGAGCGCCCGAACTGGTTCGCCACGAACGGCGAGAACCCCGAGTACGAATACAGCTGGGGCAAACAGAACTGGGTCGAGGCGAGCGGCCGAGAGTGTGCAGCCGTCCGAAACGCCGTCGGCCTCTTCGATCAAACCTCATTCGCGAACTTCGAGGTCAGGGGACCCGATGCGATGAAGATGCTCAACTGGGTGAGCTGCAACGAGGTCGACGTGCCTGTCGGAAAGGCCGTCTACACCCAGTGGCTGAACGACCGTGGCGGAATAGAGGCCGACCTATCCGTCACCCGCCGAGGTGAAGACGATTACCTCGTCGTGACCGGTGCCGCAGTGGCAAATCGTGATTGGCACTGGCTCCGCCGGGCCGCTCGGAACTTCGACGTGGTGATCGCTGATCGCAGCGACGAGATCGCGATGTTGGGGCTCATGGGACCGAAGAGTCGTGCAGTCCTGTCTCAGCTCACCCACCAAGACCTGACCAATGATGCGTTCCCCTTCGGCACCTCCGTGAACATGACCGTGGCCGGCATCGATGTGTTCGCCATTCGCATGACCTATGTGGGCGAGCTCGGGTGGGAGCTCTATGTGGCAAACGCAGATGTGGTTGCACTCCATGACGCACTTGTGAATGCGGGAGCTGCCCACGGACTGCAACACGCTGGCTACCACGCGATGAACACCCTCCGACTCGAGTCGGGCTACCGACACTGGGGTCACGACATCACCGACGAAGACACGCCGATCGAGGCTGGCCTCGGATTCACCTGTGCCTATGACAAGGTCGGCGGCTTCCGTGGCATGGAAGCTTTACTCGCCCAGAAGGATCTACTTCGCACGAAGAGGCTCATCCAATTCCGGCTCGAAGACCCCGATCGCCTGCTGGTCCACGACGAACCGATACTGCGCGACGGCCAGCTCGTCGGCCGCACGACTGGTGGCATGTTCAGCTACGTCGAGGGACGCGCCCTCGCGATGGGCTACCTCGAACACTCCGAAGGTGTCACGAAAGAATGGCTCGAGTCCGGGTTGTTCGAGATAGAAGTCGCCGATGTGGCCATCCCCGCAACCCCATCGATCCGATCGTTTTACGACCCAAGCAACAAACGAGTGAAGGGGTAAGAGCACCATGCAAGAAGAAGCACAAGTTGTCATCATCGGCGCCGGGGCAATGGGTGCCGGACTCTTCTACCACCTCGCCCACGAGGGTTGGACCGACACCTTGCTCATCGAGAAGGGCGAACTCTCGTCTGGGTCTACCTGGCATGCGGCGGGTCTGATTCCGCACTTCATCGGCAGCCTGAACATGGCCAAGAACCACAAGGTGGCTGCCGATTTGTATCCGGCGCTGGAAGCCGAGACCGGTATGAGCGGCGGTTGGCATGAGACTGGGGCGATCCGTCTTGCGCTCACTCAGGACCACGTCGATTGGTTCAAGTACGTGCACGGGGTCATGGAGCTCGTGGACAACGAGAGTTATCTGCTCGAACCGAATCAGATCCTCGAACACTGGCCGTTCATGGATGTGAGCGATGTGAAGATGGGCTTTCACACTCCACACGACGGTTGGGCCGATCCCTCGATGTCATCTGCTGCGATGGTCGCTGGCGGGCGCCAGCTCGGGGCAAAGGTCCACAGGCACACGCTTGTCACGGAAACCAATCAGCTGCCCGACGGCCGCTGGGAGGTCATTACGGACAAGGGCCGTGTCGTCACCGAACACCTCGTGAACGCTGCCGGGTGTTATGCCCCACAAGTCGGCGCAATGGCCGGTATCGACGTACCGATCGTCTCGGTGATTCACCAGTACCTAATCACCGAACCAATGAAGGAGATCACCGACCTTGGCACCTTCCAACCGCCAATCGTTCGCGATCCGCGCGCGTCGGCCTACTACCGACGCGAGATCGACAGCCTGCTCGTTGGCCCCTATGAGCGCGAGAACGCCCAGACGTATGGCATCGACTGGATCGACTGGGACAAACACTTCTATCTGACACCAGCGGACCTCGATCAGCTCATGCCGTGGTTGATCGAGGCAGGTAATCGCATCCCGGCCTTTCAGGAGGCTGGCATCAAGACCGTGATCTCTGGTCCCATCACCCACACGCCTGACTCGGGCTTTCTCATGGGTCCTGCCCCCGGTGTGCGCAACTACTGGCACTGTTCGGGCGCGTCGATCGGTGTCACTCAGGGTCCTGGCGCCGGAAAACATCTGGCGCAGTGGATGGTGCACGGTCAGACTGACGTCAACGTCGCCGAGATGGACCCCCGCCGGTTCGGTGATCATGCGGGGCCGAAAGGTCGTTACGCGATCGACAAGGCGATCGACGAGTTCCACGAGATGTATGCCACCCGCTTGCCGGGGGAGCAACGGTTCGCTGGTCGTCCGCAGAAGGTGGACACGATCTACGACCGCCTCGACGCCAGGGGAGCGCAATGGCAGGAGGTCTTCGGTTGGGAGCGGCCGCAGTACTTCGGTGACAGTGAAGCCCACAGCTTCCGCCGTTCGAACGCGTTCGACTTCGTGGCTGCTGAGGTCAACGGAACGCGGACGGTTGCTGGACTCGCCGACCTCAGCGCCTTCGCCAAGTTCGAGATCACGGGTGCGGACGCCGGTTCCTTCCTCGAGCGAATGGCCGCCAACAAGATGCCGGTGAAACCTGGCGGCATGCGCCTCACGCACTTCCTGACGACGCTCGGCGGCATCGAGTCCGAGATGACGGTCACCAAGCTGGCCGACAATCGGTACTACCTGAACTCGGGCATCACCTCGGAGTTCCACGATCGCGATTGGCTCGTCCAGCACGTTGCCGATGGCGAATACGTGACCGTGTCCGACGTGACCGAGGAAAGGGGGATTCTGGCCGTAGCCGGACCAAAGACTCGCGAGATTCTTGCTGGACTCACCGACGCCGACCTCACGAACGAATCCTTCCGCTGGCTCACCGGTCAGGAGATCGAGGTGGCAGGCGTCAGTTGTCTTGCTTTACGTGTCAGTTACGTCGGCGAACTCGGGTGGGAGCTGCATTGCCCGATGGATCAGATGCCATCGCTCTACGACGCGATTGTGGCCGTCGGCGAACCTCTCGGGATGGTGCACTATGGCGCATACGCCATGAACTGCATGCGTATCGAGAAGGCGTACAAGGCCATGGGTAGCGAGCTCACCACCGAGATCACGCCGGTTGAAGCAGACCTCGGTCGTTTCGTGAACTACGACAATGATTTCCAGGGCAAAGAAGCAACAGAAGAACGACTGGCGTTGGGTGACGGCATCGAAACGATCCTTGTGTATTGCTCCGTCGAGTGCACGGACAACGATCCCCGAGGTAACGAACCCGTCTACTGCAATGGCGAGCAGGTCGGGCTCACCACGTCGGGCACGTTCGGCCACAGCGTCGGTACGAGCCTTGCATTCGCCTTCGTCGATCCGAAGTGCCAGGCGCCCGGCACCGAACTGGAGATCCTCATGATGGGGGAGAGACGGCCCGCCACCATCCTTTCCGACGCGGCGTATGACGCCGCCAACGAGAAGCCGAGGGCCTGACATGGCACGCCGATCAGGAGGCCGGGCCGCTCGAGTTGCTCTTCGAGGAGCACCGCTCGCAGACGATGCACGCGCCGTATGGCCCGGCATGTCAGGCGGCAAGTTCAAGCCGCTGAGCGACGGCGAGTGTGCTGACGTGTTCGACGCTTCACTTTCGATGCTCGAAGACATCGGGATGGGCCAAGCGACGCCCGAGTTCATCGACCTGGTCACCGCTGCGGGCGGACACATGGACGAGCACGATCGGCTGCACTTTCCGCGGGAGCTCGTACAAAGATGTATAGAGGTCGCAGTCAAGGAGTTCACGCTCTACAACTTCGACGGCACGGGGGGAATCGAACTCGGAGGTGATCGGGTGCACTTCTCCACCGCCGGCGCAGCGGTGCTCATGCTCGACCATGACACCCAGCGATTCCGGCACAGCACCGTGCAGGACGTGTACGACTGTGCCCGCATCGGCGACACACTCGACAACATCCACATGTTCGTGCGGACGGTTGTCGCTCGAGACATGGAGAGCTCGCGCGATGTCGATCTGAACACCGCATTCGCCACGATGATGGGCACGTCGAAGCCGCAGGGCACCTCCTTCTTCGAGCCCCAACATGTGCACGAGGTCGTAGCGATGTACGACGTGGCCATGGGAGGGGAGGGCGAGTTCCGCAAGCGCCCGTTCGTTATCGCGAACAATACGTTCGTCGTGCCACCGCTTCGGTTTGCGCACGATTCGTCGCTCTGTATGGCCGAACAGGTTCGGGTGGGTATGCCGATCAACCTGCTGTCGGCTGGCCAAGCAGGTGCTACGTCACCTGCTGCGTTGGCGGGCTCCCTCGTTCAAGCGCTGGCCGAGTGCCTTGCCGCGCTCACTGTGGTGAATCTGTTGTCGCCCGGACACCCATGCATCATGGGCCTGTGGCCTTTCGTGTCCGATCTCCGCACCGGCGCCATGAGCGGGGGTAGTGGGGAGGAGGCCATTCTCAATGCGGCCGCGGCTCAGGTGACCAACTATCTCGGGCTGCCGGTCGGTGTCGCTGCCGGAATGGCCGATTCCAAACTCCCCGACATGCAGGCCGGTCACGAGAAGGCATTGGCGGTCACCCTGGCGGCCCAAGCTGGGGCCAACATCGTCTACGAGTCGGCCGGCATGCTCGGCAGCCTGATGGCCTGCTCACTCGAGGCGATGGTCATCGACAACGACATGCTTGGGGCGATCAACCGAACTGTTCGTGGCATAGAGATCACCCCGGAAACGCTCTCGATCGAGACGATGCGCGAGGTGGTTTTCGGCGCCGGGCACTTCCTCGGTCATGCACAGACCCTGTCGATGATGCAGAGCGAGTACATCTATCCGATGGTTGGTGATCGCAACAGCCCTGACGACTGGGTCGATGCCGGCGCCAAGCCCGTGCACGACGTGGCCCACGAATACGTCGAACGCACCTTGGCGACACACGTGCCGTCACATGTTTCGGCTGAGGCCGAAGCGCAGATCCGTGAGGCATTTCCGATCGCACTATCACCTCGGTCCTGAGCGGGTGCCCACCGATCGGACGCCGCGGCTATCGAGCGTGATCCGGATCGACGAGAGTTCGATGACCCTGTCTGTGGAATGACCCTGCCCGTGGAATCATGGTGTTGAAAGAATAGTTGTCGGAAATGCTTGCATCGAACGGTTGTTCGCAATTACATTCGTGTCGTTCCCGAGATCGTGTCACACGCCATCCCTAGGGTGACGGCCACTTCCTCACACGAGTTCAACACCCCGCAACGGCGGGCAAGAAGGAGATTCCAGTGGAGCGTGAAAAGGCACTCGAGATGGCACTTGGCCAGATCGAAAAGCAGTTCGGCAAGGGTTCGGTCATGCGGATGGGCGACAAAGGCTCGTTGGCCATTGGCTCCGTGCCGACCGGTGCGCTTGCACTCGATCTCGCACTCGGTATTGGTGGTCTTCCTCGGGGCCGTGTCACCGAGATCTTCGGCCCGGAGTCCTCCGGCAAGTCGACTCTGGCAACCCACGTGGTCGCCGAAGCCCAGCGAAATGGTGGCACCTGCGCCTACATCGACGCCGAGCACGCCATGGATCCGATCTATGCCAAGGCCATCGGTGTCGACATCGACAGCCTGCTCATCTCGCAGCCAGATACCGGCGAGCAAGCACTTGAGATCTGCGACATGCTCGTGCGATCTGGAGCACTTGACGTCATCGTTATCGACTCGGTTGCGGCGCTGACGCCCAGGGCAGAGATCGAAGGCGACATGGGCGACCATCATGTTGGTGCCCAGGCACGTCTCATGTCCCAGGCGTTGCGTAAGCTCACCGCGAATCTGAACAAGACAGACACGATCCTCATCTTCATCAACCAGTTGCGAGAAAAGATCGGCGTCATGTTCGGCTCGCCCGAGACGACGCCTGGCGGCCGTGCGCTCAAGTTCTATTCGTCGGTCCGCCTCGATATCCGGCGCATTGAGTCGATCAAGCAGGGCGCCGAGATTGTGGGTAACCGCACCCGGGTCAAGGTCGTGAAGAACAAGGTGGCTCCGCCGTTCCGTCAGGCCGAGTTCGACATCATGTACGGCCATGGCATCAGCAGGGAAGGGTCCGTGCTCGATCTTGCCGTTGATCATGACGTCATTAAGAAATCTGGGGCGTGGTACACGTACGAAGGCGAACAGCTCGGTCAGGGTCGGGAGAAGGCAAAGGAATTCCTCACGGCCAACCCCGAGGTTATGGTCGAGGTCACGGATCGTGTCACAAAGATCGTAATGCCAGACCCGGTGGAGGAAGAGCCGATCGACCTCTCCGACGCTGGCGTGGATGCAGTTGCTGAGGGTGGCTTCAGCGAAGCAGACGACGCTCCAATCCTTCTGGACGACTGAATCTACGGACGAGAAATTCCTGCACCGGGCCACCACATCGATAGCTCGGTGCAGGAATTCCGCCGCGTCAAACTACATCGATGTAACACGCTCCGCGCGAAGATATGCACCTAACGCGCGAAAGAGTGGTGCTAGATTGATCTGCGGCAGGTGGAGGCTGGATTTCCCTAGGGATCTCTGGTTCGGGCCCTCGTACCACTGGAGGACCCCATGACGAAGCGATTTGGTTACCCACTTCTGGGACTTTTCGTGCTGTATCTGATCTCATTGAACGCTACTGAAACTGGGAATCGAGGGAACGACTTCCTCGGGATAGCCAGTGGGTTGGCGAGCGCACTGCTCGACTTCCTACGCGGGCTGGCCGGCGACGGCGTGATCACTCAGGCATTCGGATTGTGACCGATCCGGTGCCTGGCTCTACGCCAGCAGCCGGATACGTCTCTCGACGCCCGACGCGAGGAGATCACATACGGCTACTTTTCGCGCCCCCGCGAGACCGAGATGTTCTGATTGCGGACGAGGTCGTCTATTACAAGGCACCGAAGCACTTGATGAGTCTGGCGGAACCCTTTATGGAAACGCTCGCTGTACTCGTGGTTGTGAGCGTCATCTTGTCCCGACCCGACTATGAGGGTCTGAACCTTGGCGCTCTGTTTGTCATGTTGTCGTTTCTTGTCGTGTGGCGGTGGGTCAGAATGCGAGAGTGGGGTTGGTCATCCTTGGCCTCCGCTCTCGTGGTTCTGTATGTGCTCGTCACCAGCCAGATCGATCCGCTCGTTCTGGTCCCTGCCGTGGGATTGTTCTTTATTGGACGGCTCGGCGTCCGAATACTGCGCTGGTATCGATACGAGCTTCGTTATCTCACGAATCGGCGGATAATCGAGGCCACGGGCTTCCTTGGACTCCGCGTGGCATCAATGCCTGTAACACGAGTCACGGATCTTGTACTCAATCGCACAACTGCCGGTGAGATATTTGGATTTGGGGACCTTCGGATCGAGTCTGCGGGCCAGGATCAGTCGCTTGCAAACATCCCCTTTCTTGTTGAACCGTGGACGTTTCACCGCCTCGCTGTGCGGCTGGCCACGAAGCCAGCTGAAATTGATTTGAAAAACTTCATTGACGTAAGGCCTGTTCGACAGATAGGAAGTTAGTGGGTTCGTTGGCGTAGCCAACGAACTCGTATCCCCTCCAAAACGCCAGATGCCTGCCACTTCGGTGACAGGCATCTGGTGCTTTTACACCCGCTACGCCCGCACTCGGCTTCGCCGATGCGGCTCCCTAGCGGTTCGCCCGCTCCTCCGTCCCTCCGGAGCTGACCAGACCAACTTGTGTCTGTATACGCACAACCACACGCCCGCACCCCAGGAGCGAGGGACGAGCGACGGAAAGGCGGCTCCGGCGCAGCGGCCGAGCATCGAGAGCCGGCAGGCTCGGATTGCGACAGCTGAACCGTGAAGCCGAGTGCGGATGTGGCACTACGCTTCACTGAATGACCCGCAAGTACCTGCTCAAGACCTACGGATGTCAGATGAACGAGCACGACTCCGAACGTATTGCGGGGTTGCTCGAAGCTGACGGGTATGAGGCGACAACGGAGTTGAGCGAAGCCAGTGTCGTGATGCTCAATACCTGCTGCATCAGGGAGAACGCGGATAACAAGCTGTACAGCGTCCTCGGCGACCTCAAGGCAGAAAAGGCACTTCGTCCAGATCTGCAAATTGCCGTAGGTGGTTGCCTCGCACAGAAGGACAAAGACCTGGTCGGTAAACGGGCTGGTCATGTCGATGTGGTGTTTGGAACACACAACGTGCATCGTGCGGCAGAGCTTCTCGTCGAAAGCCGAACGAACGGTCAGATCATCGAGGTTCTCGAGGCTGCGGTGGACGCTGAACACGCCGCCTTCCCATCGGCACTCCCTGAAAAGCGCAAAGTCGATCACGCGGCTTGGGTCACGATCCAAATCGGTTGCGACAATTCGTGCGCATTCTGCATTGTGCCGTCTGTGCGTGGACCCGAATTCTCCCGTCCATTCGGCGACGTCGTGCGTGAAGTGGAGCAGCTTGGTCGCGACGGTGTTGCCGAGGTGACCCTGCTTGGACAGAACGTGAACTCGTTCGGTCGGGACATCACGCTGCGCCTCGGCGGCCGCGAGGAGAGCGAGAGCGACATCGAAGACGCTGGCCCAATGTGGGTGAACGGTGATCGGCGACGTGGTCGACCGCTCTTTGCGGACCTCTTGCGCGCTACTGGCGCCGTCGATGGAATTGAACGTGTGCGTTATACGAGCCCACATCCAAAGGACCTGCGCAACGACACGATCGCTGCGATGGCGGAGGTCGAGGCAGTGTGCAACCACCTGCATCTTCCGGTGCAGTCGGGAAGCGATCGTGTTCTCAAAGCAATGCACCGCGGCTACACCGCAGAGAGATATCTCGAACGACTAAGGGCGGCCAGTTCGGGTATTGACGATCTGGCTGTCACGACGGACATCATCGTGGGTTTCCCCGGAGAAACTGATGCGGACTTTGAGCAGACGCTCGAGCTCGCAGCGGAAGCGCAGTTCGATTCGGCGTATACCTTCATCTTCTCACCACGAGAGGGAACCGAGGCCGCCGAATCCCCTGCTGACTTCGTGCCGAAGGAGGTCATGAAGGAGCGTATGGAAAAGCTTCGACATGTCGTCGAACGGTCCGCAGCTGTCAAACACGACGCGCGCGTCGGTCGCACCGAGGAGGCGCTCGTCGAGGGCAGGTCTCGCAAGAACGAAGGTGTGGTCTCCGGCCGAACTCGACAGAACAAACTCGTACATTTCGAGGCTGATCTGAAGCCTGGATCCTTGGTAACCGTCGAGATCACCCGTGCGGCCCGCCACTACCTGCACGGGGAATTGCGCGAAGTATTGCGCGGCCCTCGCTCGAGAAAACGGATTCCTGTCGTTGCAGGATGAACTCCTTCAGCTTCGACTGAACGGTCGGGCGTCCGATTCACAGTTCGTGCAGAATCCTTTACCTGTTGCGCGGGCGATGGGACGGGCGCTTGGGGTCCTTCACGCTTCGCCCGTGCCGGAAGGGATCGCCGGTCAAACCGACTCCGAGGTGTCTGCGGCGCGTGATGCCCTCGAATCGGGGACTATTCCGCCTGAACCGTTTTCTCGAGTTCGCTCGTCTAGCCTGCTCGACTTCTTGGCCAGCCAGCCTGCAGAGTCTCCGTTGGTATGGACCCATGGAGCGCCAATTGTCCGCATGGCAGTCCTGACGGACAGTGTGGTCACCTATGACGACGTTGGGGCCTATGGCCTGGACCCGGCAGAACGAGACCTGTCCATCGCCATTCGATCGATTGCCGAGACCTTCACCTCCGAGGTCTCCGCCACGTTTCTCGAGGGGTATGTCGAAGAGGGCGGCGCCCTTCCTCATGGCCCTCTGCTGGACTGGTACGGCGTGGTCGCCGCTTTTCGTGACTGATGTGATGGCGATGAAACCACTTTGCATTCTGGGTCCGACGGCCTCCGGTAAGTCGAGCGTGGCCATGGCTGTTGCCGAGCGAGTGGACGATGTCGAGCTCGTCTCGATCGACTCAATGCAGGTGTATCGGGAGATGGACATTGGAACGGCCAAACCAAGCCAGGAGGAACAGGACCAGGTTCCGCACCACCTCATCGACATCGCCGACCCTGGCGAGGACTTCACGGTTTCGATGTTTCAACACGCCTGGCGTGACGTCTCGGCCGACCTTCGAGGGCGGGGGAAAGTCCCGGTTCTCGTAGGTGGAACCGGTCTGTACTTGCGCTCGGTGATCGACGACTTGGAGATCCCACCGCAGTTTCCCGAGGTGCGCGCCGAGTTGGAGGAGCGCCAGGACCTTCCCTCACTCTTCGCCGAGTTGGAGCGCCTCGACCCCCTCGCCGCGTCGCGCATCGACGCGAACAATGAACGCCGGGTGATACGTGCGCTCGAGGTCACGGTGGGGGCCGGGCGGCCGTTCTCCTCCTTTGGGCCCGGCATGGTGGAGTATCCCGACACCAACTTCACCCTGCTTGGTCTGCGGATGGACCGTTCATGGTTCGACGGACGTATCGACCAGCGCTACGACGAACAGATGCAGCAGGGCTTCTTGGACGAGGTTGAGCGCTTGAGCACTCGGGAACGGGGCATCGGTCGAACTGCGCGTCAGGCGCTTGGATATCGAGAGCTTCTTCGACACGTCGAAGAGCACGCCCCCCTCGAGGACGTTCTCATCGATGCCAAAGTCAGGACCCACAGATTCGCCAGGCGTCAGATGAAGTGGTTTCGGCGAGACCCTCGGATCGAGTGGGTCGATCTCGACGCCAGCGGTGTCGTCGACCATGATGCGGCGGTCGCTCGGGCGATCGACGTCGTTCGTCGAGGCGCGGCGTGAGGATTTGCCACTCTCGGCCATACTGGGAGCAATGCAGCTCACCAAACACCATGGATTGGGCAACGACTTCCTCGTGACGTTCGTTGATGAGGTGCCGCTCGACGCGCCCGCCCATGCCCTTGCCCTGTGTGATCGCCACACGGGAGTTGGTTCCGACGGAATGATCTTCGGCATCGACAACGGATTGACCGCGGTCATGCGATTATTCAACTCCGACGGTTCAAGTGCAGAGGTTTCCGGGAACGGGCTTCGGTGTTTTGTACAGGCGGTGGCGATGCGCAGAGGTGTTCAGAACCTCGAGATCGATGTCGACACGCTCGCTGGTGTCCGCGCCTGCGTGCTCGAGCCAACAGATGCAGTGGGGACGATCTTCGCAGCGACCGACATGGGTTCAGTGAGCAGCGGTGATGCACCGGATTCGGACGCCTTTCTCGATGGTGTCACCGGACTGGGTTCCGTGAAACGGTGGGCAACTGGGGCGGTCGGAAACCCACATGTCGTGATCGAAGTCGATGACCCGATGCAGGTTGATCTTGCGCAGGTTGGGCCGCAGGTCGAAGCTCATTTCCCGCATGGTGTCAACGTACATATTGTGCGCGTGGAGTCCGAGGATGAAGTGCTGTTACGGGTCTGGGAGCGTGGTGCCGGTATCACGCAGGCTTGTGGTTCGGGTGCAACCGTGACCGCGCAACGCGTCCACGAATGGGGCATGACCGGCGAGCGCGTGACGGTTGCGATGCCGGGTGGCTCAGCGATCGTCGACGTGGCGACAGAACAACGGCCCACCGCCATTCTGAGTGGGACAGCGACCTTCGTCGCAAGCATCGAGGTCCCGCGTGGGTGAACACGAAGAACCAAAGACGGAGAACAGGAACCACCGCGGGGCGTTCGGCGACTACGGCGGTGAGTCCTCTGGGCTCATCGATCGAACATTTCGCGAGCGAATCGTGCTGGTGGGAGTCACGATCCCGCCCCTGAGCGTGGACGACACCGACGCTTCACTCGATGAACTCGCTCTGCTCGTCGACACCGCGGGCGCCGACGAAGTTGGCCGTGTTCATCAGCGGCGTCAGGCGCCGGACCCGGCGACCTACGTAGGCAAGGGCAAGGCTCAGGAGATCAAGGACCTCTCTGTGAGTCTTGACTCGGACACCGTGGTGTTCGATGACGAACTCAGCCCCGCCCAGCAGGGCAAGCTCGAAAAGCTTCTGGGTCGCTCTGCCCTCGACCGGACTGCTGTCATCTTGGACATCTTTGCGCAGAATGCGTCGAGTGCCGAGGGCAAGGCCCAGGTCGAGCTCGCACAACTCAAGTATCGACTGCCGCGCCTGCGCAGCGCTGGCCGTACGTTCTCCCAGCAAGGCGGTGGTATCGGAACGAGAGGTCCGGGCGAGACGCAGCTCGAGGTGGACCGTCGTCGCCTGGTTCGCCGAGTGCACAAGCTCGAGGACGACCTGAGGAAGCTCCAGAAGAACCGAGCCGTGCAATCGAAGGCTCGTCGACGTACATCCAACCGTCGCGTAGCACTCGTGGGATACACGAACGCAGGAAAATCTTCCGTCCTGAATCGGCTGACGGACGCAGGTGTGCTCGCCGCGGACCGGCTCTTTGCCACGTTGGATCCCACGACCAGGCGTTTGCAGCTCCCGGGCGGCGAGACGGTCTTTGTTACCGACACGGTCGGGTTTGTTCGCAAGCTACCCACCGAACTGGTCGAGGCATTCAAGAGCACGCTCGACGTAGTCATTGACGCTGACCTGTTGGTGCACGTAGTGGACGCTTCCGCGCCTGACCTTCAGGGAAACATTGATGCGGTCCGCCGGACGCTCAACGCGATCGGAGCCTCTGATGTGCCCGAACTCATGGTGTTCAACAAGATCGATCTCGAGCCACAGGTCGAGGGCTGGTTGTCGCGATATCCGGGGTCGGTGGCGGTGTCGGCCCATCAGGGCCAGGGGATCGACGAATTGCTCGATGTCGTGAGTGGGCATCTGCGTTCGATGACGGAGTTGGTCGAGCTGGACATCCCCTACGACCGTGGTGACGTGCTCGC
>CAXMRH010000251.1:0-5862 GCA_964196045.1 uncultured Chthoniobacterales bacterium | reverse complement strand
CGTATCGCCGCCACCAGCGCCGCACATCGCCGTCGCCGCCATCTGTCGGTGTACCACCGCGCGCTTCAAAGCGCCGACACTCCGGAACAACGAGCTGCAGTGGCCGCTCGGTACCGACAGCTCTTCGCTGTCACAGCCACTTCGTAACGTCTTGCCCATGGCGAAGTCGAAGACCGTATTCATTTGCAACCAGTGCGCACATGTCGCACACAAGTGGGTTGGGCAGTGCCCCGACTGTGAGGAGTGGAACACCTATGTCGAGGAGAGCGCCGATCGAATTGCAGCAGCGCCGGTGTTGGTCAGTGAGGCCCCACGGCCAATTACTGAGGTCACCTTCCTCGACTGGAGTGCAACGCCCACTGGTATCGAAGAACTTGATCGGGTACTCGGCGGCGGGCTTGTCACCGGTTCGGTAACCCTGCTTGGAGGTGAACCGGGCATCGGCAAGAGCACCCTCTTGCTACAGGCCGTCGCCTCCATAAGTGGTACCGGCAAGACATGCCTCTACGTCGCCGCCGAGGAATCATCCGGCCAGGTGCGGCTACGCGCCGAGCGATTGGGTGCAGTCGTCGACAACCTCTGGTTGGTATCGGAAACATCACTGTCGGCCGTTCTCGCCCATTGCGACCAACTCAAACCAGACGTTGTTGTCGTCGATTCGATCCAGGCGATTCTCGACACCGATCTCCGGTCGGCGCCTGGCTCGGTTGGTCAGGTCCGGCACTGCGCCCATCGACTGGTGCAAGAGGCCAAGCGCCGGTCGATGACAACCGTCCTTGTCGGCCACGTCACCAAGGAGGGCGGCCTCGCTGGCCCTCGTGCGCTCGAACACGTCGTCGACACGGTGCTCGAGTTCGAAGGCGATCGCCATCATGCGTTGCGACTCCTTCGTGCAGCCAAACACCGCTTCGGAGCCACCGACGAGCTCGGTGTGTTCGAGATGGCAGGTATGGGGCTCGAGTCCGTCAGCGACCCAAGTCGACTGTTTCTCGTCGACCGCGCCAAAGGGGTGGCCGGGTCAATCGTCGTCCCGACCCTCGACGGACACCGACCCCTCCTGGTCGAGGTCCAGGCCCTGACCGCGCAGTCTCATCTTGCCTCGCCACGTCGTTCCGCCCAGGGAGTCGACAGCGGACGGCTGTCGCTCATCATTGCGGTGCTCGAGCGGCGCACCCAGATCGGATTTTCCAAGACCGACGTATTCACCTCAGCGATCGGCGGGGTGAAGATTACGGAGCCTGCAGCGGATCTCGGTCTTGCCTTGGCCCTGGCCTCTTCGGTCACCGGACATCCCCTCGACCCGAGCCTCGTGGCCTGTGGTGAGATCGGGCTGGCAGGCGAGCTGCGCCAACCAGCGCAGACGGAGCGGCGGCTGACTGAAGCAGCACGGGTTGGGTTCACCAAAGCAGTAATTCCTGCGGGTGCCCCTCCAACCCCCGATGGCATCATCGGCCTCCGTGCGGAATCACTCACCGAGGCGTTACATCTCACCGGCATGCTCGGAAACAGCGGCTTCAATGGCCCACCGGCCACCCAGACCCGAACGACCAAGTCGTTGGACAAGTTCGACGATGTGGACTGGACCGTGGTCCGTCCGTTGAGGCCGAAGGAGTTCTGACCATTAAGGCTGTCAGGGGAAACCCTGAGCCGGTGAGTCGGGGTTGTCCTCCTTGGGGAGGACGGATTCGCCGTCGGTGAAGGTCCTTACGAAGGACCCACCAACCCACCCGTGGCCGGACGACGCGGTAGCAGGTGAGGCGCACGATGAGATGGTGACCTCGCGACACGTGCGGTCACCTCGAATCGGAGGACTCAGATGTTGGTAATGGATGCACCGGTGCAGACAAAGGTCGCTGCCCGGACCGAGGGAGCAACAAAGATCTACGGCGACGGCGACACGACAGTCACGGCACTCGATGCGGTCGACGTGTCATTCTCGACCGGAGAGCTCACGGCAATCATGGGTCCATCTGGCTCGGGCAAGTCCACGCTCATGCACTCACTGGCAGGACTTGATCGACTCACCTCGGGCCGAGTCATGATCGGTGACACCGATCTGTCGCAGCTCTCAGAGAAGGACTTGACACTTCTACGTCGGAACAAAATTGGGTTCGTGTTCCAGGCCTTCAACTTGATCCCCACGCTGACAGCAGAAGAGAACATCACGCTGCCACTCGACCTCGGCAACACCCGACACGACGTCGAATGGATCGACGAGGTCGTCCGAGCGGTCGACCTCGCAGACCGACTCGGGCACAAGCCGAATGAACTCTCGGGTGGGCAACAACAGCGCGTTGCTGTCGCTCGTGCGCTTGCCTCGCGACCGGAGGTAGTTTTTGCCGACGAGCCAACCGGCAACCTGGACAGCCAAACCGGCGCCGGCATCCTGGATTTCATGCGCCGCGCCGTGCGCGAGTACCACCAGACAATCGTCATGGTGACCCATGACCCGGTCGCCGCGTCATATGCCGACCGCGTCGTGTTCCTCGCTGATGGCCGAATCGTGTCGGAGCTTCATGAGCCGACCGCGGACTCGATCCTGGCCACCCTCCGCACGACCTCCGGTCGCTGAGTCGAACGTAACAGGACGGGAGACAACGACATGTGGAACATCACTCGCAAGAACGTCGCAGCCAACAAGGTGCGACTCGCACTCACGGCGCTAGCAATCGTGCTCGGCGTCGGGTTCATCTCGGCAGCCAACATCTTGAGCGAAGGACTTCGAGAGTCCTTCGGAGACCTCGCCGGGGAGATCGTGCAGGGCACCGACATTGAGGTTCGCGGCAATGCAGACGTCGAACTTTCGGACGCGCAGCTGAACGCCATCAGCGAGGTTGACGGTGTCCGACTCGCTGTCGGCGGGTTGGAGGCGGACGAGAACACGGTGCTGCCGATTCTCGAAGATGGCAGTGCACTCTCATCGAACGGACCGCCACTGCTGGCGTTCAGCTGGGTGGATGACGCTCAACTAAACCCTTCGACGATCGAGACTGGCCGTGCCCCCGAGGGCCCCGGTGAGTGGGTCGTCGACTTCACTACCGCCGAGGACAACGGCTTCCTCGTCGGCGAAAGTTATGACCTTGTCGTACCCAACGCGGAGGGTCGCACAACCGCCGAACTGGTAGGAACCTTGCGCTTCGGCGCGGAGAATCAGACGAACGGCGCCGCGCTCATGGCGTTCGACGTAGACACGTCGAAAGTGTTGTTCGACCAGCGAGAATTCGACTCGGTCATCATCGCCACCGACGGCACTCGGCCAGTGACCGATGTACAAAGCGACATCGAGTCCTCGCTCGGAGCGAATTACGAAACGCTCGACACCGCAGACCTGAACGCAGAACAGCGTGCAGAGTTCAACTCCTTCATCGACATCTTTGCGTGGGTACTGCGGTCCTTTGCGATCATCGCGCTTTTCGTCTCGATCTTCATCATTGCCAACACGTTCAACATCGTGATGAGCCAACGAGTACGAGAACTCGGACTACTTCGGGCCGTGGGAGCGACGCCGAAACAGATCAAACGAGCAGTTCTCGGCGAGGCCTTCCTCGTTGGGCTGCTGGCGTCCGCGATTGGGCTTGTCGTCGGGCTCGGTCTTGCCTATGGAATGGAAGCGATGCTCAACGCCGTCGGGGCAGAGCTGCCCGAGTTCGGCAAGCCGCTCTCGGCCGTGACTGCGGCGATCGGTATGGGCGTCGGCGTTGGTGTGACGATGCTGTCTGCATGGGTTCCGGCTCGAAAGGCTGGCCGGACCTCGCCGATCACGGCGATCTCCGGCAACGATGCTGCTGACGGGTCCGAAGGGCGTCGCTCGCTCGTCGTCGGCGGAGTGTTGTCCGCGGGTGGCGCTGCGTTGACAGGCTTCGCGCTCTTTGGCGGAATCGACAGCACGGCAACGCTGCTCGCGATGTTGGGCGCCGGTGCGGCGCTGTTGTTCGTCGGGATCACGCTTCTCAGCCCGCTGGTTGCGGCGCCAATTTCACGCTCGCTCGGAGCGCCGATCTCGAAGATCTACCGAACCCCGGGCTCGTTGGCCAAGGAGAACGCAGCTCGAAACCCGAAGCGCACGGCGACCACGGCAGCCGCACTGATGATCGGTCTGTCGCTCGTCTCCATGGCGTTCGTCGTCGGCGAGACGTTGAAGTCCGACGTCAACGAACTCCTCGAGACGACGGTGCAGGCCGACTATGCGGCCTTCCCGGCGAGCGACTCGGGATTGGTGCCGGAAGCGGCCCTCAACCAAATGCGTGATGGCGAACATCTGACCGATGTGACGGGCATGCGCTACTCGAACACACTAATCAACGGTGTCGACCAAGAGGTCTCCACACTTCCTCTGGAGTCCATCGACGCGTCGTTCAATCTCGACCTCGTCGAGGGCAGTTACTCGGCCATCGACGACGGGTCGATGGGCCTTCGCGAAGCGGTGGCCGACGATCTTGGCCTTGGCCTCGGGGACACAGCCGCGGTTGAGCTTCGAGACGGAACGGTAACCGATCTGGAGATCGTGGCCATCTTCACCGATGGCGCCATCTTCGAGGGCGCACTCGTCACGCAGACTCGTTGGGACACGATCGGTGACCAGGTCAACTACGACTGGATCGCCGCATCGACCGCAGAAGGTTCTAGTTCTGAGCAAGCGGATGCGGACATTGCGGCGATTGCGGCGCAGTTCCCGCAACTCGACGCACAGTCGGCGTCCGATTACCGGGAGAGCATCAGCGGACAGGTGGACTTCCTGCTCCGCATGCTGAGCGGGTTCCTTGGACTTGCAATCTTGATCGCCTTCATCGGCATCGTGAACACGATGGCGTTGTCGATCTTCGAACGCACCCGTGAGCTTGGTCTGCTGCGAGCTGTTGGCATGACTCGTCGACAGATGCATCGGATGGTCCGCTGGGAGGCCGCCATCGTGTCAGGAGTCGGGGCGCTACTTGGCGCCATCGTCGGCATCGTGTTCGGCGTACTCGTGATCGTGGCTACGCCAGACGAGATCCTGAAAAACTTGGCCATTCCGTGGTTCTCGCTCACGATGCTCGTGCTTGTCGCGATCGCTGCGGGCCTCGTGGCAGGCTTTCTTCCCGCTCGACGTGCAGGCAAGTTGAACGTGCTCGACGCGATCTCGTATTGACGCCGTTCGCGAGCAACGCGAAGCGTTGACCCTCACTAACCGAGTTTCATCCCTGGCGGGCTGAAACATCGCGATCGATAGTCGGGCTTACCCAGGGAGATCGTCTCCCGTGAACGCACCGGGAAGGAACTCGACAATCGTCGTCGGGCCCTCGTTGGTGTCGAGCAGCAGGTCGGGCCCGCCAGCTTCGTAGAGGAGTTGGCGGCATCGGCCACACGGTGTCAAGAACTCACCGTTTCCGTCGACGACGCTCACAGCGGTCAGTCTTCCGCCGTCGGCCAGTTGGGCAGCGGAGACCAGTCCGCACTCTGCGCACAACGTGAGTCCGAATGATGCGGCCTCGACGTTACATCCCGACACCACCGTGCCGTTCTCCAAGAGTCCAGCGGCGCCAACGTGAAGCCTCGAATACGTAGCTCGCGCATGAGACGCCGCCTCTGTGGCTTTACGGCGTAGCTCCTCCCAATCAGGATTCGATGAGGAGTTCACATTGTTCGCCCGAAGAAGTGATGCACAAGCCGCAACGATAGTTCGTTATCAGGGCGCGGAGCATCGGTCATACAGGGATGACGGCCACGGCAGCATCCGTGCCCGCGATGATTCCCATCGTCCTCGACGCCCAGAGGTTTCGGGTAAACGGGGCGGTGTGCCCCTCTCCGAGGACCACGAGTTCGGCACCCTTTGCGTGCTCAACGATGCGCTTCACCACTGAGCCGCGGGACACGTGGCAGGTA
>CAXMRH010000250.1:0-8872 GCA_964196045.1 uncultured Chthoniobacterales bacterium | reverse complement strand
TCCGGAAAAGTTCCACCTCGACCAGCCCGTCACGAAGCTGTTGTCGTTCGAGGTCACATCGAGACCGGCGAAGGTCCATGACCTGCCCTCGTCGGTGTCGGTCGTGCCTCCGACCACGCCGAGGGCGAGGCCGAGCAACACAAAGACCGATGCTGCGGCGACAAGCGGCGCCGCCAACAACCCGGCTCGGGCGTTCGACGGCATAAGGCGCGGTTCCCGCTTCACGGGTTCCGGTGAGAGCACCTGCTCAGCAATGGCATCGACGTCGCTCTCGAAGTCGGGCCCCGGAGGCGGATCAGATCGGGACAACGATATGGAGATGTTGGTGGCAAAGCGGTAGACCACGAACAACAAGACCGCGATGGACCCGAGCAGAACGAACGCCCAGAAGGCTCCCTCAACCGAGTCGAGTGTCTCGGTCCGCACATCGCGGGCGGGGCTGGTGACGAGCACGGCAAGAGCGACCACGCCCGCGAGAACCCAACGCAGACGCAGAGCCCGCCCGAGCTGGCGAGGGATCTCTGTTCCGGCGATCGTGATGAGCAACAGCGTGGCGAGTACGCGAATCGAGTACCCAAGCGCCGGTCCCAGATAGTTACCCTCATCGGCCGGTTCGGGCCACACCCACGCATCGCCGATCTCGCTCGGGACCAACAAGATCGCTGACGACACGAACAACCCGAGCCGGATCACCGCAGGTGTTCGCACGACGCTGCGGATCAACAGGGTCACACCGACGCCAGCCAGGAGGCCGACACACAAGTAGTAGAACGGCAGAATTCTCGCATTCCAGAGACGTCCGTCAGGGAAATATATGAACCCGAGTGCCATCAGCCCTGCGGTCAACCCGAGGACGACACCGAGCTCAACTCGATTCTTCAGCGACAAGACCAGACCGACGCACGCAAGCACGAGAAGGACAGGAAGCGGTGGGTAGTCGCTCAGCACGTCCGATGGGTTGAGGTTGCTCCTCGTGACCAGCGGCGAGTGAAGGATCTCGATCCGCTCCCAGCCCATGTCATTCAGGTAGTCCGTGCGAGCAAAGAACGGCAGCACCCAGAACGACGACAGCAGTGCCGAGAGGCCGCCCGCCACGACGAGCCAGGAAATCGAATTCCACCTGCGCTGCGCAACACGCACAACCATCAGCACGAACGTGGCAGCCAACAAGAAGAAGGCCGGAAGCAAGTGGCAGAGACCGGTGAGCGCGATGAAGATCGCCGATCGTCCGCGGTACTCGCCGGTCCGAGTCCCGCGAATGACGAACCCAAGTGCCACGAGCGACAGACTTAGGGAGATCGAAGCGGCGAACTCGCCGGCCAAGGTCGACGCGATATTGCCGCCGTAGATGTTGAACGAGCGGTCGAAGGCGAACGCCAGACTTGCCAGCGACAGCACGGCTGGGCCAGGAAACCGAAGGCCGCCGAGATGCCCGAGAGCCCATGCCGCAACAGGAAAGAGAACCACTCCGCTGACGGCAACAAGTTTGAACGCGATGTTGTACGGAAGCCCGAGCACAAGCGGCGCAACGAGTGCGAGGGCGATCAGAAGACGGCGAGACAAGACTCGATCGCCGATCGACCGAGAGTACGTGGCTGCTCCTGCGAGCACGAGCACGATCGGGATCGACAGGATGGGATGCAACCCAACATCGAGAATCACGATCAGAAGCGCCGGCACCACCATGTAGAACTGGAATGCCGGAAACCCCGAGTACCAGTCAGGGGTCCAGCCGGTGAGCCGCAGCCGCGGCAGTAATTCGTCTCTCAGGAACGCAGGACCCCAGACATGGGCTCCCATATCGCCGCCTGTTGGTGTCGTGTCAGAGAAGATGAGCTCTGGCTGCAATTGCCAGAAGACGAAGAGCGCGCTCCCGATGACAACCGTGGCGGTAACCACGCGCTCGACCATGTCCGGCCGTGGGGCATCGGACCCGCGGGTGTCGGCCGTCGTCATTACGCCATTGTCCCATCTCGCGGGACAAATGTGGGGTTCAGCTGGAGGCGGAGTCGGAGAGATCGGACAACACGCCTTCGAGGCTGGTCGACCCGTCGGCTGCTTCCCACTCCCGCACATCGCAGTGTGAACACGAACGAAGCGTCCGCTTCTCCGATTCGATGTCGAGGGTGATCGCAACCATGAGTCGTGAACACCTCACGCACTTCTTCTGTTGAATGCTTGTCTGTTTCACGTTGATCACCCTTCACCTCTGTCGTGTCGGACCTGTCGACGGACAGGGTGCCGTGGTGAGCAAACCGGGACGTGTGGGCCATAGATTTGGGCCGATTGGATCAGGCTCAGGTGCCTTGAGCGGCAGCGAGCAGGTTCACGAGTGTGAACAGATTGAATGTCATGTGGGCAATGATCGCCGGAAGTAGACGTCCTGTCTTCCAGTAGAGAAGTCCCAGGACCATACCCACCACGGTCAGTGGTGCCAGTTCGATAAGCGACAGGTGCACAGCTCCGAAGATCAGACTCGAGATGCCGATTCCGACCACTGGCCCAAGACGGTCGACGAACCACGTCTGGACAAGGCCCCTATAGAACAGCTCCTCGACCACGGGCGCTCCCACGCCGACGAAGAGAACCAGAATGGCCACTTCGGGCCAGGTGTCGGCCATGTCCACGAGCGCAAGTGCCCGACCAGACTGTTCGATCTCTCCGAACACCGCCTGGATGATGACCAGCACGATGATAAGAAGCGGAATCTGCAGAAGCACTCCCGAGAAGACACCCAACGGCACGTCGCTCGCCTCACCACGAAGTGACCAGCCGGTGCGCTCATGTCCGAGTGCACCGGCGAACAGCCACGAGACGCCGAGAAGCGCAATCCACCCCGGGGCGAGCAGCAACATCTGCCACACGAGCGGCAGGGTGTCGTTGCGGAGAGTCTCGTCTCGTGCGAGCTGCCCAACGGCACGTCCGAGGTGTCCGCCGGGCCGTTGGGGAATCGAGGCCGAGTAGCCGCCGATCTGGATGACGATCAGATACGCGGTCGTACCGATGACGACGGCGGCGGGCCAGGCCAACAGCGCTTCAGCGGCACCCCAGCGATTGCGGCGGTTCTCGGCCGCGCCGTCAGCTTGCGTGGAGGGCATAGATGCCCCGAGGTGCGCGTTCGTCGCGCAAGTCCCATCCTTGCGGCGGAGTCGACCGGTCCGCATGGACCGCGCATAGGTCGTGCGTCATGGGATGTGCCTCGATGTGGAGTTCTTCAATCCACACGACGGACGCCTCGTAGTCGTACGACATCGTGGCCGCAGAAGAAACGGAGCACGTGGGACGGGCGCAACTTCGACTCATGCTGAGGATCGTAGTTGCCGAAAAACTCGTTCGCGCGGACCGCGCGATCAACCTCACGTTGTGCGACCTACCCCTACATCCCGAACCAGTTCACCGGGTAAGGATCGGGTGAGTTCCTCCCCGTTCAGCCCTGATCTCGGAATTCTTGTAAGCAATATGGGTTGAACCGCTAACAGACGCATCACGATCTCCGATTTGACAAGCAAGCAACTAGGGTATTTTCCATGGCACCAACCCCTCCAAAGCCCCCGGCCCCTCCAGGCCCGGAGCGTTCCAACACCGCCAAGTGGGCAACTTGGGCGGTCTTTGGCGTCGCGATCTTCGCGATGCTGGCGATCTTCAACACCGACCGAGACTCCGGTGAAGACGTGTCGTACTCCCAGTACCTCGCCTGGGTGGAGGACTCCGCTGTTCGCAGCGTTGAACGAAACAACGTCAACGGCGAGATCAAGTTCGTGCTCAACGACTCGACCGAAACCGTCTACGAAACCAGCGGACCAATCACCGCGTATGAAGACGAGCTTGCCCTCTTGAAGGCAAACGTGCCTCCGGCAACCGAGGACAACCCCGACGGCGGCGTGGACTTCAAGACGCCACAAGACAGCGCAATTCTGCAACTGCTCTTCTTCTTATTGCCCGTTGGCCTCCTGATCGCGTTCTTCGTCTGGATGCAACGTCGCGCTCAAGGCCAGATGGGCGGCATCATGAATGTCGGCCGCTCCAAGGCCAAGACCTACACCACCGAACGCCCCGGAACGACCTTCGACGACGTTGCCGGATACGCCGCGGTGAAACGAGAGATCACCGAGGTCGTCGACTTCCTGAAGAGTCCAGATCGGTTCTCCGAAATCGGCGCCAAAACTCCAAAAGGCCTGCTGCTCGTAGGCCCTCCTGGCACAGGCAAGACGCTCATCGCCCGCGCCGTAGCAGGCGAGGCCGGGGTTCCGTTCATGTCGGTCACCGGATCCGACTTCATGGAGATGTTCGTCGGTGTCGGCGCATCCCGAGTCAGGGACCTTTTCGAAACAGCTCGAAAGATGGGTTCAGCCATCATCTTCGTCGACGAGATCGACTCGATTGGACGCAAGCGTGGGGCAGGCCTCGGCGGCGGACACGACGAGCGCGAACAAACACTCAACCAAATGCTTGCCGAGATGGACGGCTTCGAGCCCACCGACGGCATCATCATGATGGCGGCAACAAACCGCCCGGACATCCTCGACCCAGCGCTGCTGCGTCCCGGTCGATTCGATCGCCAGGTTGTTGTTCCGCTACCCGAACTCGAGGACCGCAAAGAGATTCTCGCAGTTCACCTCAAGGGCAAACGCAAGGAGGACGAGGTCGACGTCAGCGTGATCGCCCGCGGAACCCCCGGCATGAGCGGCGCCGACTTGGCCAACCTCGTCAACGAAGCAGCGCTCTTCGCCGTACGTGCTGGCGATTCGAAGATCGGCATGCGCCACTTCGAGTCCGCCCGCGACCGCGTCATGCTCGGGATCGAACGCTCGTCGATGGTCCAGACGCAGGAAGAGCTCGAGCGCACTGCATATCACGAGGCCGGTCACGCACTGTGTGCCGCCGTCCAAGAGAACCACGACCCAGTTCACAAGGTGTCGATCATCCCAACCGGCATGGCTCTCGGCGTCACGATGACCCTGCCTACCGCCGATCGCCACTCCATGGACAAGGACGAAGCTGAAGCAATGATGGTCATGGCCATGGGCGGACGTGTTGCCGAGGCGCTGGTCTTCGACCAGTCCTCCTCCGGTGCCGCCAACGACCTCCAGCAAGCGACGAACGTGGCGCGCCGCATGATAACCGAGTGGGGCATGAGCGAAGTTGTGGGTCCAATGTCGTTGTCCGACAGTGGCCCGGTCTTCCTCGGCGAAGACATGATGCAGTCCAAGAGCCATTCCCCCGACACCTCCCGTCTCGTCGACGAAGAGGTTCGCCGCACGTTGATAGAGGCCGAAACACGATGCCGTGAATTGCTGGTGGAATACCGAAAGGGCCTCGATCTCATTGCTCGGGCTCTCCTCGAGTACGAGAGCATCGACGGTGACGAGGTCTATCGACTTCTCAATCTGTCAGGCGCGAATCTTCAGATACCGGGGATGGTCAGCTCGCTCAGCGCCGACGATGCGAACGCATCTGCAGATGAGGACGAGGACCCTGCTCCGGCGCCTGCCGACGCACCACGGTTAGACGTCGATCTTGAGACTGCCGAATAACAACGCCGACCACAGGCCATGACGCAGATCATCATCGTCGCTGCTGTCGCGGCCGTAGCGCTCGCCGCTGGCTGGTACATGAAGCGGCAAGCTCCCGACGCCCCCACGGGTCCCACAAACCACCGAGCGCCTAGTCAGGTAGACCGGACCGACTTCACCCGACCGGAAACACCGTGGCTCGTCGTCGTCTTCACGTCTGCGACGTGCAACACGTGCGCCAAGGTCTGGACGTCGACCCAACTCGTCGAGAGCGACGACGTCGCCATACAGAACGTCGAGGTCGCCGCGGAGGCTGACCTGCACGAGCGATATTCCATCACGGCCGTGCCAACCACGATCATCGTGGACGCCCGAGGAGTTTCACGCGCGTCGTTCCTCGGCCCACCCTCCTCCGCGGATTTGTGGGCAAAGCTCGCCGAAGTACGCGACGAGGCCGATGCCGCAGGCTCGACCTGACGTGACCTAGCTCGGCGCTAATTACTTGCGCTGAGCACCGGTAGCAGCGGCGCCCACGAACGAGAGCTGAGCCCCGTGATCTCGCGTGTTGCGACCAACGGGCCGCTGGCGTTGAGCTTCAACGTGAACCTGCCGCTCCCTAGTTCGGACAGCAGGACCCGGGCCGTGCGTTGCGGTCCGACCTCCAACGTCACGTCCCGACTGGCTCCATCGACCAGAATCGTGGCCCGCATGGTGACGAAGGTGTCCTCGGCCGGGTTGAACACGTGAAGAGCGGAACGAACATCGTCCACGGCGATATCGACGGTCGTGATCAATGTGGCGGCGGCTGCGGCCTGGCCCACTGACGATGCATAGCCCGTGGACGGAACGTCGACCTCGGCCTCGATAATCGCATCGAAGGGATCGGGCTCGCCAACTTCAGGACGCTGCTCCATCCCGGCAACGATTCGTGGTCCATCGAGCGACCGGACGACCAAACTGAACGACGAGATCCCTGCGAGACGCCCCGCGCTCACCAGGTCGACAATGTCTCGTTGACCAGGTTGCAGGATGACTTCGAACGGTTCCACGAAACGTTCAGCACCCGCTGGATAGACCTCGACGTCGGCCCGCACCCTCGTCTCGCTCGGATTTACGATCACGAGGCGGGCGGGACCTGCAGCTGGCGAGACGCCGGCAAAGGTCCAGGTCTCGGCCGTAGCTGGTGCGCCCGTAAGGACACTGAGCCCGAGCGGTGTGTCACTCCCGTCGAACGACTGGACACCCTCGGCAATGACGCGACCCGACCGCACGCGCACGAACGTCGTGATGCTCTCCGACGCTGCGACCACATCACCAATCTCGAGGACTCGAGACGACTGTGCCGGCACGTGCAGCGCAATCAGGTCTTCTGGGCTGCGAGCGCCCACCTCCGACACGAAATCGATATCGACCACGGCGTCGTCGGGGAACGGGTTGAAGACGACAAGTTGCAGCCTCGACCCGGGGAGGGTCGAACCCGAGGTGATCACCCATTCGGAGGACCCATCGATCACACACGCGCTGCGGGCGACACCCGTTGGTCCAGACGAGATCTTGTCGACCAAAACCCCACCGGAATCGACCTCGACCGCGACAGAAACGATTTCACTGTCGGGAGCAAGATCGGCCAGACGAAGACTCGTGAGCGACTGCGCCGGCAGCGGAACAACAAGCTCGTCGACCGGCGCATCGACCGTCGGCTCGGCGGTCCCGATGAACACCGAAACCGTGGCGGTCGAGTCGACGAATCGTGTGTTGGCAAGGACCACTTCGGAGTCCGCCAGTCCATCTTCGGTCGCTGTTGCGGCGGCACAGAACCAGGTGGACGACCGGGCATCGTCGGGGGCCACCGCGGCGCCTGGGAGCCGTATGGCCTGCTCGATCACGTCTGGTGCCGCCCTCGATTGATCGAGGGTCACTGCACCGACGAGCAGACCGACGACGACCAGAAATCCGGGGATCCGAAAGGCGTTCATCCCACACGCTCCGAGATGGCCGCTAGCCGTCGCTCTCGCCGCTCGCTGCCCACGACCCATCGATGCCAGGCGACAAGTGCAAACCACGCGGCGGCCTGTAGACCGAGAATCAGACGGTGCGAGTCTTCGGTCTCATATGCCAAGCGGGCATTGGTAGCCCCGCTCGTGGATGACGTGTCAAAAGCCATGCCGACAGAACCCACGTCAATCCGAGGAACAACCCGGTCGTCGAGCGTGAGTGTCCAGCGTGGTGATGGTTCCCACGAGGCAAAGACGTCACGTTCCTCTCGCGTCTGCCCCTCCCAGACCACGTGTTCCGCTCGTTCCACCACAGCCGGGTTGGCATCATTGATGCGCAGCGGATCGAGCGATGCGGGTGCGACTGCACTGTGGACCGGCGCCCACGCCGTGTTCTGATAGACGACGACGGCAGGGTTGACGACTCCAGCGCGTACGAGGTCGAGTTGGCCGTTGAGACCGGCCGCTCGAACATCGGAAACGACGGCCCTTCGTGAGACTTCTGGAACAGGCGCTTGTTGGTCTACGACAACGATGTAGCGCACCCCGAACCTCGACAGTTCACGGCCGAGGCGGGAGGTTCTTCCGTCGAGTCCAGCGCTCAACGCTTCCGTTAGTTCGGCCGTCGCCCCCTCATTCGCGCCGCCCCACAGCGCCCGCACATCTGGCACTCCGTCCAGCGACGAGGCCCACGCCAACTCGTTGGCCGTCGGGATCGCGGCCGCGCCAAGCACATGGGCATCGCCGATCCACACCACTCGGTACGTGCCCTCTTCTGGTGCTGACTCCACCGCGCCGTAGGTGGTCGACAAGTCAACCCGGGCAAGTTCCCATCGGCCAGTGAAGCTGCCCTCGAGCATCGGGAGGAGCGCGAGGCCAAAGCCAAGGACGGCAACAACCGCAGGGATCAAGCGACGTGCTCGTGCTCCTGCGAGGTCAACATCGAGGACCATTGCCGAGATTCCACCCAATACGGAAAACCCAAGTGCGACTGGCGCCAACATCAGTTCGAGAACCGGGAGCCCCAGTGGCAGCCAACCCCGGACGGCACCCCAGGCGACCGCCCACGTGAGCAGCATCGCCCCCCAGGTCCGCATGGCCCAGCTGAAGCGCTCACCTGCACCCGACAGCAGTGGGAGCAGGGCAGGAGCGAAGATGGCCCAACCAAGAACGTCCGAGCCCACTGGGCCGGTCGACAACGTGAGCAACTCGGTGAGAGGCGTATCCGTCGCCCCCGAGCCCTGCACGCTGACGACGCTCTCCCAGGAGTCAAAGCTGAGGAGGTACGGCAGATTGAGCAGCGTCGCAGCAGCAAGGGCCAAGGTTGCACCCACAAGGAGCGATGGCACACCTCTCATGTCCCCT
>CAXMRH010000249.1:0-6599 GCA_964196045.1 uncultured Chthoniobacterales bacterium | reverse complement strand
AGCTGGCATCTCGGAGATCTTGTTTCGGTTGCACTTGAAGTGACCGTGGTAGACGGCGTCAAATCGGATAAGTGTCGTGAATAGACGAACGTCGGCTTCGGTAACGTGGTCGCCGACGAGATATCGGCGGGTCGAGAGATGGCCTTCGAGCTCGTCGAGCTTTGCAAAGAGCGCCTTGTAGGACTCCTCGTAGGCAGCTTGGCTGCGTACGAACCCCGTCCTGTACACCCCGTTGTTGACCTCAGCATAAATCCCCGCGGAGACCTCGTCGATCTGCGCGCGAAGTCGGTCTGGGTAAAGCGTGGGGGCGCCCGTGCGATGGTGTGCTGTCCACTCGGTTGAGAAGTCGACCGTGATCTGCGCGAAATCGTTCGTCACCACCATTCCCGATGGAATGTCGACGATTGCGGGCACCGTGATTCCTTTTGGGTACTCCGCGTCGCGCTCTAGGTAGGCATCCCGTAGGCGTTCGATCTTCAGCACCGGATCGAGGTGGTTCGGGTCGAGGTCGAACTGCCAGCTGCGCCAGTCGTGCGTGGGCCCAGCAAATCCGAGCGAAATGACGTTTTCGAGGCCGAGGAGACGTCGCACGATCGTCGTTCGATTCGCCCACGGGCACGCTGCTGCGGCCACCAGGTGATAGCGGTCTGGTTCAACTGGCCAGGTCGCTGTCGGGTCGTCGAGGATGCGGTCCGTGATGTACGAGGAGTCGCGTTCGAACGCGCCAGATGATTCAAGCATGAACCAATCCTAGGCGTCCGTCCCCTCTCGCGGCACGCCGATAACGTCGCATGGTGATCGCACAGATGGGCTACAAGAACGCCGTCGCACTCGTGTACACCGCGGCACTCTTTATGCAGGTCATGGATTCGACGATTATCAATGTGGCACTACCAACGCTCGCCGAGGAGTTCGACGTCGATGCAACGGCGATGGACTGGACCGTGCTTTCATTTACCCTTGCACTGGCGACGATGACGGCAGCGGCTGGCTGGTTTGGCGATCGATTCGGTCTCCGCCCGATGTTCCTTTCCTGTCTCGTCGGCTTCACCGTTGCGTCTGCACTGTGCGGAGCCTCCCAGTCGCTCGAACAGCTCATCGCTGCTCGAGCCGTCCAGGGAGCGTTCGCGGGGATGATGATCCCCATCGGAGCTGCGCTCGTGTTCCGGGCCTTTCCGCTGTCCGAACGTGCCGAGGCCTCGCGAAAGATCATCACCGTCGTCGTCATCGCGCCAGCCGTTGGACCGATCATCGGCGGGATCCTTCTCGAGTTCACCTCGTGGCGATGGATCTTCTTCGTCAATGTGCCCATCGGACTCGTTTCGCTCGCACTTGCGAATTCGTGGCTCCGCAAGGACGACCCCGTCGACGCCGGCCCATTCGACGTTCGAGGTTTCGTGTTATCCACAACCGGACTCGGCTTCTTGATCTACGGGCTATCGAGTGGTGGCGAACGAGGATGGGGCTCGACCCACATCGTGTTGAGTCTCGTCATCTCACTCCTGGCCCTCATCGCGCTCGTCTTTGTCGAACTCGGTCAAGACCAACCGCTGCTTGCTCTGCGCCTCACCAAGGATCGTTTGTTTTCGACGATCAACCTGCTCGCGATCCCGATCTACGGCAGCTTCATTGCCCTCGTTTACTTGTTGCCTCTATTCCTGCAGGACGAAGCAGGCTTCAGTCCACTACGTGTCGGACTCGTCGTGGCGCCCCAACCCATCGGTGTGCTCTTGATGACCCAATTCACGGGCCGCATCTTCTACAAACGGTTTGGACCTCGACGCCTGATCATCGTCGGATCCTTGATCGCGTTGGGCAGCGGGATCGTGGCGTCAACCTTCGACACGACGACCACGTTGTGGACGGTGGGAGCGACCATGCTGGTCCGCGGCCTGGCGATGGGTCTCGTGTTCATTCCGATCCAGTCAGCGGTTTTCGCACGAATCGAGCAACGTGACCTCTCGAGGGCTACCGCTATGTTCGGCACGACTCGCCAACTTGCTCCAGCGATCGGTGTTGCCCTTGGTAGCTCGATTCTCGCTTCTGGTTTCGCTCGAGATGTCGAGGACTCGGCCAACAGGGTGGACAGTTATCAACGAGCAATCCTCATGACCGCCGCGCTCTTCGCTGTGGCGGCCGTGATTGCCTTGTGGATCGAGGACGAGGACGCAGCAGCAACGATGGCTCGCTGAGGGATTGAGGTTGTCGGCCATGATGCCACCGGCATCTTTTCGAGATATGCAGCCGATCGGAATATGACGAATGGTGATGCCAAGGCGGTGCTAGACAACACACCGTGCTCACGAACCTTCGACGAATCTCGGTCATCGAGGCCATCTCGTATTTCGCACTGCTGATCGCGACGATTCTCAAATGGGCGCGAGACGCAGAGATCGGCGTGACCATTCTCGGACCCATCCACGGCGTGCTCTATCTCGTCTTCGCCGCCATGATTCTTCGACATCGAACACAGCTCGGCTGGCCCTGGACCAAGGCATTACAAGCGCTCGTGATCGGCTCACTTCCCGTTGGGGGCTTCTGGCTCGACCAGAAGTGGCTGGCACCATTGCAAAACCCCGTCTAGCGGTCGCTAGCTAGAGACGACCCGGTGAAAACGCATCACACCATCGTCGATTGCGTCTCGGGTCAAGCTCTTGCGGTCGGGGGCGTAGAGCTGTGGGTTGCGCCACGGATCATGGTCGCCCTGTTTGGGAAGCAGTGGAAGCATCCGTTGCACGTACCCGGACGAAAAGTTGTCAATCCACGGACCTGGCGTCATCGACTCGTCCTCAGGACGAAGTAGCGGTACACACACATTGGCTCCGACTTGGGCCATATGTTGCAGCAACCGACAGGTGTACTGGCTAACCATGTCGGACCGCAAGGTCCAGGAGGCGTTGATGTACCCGAATGTCGACACGAGGTTGGGAATTCCCGAGTAGCTCACGCCGCGGTACGTCCATGTTTCTGCGAAGTCCACGGCCGTGCCGTCCACCGTGATGTCCATCTCCCCCAGCGTGACCAGCTGAAGACCGGTGGCCGTAACGATGATGTCTGCCTCCAAGAGACGTCCCGAGTCGAGAAGAACTCCATCTCTCGTGAAGCGCGTGATCGTGTCTGTCACGACCGCGGCGGAGCCCTCGTTGATCGCGTCGAAGAAATCACCATTCGGGACGAGACAGAGGCGCTGGTCCCACGGGTCGTACGCGGGTGAGAAGTGTTCATCCGTCAGCTCGCGTCCGATTGCATTGGCAACGCGTCTGAGCAGCACGGCGCGAACCTGTTGTGGGCTGCGCCGAGTCTTCTTGTACAGCCACTGGTCGCGGGCGATGTTCTTACGTCGCGTGATGGCGTACGCGATCCGATCCGGGAGCCAGCGGCGAAGCGTGTTCGCAAGGGCATCCTTATCGGGTTGCGCAACGACATAGGTCGCAGATCGCTGAAGCATCGTCACGCTGGCCGCGTCCTTAGCCATCGCAGGGACAAGCGTGACCGCAGTCGCCCCGGACCCGATCACGACGACGCGTTTATCCGTGTAGTCGAAGTCGCTTGGCCACTCCTGCGGATGAACGATCGCACCATCGAAATCGTCCCGACCCACGAAATCAGGCGTGTACCCCGCTCGATAGCTGTAGTAACCCGAACACATATAGAGGAAGTTGCACTTGTACGTGACCGTCTCGTCGGTGTCTTTCCTGAGCACGGTCAGCGTCCAGGTGGCGGTGTCCGAAGACCACTCAGCTCGTTCAACGTTGTGATGGAAACGTATATATTTCGCAAGATCGAATTCCTCCACGGTCTCGCGGAGATAGTCCAGGATCGCCCCACCATCAGCGATTGCCTTGTCATGCACCCATGGCCTAAAGCCGAAGCCGAGGGTATGCATGTCGCTGTCCGACCGCACTCCGGGGGACTTGAAGAGGCTCCAGGTACCTCCGATCTCCTCTCGCCCTTCAAGCATCACGAACGACCGCTCCGGGCACATGGTCGAGAGATGGTACGCGGCTCCAATACCGGAGAGGCCCGCCCCCACGATGACGATGTCGGTCTCCAACACGATCCGATCGTAGGTGCTGAGAACGAGAGAGCCGAAGCCAGCTCGGTCCCCAGTTCGCATTCTCACCGTTTCTATTGGGCAATCCTCTACTTAGGAGACCAGGAGGGCAACCGTGCCGACGAGCAATACCCCGAGTGTTCGGTTGACGAGCCGTATGCGTTGTTCATTCTCGAGCCAACGTGCGGCGTAGGCGCCCGAGAACATCCATGTCGCAATACAAGGCAGATTCACGACCCAGAACCCGAGGGTAAGTGCTGCCGCACCGCCGACGACTGAAGCGTCCGAATCGAGCAAGGTGCTCGTCGCTGTCGTAGCCATCACCCAGGCCTTCGGGTTGACCCACTGAAAGGCCGCCGCCTGCACGAACGTCATTGGAGTATCCGCGCCATCGACGGAGCTGATGACGGACGTCTTGAAGATCTTCCATGCGAGGTAGATCAAGTACGCGCCACCGGCGATCTTCAACGCCAACTCCACAGCGGCGTATTTCTCGAACACGGCACCAAGACCAAGAGCAACGAGAAAGATCAAGAAGCCGAACCCAAGGCTCACGCCAGCGAGGTGTGGCAACGTCCGACGAATGCCGTGGTTCATTCCCGACGCGAGCAGCATCAGGTTGTTCGGGCCGGGCGTAATCGACGCGACAAAGGCCAACGAGATGAGGGCTGCGACGTCCATCCAATGACCCTAGAGCGGGTTGGACAAGTAAGCTGTTGACCAATTGGCCATTCTCGAGAATAGAACCGTGGAGAGCAGGCAATGCACGAGACCCAGTTCGTCGATGCGATCACACCGTGGCTCGAACCAAACAAGGGGCCGCTGCGCGCACATCTGACGCTGGCCATTCGCCAAGCAATCGGAAGCGGCCAACTTCGCCAGGGGGCTCGGCTTCCGCCAGAACGGGCTCTCGCAACAGCCCTGCACGTCAGTCGACCAACGGTCTCAGCGGTGATGGACGACCTTCGGACGTTGGGCCTGGTGACCTCGCGTCAGGGAAGCGGCTCCTGGGTCTCCGACACCGACCCGGTATCGAACAGCCCGGTTCCCTTCGTCGAACTTCTTCAGCAAACCGGGTCGATCGATCTCGCGGCGGCGACAGCACCCGATGCCAGCCTTTTGCCACAGATGCGCGTCGACACTGCCGATCTCCTCGGTGCCGAACCCGCGAACGGCCTAAATCCGCAAGGGCTCAGCGTTCTGCGCCAACGGGTCGCCGGCCGGATGAATGGATCAACCTCGATCTCCGCCGGGAGTGTGTCTGCAGAGAATGTCGTGATGACCTCCGGCGCACATCAGGCTCTCGCTCTGGCGGTCGCCGCGTTGGCCCCTCGCGGGTCGTCCATTCTCGTCGAGGACACCACATATGGCGGGCTCATCGACATGATCCATGCAAACGGCTGTCATCCGATCGGCATCGAACGAGATGCAGATGGCCCACTGCCAGGTTGTCTCGCGGAGCTCCTGAAGCTGCATGAGCCGTCTCTCGTCATCCTTGTGACGTCCGTGCACTCCCCTACCGGCGCTGTGTCTTCTCCGGAACGCTCGGTCGACCTTGCCAGCGTCTTGAAGGACACCACAAGCCACGTCGTACTCGATGAGACCTATGCCGATCTCGAGTTCACGCCCGGGGCGCGGGCCCTTGTGCAGGCGCTGGGCGGGAGCGCGATCAGAATCGGGACGCTCTCCAAGGCACTCTGGACGGGGCTTCGGACAGGGTGGTTGATAGCCCCGGTAGATACGTGCCGAGCGATCGTGCGGAAACGATGGCAACAGTTCGATCTCGGTCCATCGATTCCGAGTCAGCTTTTCGCAGCACAAGCTCTTGAAGGAATAGACCGGGCCCTTGAGGTTCGCCGTTCTTCCCTGCGCGAGCGGTCTGACTGGGTGACGAACACAATCGAGACGAACTTTCCCCAATGGCAACCCACGAAGGTAGACGGTGGTCTTGCGATGTGGGTAGAGGTGCCGATGGACGGCGCTGACTTCGTTACCATGGCCACTGAACGCGGCGTCGCAGTCTTACCAGGGTCGGCCTGTCGTGCGGACCGTGCGCCGACTCCCCACATTCGACTCTGTTTCGACCGTCCGCTCGACGTTCTCGAGCAGGCCTTCGACCGCCTCGGCTGATCACGTCAGACGACCCGAGTCACACTCCTGCGGCATCGTGTGGAAGAGAGCCGCGCGCTGCACGCAGATACGCGTACGGGGTCTCCGCTCGCAAGTTCGAGACTCGCGAGGTGTAGATGTCGGCGTACCGTTCAACTTGTCGGGCGAAAAGGCTCTTGTCGTTTCCGGCCCTCATGAGCGGCCCCCAGATCGGGTTTCCGACCTCGCCGGCTTGTCGTGCCAGCGGGCTGATCTTGTCGTCAAGCCGAGCTGCCTCCGCCGATACCTTGTTGAGCTTGGCCGAGACGTCGGGACCACCCTCCCCGAGTTGTTTGCTCAAACGTAGATTCGCCTGTTCGCGATCGATCTTGACCTTCTCTGCCATCATCGACTCAAGGCTTGCTTGGTTCTCTGCGAAGTCCATGACATCTCGGAT
>CAXMRH010000248.1:0-6828 GCA_964196045.1 uncultured Chthoniobacterales bacterium | reverse complement strand
CGTGTTGGAACCGAGCATCTCGGCCCTTGAGATACCGTCGCTCGCAGAGCAGGCTCAAATCGTCGAAATTCGAGCAGGGCGAGGTGTCGCGAGCCTTGTGGAATTCCCTGTCGGCCCTCCCGTCGTGCTTGTCCTTATCTTTGGCGACCTCGAACCGGCTCAACCCGAGCCGCTCATCTCGCTCATCGAAACAGCAGGTCGAATTCTGGCTCAGGCCCATCGCCGACAGGTCGCGGAGTCCAGAGCCACACACAGCCGCGAGCACGACATGTTGACCGGTCTCGCGAACTCGGCGTATCTGCAGCGATGGTTCCGGGAACAGGAAGATTTGACGGTTCCATGGACTGCGCTTGGCGTTGCGCCGCAACGCCTCGATGAGCTGGACAGCACGTTCGGACGTGATGCACGCGACTTGGTTCTTCGAGAACTCGCGAAGCGCCTCGCGAGCGTGACGTCCTCAGCTGCTCGATCACGAGCATCTGTAGCACGCATCGGCGAACCAGAGTTCGTCATTCTCGTTCCCGAAGCCGATGGTGGAGTCCTCACCGATGCAATCGTGGACGCCTTCTCCGCGCCGCTCCAGATCGATGGGGCGGCAATCGCCATCGACCTCACGATCGGGCTCGATCACATCGAGGCTGGCGAACGGGACCTCACCCAGACGATCGCCAACCTGTCGGCTGCTATTCGCCAGGCAGACGGACGAACGACCGAGGTCGTCGCCTTCGAATCGCATCACCGCGATAAGGTTCGCAGGCGGGCCGAGCTCGTTCGCTGGCTCGAGCAAGCCATCGACAACCGCGAGCTCTCGATCCACTTTCAACCTGTGGTCGACGCTGTGACGACAGAGATCCAGGGCTACGAGTGTCTCATGCGAGGCTCGCTCAACGGTGAGCCTGTGTCTCCCGGAGAGTTCATCCCCATCGCCGAGGAAACTCATCTCATCACGGCGATCGGCGAGTTCGCTCTGCGCGAGGCCTGCGCCGCCATGCCGTTCCTCCGTGGAGCCTCCCCGTATGTTGCGGTGAATCTTTCACCGGTCGAACTCGGCGACCCCGAGCTGCTCAATCGGATCGATGCAGTTCTCACCGAATCGGCCGTGGACCGAAGTCGCGTCGTGTTCGAGGTGACCGAAGGTGTGACGACCTCGCGTGCCGATGTCGATCGCTTACACAGCCTCCGACGACTCGGTGTGAAGATCGCCATCGATGACTTCGGCTCCGGACAGTCGAACCTCTCGTATCTCAACAGCCTGCCCGCTCAGATTTTGAAGCTCGACCGAAGCCTGATTACCCCAATGGTCGACGACGTCGGATCGGCCTCGGTCGTCCGTAAGTCGATCGAAATGGCGCACGCCCTCGGGATGACGGTCGTGGGCGAAGGTGTCGAGACGAACGACGAGCTCAATGCCCTTCGCCGGGTGCGATGCGACCTGATCCAGGGTTGGCTCACCGGCCGCCCCGCCCCACTCGAGAAGTTCATCGAGATCACGGTAGATCGGCCGATGACCCAGATACACACACCGAACGAGTCTCGATGATGTTCAACCCGCGCTTGTTGGCCGGCGCTGTTGCCTCTCTGTGCACTGCCGCCCTGATTCTCAGCTCATGTGGCGACCTCACTCCAGATTCGCTGGCGTTCGCGACCGACGATGAGGACACCTCTCCCGAGTCGGTCATCCGGATCGCAGCAACTCGAGTCGCCGGACTCGAACGAGCAATCGACGATTGGGAGCGTGAGCACCCAACCGCTCGCGTCGAGGTGGTCGTTCGCAGCGTCAACGATCACCACGTCTCTGTCCTCGATGATGCTGGAGCGGGTGGCACGTTCGACATCATCGCGTTCGAAGCCTCCTATGGACCTGAGATTCGGCAGCGCCCTGAGTTGTTCGTGGATCTACGAGAACTGGGCGGTGACGCAGCAGAACCAGATCTGCTCGACACACGATGGGACGAAGGCGTAGCCGTTGGCGGCGAGCTCATCGGCCTCCCGATCGACGTCGACAGTGTGGCACTGGCCGTGCGCACAGATCTCGTCGGTGAGGAGTTGGTGGAAGAGCTCCGTTCCGCCTCCAGCTGGTGTCAGCTCATCGCCGTCGGCGATGCCTTCTCCGACGCGAGCGGTATCGCGTTCGTGCCTGATGGCGACGAACTGTTCACCACGATGATGTCTCAGAATCGACTCTCCTTCGTCGACGACACCGGGTTCCTTCTGTCACGGGAAGCTGAAACGCTTCGTCAAGTCTGGGACCTGTCGATGTTGGCGATCGGCAATCCCCCAGTGCACGGGTCACCATGTCCCGAAGAGAACGGGCCAGCTGACAACGAGATCGCACGAATCGCTCGCAACCTTCCGAGTGGAGAGGAACAATGGCGCACGGCGCTGCGCGACGATGGATTCGCGGCAGTGTTCGCCCGGTACTCAGACCTTCGTGAGATTGCTATCGGCGCCCCTGAGACGTCCGAGTCGTGGACGATCATCGAGCTGCCCGGCCCGTTTGGTTCGAGCGCGGGAGGAACACATCTCGGCCTGTCGGCGGCCACGACACATCGAGCTCTGGCCTTCGACCTGATCTCCTACCTTGCGGACCCCGTGGTCCAGCGAGCCTCCTTCGCCGACGGTTCCGGTTCGTTTCCGGCCGCAGCGGTGCTCTACGACGAACCGATGATCACCGAGTATTCCGATCCGTTCTTCGGCGGAGCCCCCATCGGGGAGATATACGCAGCAGCTGCCGAGCGTCGCCCGACCGAACTTGCGGACCCGGTCCGTCGTATTGTCCTGGAAGAATTCACCGCTGCATTGAACCGTGTCGAGCAGGGACACCAGACGCCGCTCGAATCCTGGGACGAAGCCATCTGGCGGATTGGTCAGATACTCGCCTGAGTACACAACTCCTGGCGGCTAGGAAGTACATTCTGGTCCATGAATTCCTCGCGCGTCACCCCGCAGCGTCTCGTCCTGGGCATCGGCATCGGCATCGCTCTGATTACGGCAGTTTCTGGTGTCGCCGCGGAGGTCTTCGCCTTCGAAAACGAGAGCGAAGTTCACCGGACGGTGTTCGGCAACGTGCCGGACGTGTTGCGGCTCGCTTTCTACACGCTGCTACCGGTCATGATCGTCTACGGCGCCTGGGTGTTCTCGCTCCGAATCAAGAACTGGCGACGCGGTGGTCCCGACAACCGGGCAACCACCGCGAGCAACGCGGGGACCCGACTCAAGGACTTCCGCGCTGGCGTCTACATGAGAACACTCCTCCGCGAACCGGCCGCGGGTGTCATGCACTCGATGATGTACTTCAGCTTCGTCGTCTTGCTGGGCGTGACCACGGTGCTCGAGATCGACCACCAGATGCCAACCGCACTCAAGTTCCTCCACGGCGGGACCTATAAGGGCTACGCCATGGTCGGCGACTTCGCTGGGTTGCTGTTCACTATCTCGATCGTCTGGGCAATTCTGCGCCGGTACGGCCCGCGGGCAATGCGCCCCTACCGGATCCGCATCAAGAGCAAACCTGAACACGCGGTCATTCTCGGCACGCTTCTCGCAATCGGCGTGACCGGGTTCGGCGCGGAGATGTTCCGGATCGCGTTGAATGGCATGCCCGAGTACGAGGAGTGGTCATTCATCGGATACCCCTTGGCAACGTTGATCGAGAACAACGGGTCATTGGCCGGCTGGCACCAGGCCTGGTGGATCGGGCACGTCTTGTCGTTCGTCGGTTTCCTGATCCTGTTACCTGTGACGATGCTGCGACACATCTTCACCTCGCCGCTGAACATGTACCTCAAGGACAAGGACCGCCCAAAGGGTGCCATGAAGGCAATGCCCAACCTGATGGAGACCGAACTCGAAACGTTCGGGGCTTCGACGATCGAAGACTTCACGTGGAAGCAGTTGCTCGACACCGACAGCTGCACGATGTGCGGCCGTTGTACAAACGTCTGCCCAGCGCACGCCACCGGAAAGCCCCTTGACCCTCGCGAGATCGTCCTGAAAGTTGGCGAGGTCATGGCCCGCACCGGCGAGCCACAGGTCTCACCACCGATCGGCGTAGATGCCGAGATCACCGTTCCCTCGAACTGGATGTTCGACCGGGTCTCCTCCGAAGAACTCTGGGCCTGCACATCGTGTCGCGCATGCGACGAAATCTGTCCCGTCAACATCGAGATCCTGGACAAGATCCTGGACATGCGCCGGTATCTGTCACTGATGGAGTCGGACTTCCCGACCGAACTCGGCAACGCCTATCGCGGCATGGAAAACCAGATGAACCCCTGGGCAATGAGCCAGAGCGAGCGGGCCGATTGGGTCGTCGATGATTCGGTCCAGGTCCTTGCCGGCGGGGAACCACTCGAAGCCGAGTACCTCTATTGGGTCGGATGCGCCGGTTCCTTCGACGACAAGAACAAGAAGGTCAGCCAGGCACTCTCCAAGCTCATGAACCGTGCAGGCGTCTCCTACGCGATCCTTGGTCCAGCAGAGAACTGCACCGGTGACTCCGCTCGACGAACGGGCAACGAGTACATCTTCCAGATGCTCGCGATGCAAAACATCGAGACGCTCAACGAGATGGGCGTGAAGAAGATCATCACCCAGTGCCCACACTGCTTCAACACGCTGAGCAACGAGTATCCACAGCTCGGCGGGCACTACGAGGTCATCCATCACAGCGAATTTCTCGAGCAACTGATCGAGACTGGCGACCTCGACATGCGAAACGCATCGCTCGAAGAACGGATCGTCTACCACGACGCCTGCTACCTCGGTCGCCACAACGACATCTACATGGCACCGCGAAAGGTCATCGGCTCCTTGGGTGGGGTCGAGGTACTCGAGGCGGAGCGCAACGGCACCGAGAGCATGTGCTGCGGAGCTGGTGGCGGTCGCTTCTGGATGGAAGAGACAACCGGCAGGGACGTGAACGTCGAGCGATCCGAACAGCTCGTGGCCACCGGAGCGAGCCTGATCGCAACGGCATGCCCCTTCTGCTACGTGATGATCGATGACGGCGTGAAGGCTCAGGGAATCGGCGAGGAAGAGGTCCGCGTCGCCGACATCGCGATCCACATGCTCGAGGCTCTCGAGCGCGGCGACGCGATCGCTGAACGACAGGCGCTGTCCCCCACGATCGTCGAGTCTGCGGTGGCGATCTCGTCTGGCAACACGACGGAGCATGAACCCAGCTAGTTCACCCCGAGGTCACCAACTTCGTGGCTGAACTCCGCGAGTCGCGACGATCCCGGCCGCGGCGAAGGAGACTGCACCCGCGGTCAAGGCGATCGGAATCGACACGAGTTCGGCCACCAAGCCGAGCGAGATACCCCCGATGAGTTCGCCGACCGAGGTGGTCTGACCCATCAGGGAATGCACCGTGGCACGAACCTCTGATGGTGCATCACGGTTGGCCCAGCCCTCCAGCACCGGCCACAACGCCTCTCGCACGCTGTCTTGAAGCAAGTAGCCAACCGCGATCACCACGACGATCGACGTGAGCGATGCGATGAACCCACCGATCGCTGCGATCGCAAGAAGCGCCACCGCCAGTCGGGCGACCCCATGCCCGTTGGCGAGCGTGCGTGAAGCAGCCGCGTTCACGACCAAGCCAGCGAGCGCAAGCACCAAGAAAAGCCCTCCAAGGACGATGAGCGAGTCATCGCTGACGTCAGCGTTGTCGAGGAAGTGTTTGTAACCAATGCGGTCGAACACCTCGGCTCCCATGTCCAACAACAAGATCACGACGACGAGAACTCTGAGCCGCGGACGACCGACGACTACCGCAAGGCCCTGCCGGAATGTCTCGACGAAACCGCGACCATGCTCATGGCCGGGCGTGAAGTGGTCCTCGCGCAGAGTGCGCCAGAAGTACAGGGCCATGCCCATCTGCATCACACCGAGCACTGCTGCAATCCAGCGAACAGACGTCGCCGTGCCCACCGCGACCGTGAAGATCAGGGATGCGATTGCCGCCAGGATTCCGAAACGATGTTTGCGGAGCAGCAATCGTTCCACATCATCGTCGTCGAATTCGCCCGTCCCCTTCAGCTCATCGGTCACCCACGCGGTGTCTGCGCCACTGCGGAATGTCCAACCCACTCCTAGCAAGGCCTGGGCGGGGAGGATTACCCAGTAGTTCGTACTCGCAACGGACCAGATGAAACTCGAACCCATCAGGATCTGCGAAATGATGATGGAGGTCTTTCGTGAACGGAGGTCGGCCACCACACCGGTTGGCGTCTCGGCGAGAAGCACCGTGGCCTCGAGAACGATGCCCATGAACACGAGCTCCAGCGGGCCAAGACCGAGCTCGATGATCCAAAAGACGGTGACCGACAGCCAGAAGCCCCACTCGATACCTTCGGTGAGGCCAAACCCTCGCACGAACACGCGTGCGGGGTCATAACCCGGTTCGGTCACTCGAAGTTCTTCCAATACTGACTCGGCCGCGGACCGACCTGCCCCTGGTACTTGGAACCAATGATGCCCGAACCATACGGATTATCTGCCGGCGTCGTCATCTGCATGAAGCTGATCTGACCGACCTTCATACCCGGGTAAAGCGTGATCGGAAGATTGGCGACGTTCGATAGCTCGAGGGTTATTTGACCGTCCCAGCCAGCATCGACGAAACCGGCGGTCGAATGGATCAACAACCCGAGCCGACCCAGGCTGGACTTTCCTTCTAGCCGCGCGACGAGGTCGTCGGGTAACGCAATGCGCTCGAGGGTCGAACCGAGAACGAACTCGCCTGGGTGCAGGATGAACGGGTCCGAATCGGACGCTTCAACGGACTCAGTGAGATCGCTGAGATCCTCCTTCACGTCGATGAGT
>CAXMRH010000247.1:0-14617 GCA_964196045.1 uncultured Chthoniobacterales bacterium | reverse complement strand
TCCTTGTAGCGCTGCAGCACCTCTTGCACCTGACGGGCAATGCGATAATGACGCTCGCCAACAACCTCTGGCTGCAGGATCGTCGACGTCGATGCGAGAGGATCAACCGCTGGGTAGATACCCAGGGCTGCAATGTCACGGCTCAGCTCGGTGGTTCCATCGAAGTGGGTGAACGAGGTGAACGGTGCGGGGTCGGTGTAATCATCTGCGGGCACGTACACGGCCTGCAACGACGTAATCGACTTTCCCTGAGTCGAGGTGATGCGCTCTTGGAGCGTGCCCATCTCGTCTGCAAGTGTCGGTTGGTAGCCCACAGCTGATGGCATACGACCAAGAAGGGTCGATACCTCAGAGCCGGCCTGCACGAATCGGAAGATGTTGTCGATGAAGAGCAACACGTCCTGGTTCTGCACATCACGGAAGTACTCGGCCATGGTCACGCCACCGAGTGCAACACGAAGGCGCACGCCTGGCGGCTCATCCATCTGTCCAAAGACAAGGGCAGCCTTGGAGAGCACGGTGTCGGCGTCATCGCCGGAGCCCATCTTGGTTTCGCCCATCTCGATGAAAAGGTCGGTGCCCTCACGGGTCCGTTCTCCCACACCTGCGAACACCGACACGCCACCGTGGTTGGACGCCACCCGGGTGATCATTTCCTGAATAAGAACGGTCTTGCCCACACCAGCACCACCGAAGAGGCCGATCTTGCCACCCTCTTTGTACGGGGTGAGAAGGTCGATGACCTTGACGCCGGTCTCGAACATCTTCGTCGATGGCTCGAGCTTGTCGAAGTCCGGTGGCGGGCGATGAATGTCCCAGTAGGTGTCGATCTGGATCTCGGATGCCGGTACGTCGAGCGGCTCACCCATTACGTTCCAGACGTGACCGAGAGTGGCGTTCCCGACAGGCATCTGCATACCGTGACCGGTGTTACGTACCTCAGCGCCACGCACGAGACCGTCGGTCGGTTTCATCGAGATCGCTCGCACGCGGCTGTCGCCGATCTGTTGAGCTACCTCGAGGGGCACAAGGATCTCGTCACCCTCGAGCTGAATGGTCAACTGCAGCTGCTGGTTGATCTGTGGGAGGCTCCCGCGAGGGAACTCAACATCCACAACAGGACCGGCAATGCCGACGACTCGGCCTGACTTAAGTTCTGGTTCGGTGACGGTCATACCGTTGTACCTTCTGTGTGTTCGAGAATTGTTTCAATCATCGTCTTGACTTCTACTGACTCATCGCTTCGGCACCGCTGACGATTTCCATAATCTCGGTGGTTATCGACGCTTGTCGGGCTTGGTTCATCTCACGTGAGAGCGTCGTGATGAGCTCTTCTGCGTTGTCTGTTGCGGCCTTCATGGCTCGCTGACGGCTTGCATGCTCGGACGCTGCCCCCTCGAGCAGCGCAGAGTAGAGGCGCGACTCCATGTAGCGGGGAAGCAGCGACTCCACGACACCGGCCGGCGACGGCTCGAACTCGAATTGAGCGAGCGCGCCCTTGGAACCAGCGCCAGCAGCAGCCATCGTCTCAGTTGTTACGAGCGGCAGATAGCGGCGATCGGTAACACGCTGGGTACCCATCGTGATGAACTCCGTGTAGACCAGCTCGACGCGATCAAGATTGCCTGCCGAGAACTCCGCGACGACATGATTGGCCACCTCGCGGGCGTCCTCATATCGTGGCGTGTCGGACATGCCCGTGTACTGGGCGTCAATTCGATAGTTGCGGAACGTGAAGTAGTCGATGGCCTTCTTGCCGATGAGGATCAGCGAATAGTCGGCGCCTTCGTTGCGGGCGACATTGAGTTGATGCTCTGCGGAGCGAATGACCGACGCGTTGTACGCACCAGCCAGCCCACGGTCGGATGTGATCGCAACGATGCCGACGCGCTTCGGTTGAGGCTCTTGACGCATCAGGGGATGATCGACGCGTGCACCGGCTGCCACGAGATTCTCGATCACTTCAGTGATCTGCGTGGAGTAGGGCTTTGCCTCGTTTGCGCGATGCATCGCCTTGACCACGCGTGTCGCAGCAATTAGCTCCATTGCTCGGGTGATCTTCTTGGTCGACTGCACGCTGCCGATTCGTCGGCGCAGCTCACGTTCCTTGGCTCCGGGCATGGTGAATCCGACTCAGCTCTCGTCGTCCATGGCGATCTCTTGCTCGGGCAACGTGTCGTCCGCATCGACAAGGTGGCCGTGCAATGCGCCGGTCTCTTCAGGATCGGGTGCAACTTCAACCGCAACGGTTGGTATGAAACCCTCAGCAAAATCCGCGATGAGGCTTTCGAAACCGTCCTCATCAGCGATTTTCCCGGTGGCCACAATGTCGTCGAGCAGGCCCGAGTGGCGTGTGTTGAAGTGTTCGAGCAGCTCGAGTTCAAAGCGCTGAACGTCGACGACGGGAACCTGGTCAAGATAGCCACGCGTGCCGGCCATGAGGCTCACCACCTGCTGTTGCACCGGCATTGGAGTGCTCGTGCCTTGCTTCAAAAGTTCGGTGAGGCGGTAGCCGCGATCGAGCTGTGCCTGAGACACGGCGTCGAGGTCTGAACCGAACGAGGCAAAGGCCTCGAGCTCACGGAACTGCTGGAGGTCCGACTTCAGGGTGCCGACCGCAGTCTTCATCGCCTTGATCTGCGCGGCCGAACCGACGCGAGACACCGAGATGCCGACGTCGATTGCTGGGCGGACGCCAGACTTGAACAAGTCATCCTGGAGGAAGATCTGCCCATCGGTGATCGAAATCACGTTCGTCGGGATGTATGCCGACACGTCGCCTGCCTTTGTTTCGATCACGGGAAGAGCAGTGAGCGATCCTCCGCCGAGTGCATCGGAGAGGTTTGCGGCCCGCTCAAGAAGACGGCTGTGCAAGTAGAAGACGTCACCGGGGTAGGCCTCGCGACCTGGTGGGCGGCGAAGCAGCAGCGACATCTGGCGGTATGCCTCAGCCTGCTTTGAGAGATCGTCGTACACGACCAGTGCGTGCTCGGAGTTCTCCATCCAGTGCTGTCCCATTGCCGAACCGGCGTATGGAGCGATGTACTTGAACGGGGCAGGGTCGGATGCTGGAGCAACTACGACGACCGTGTAGTCCAGCGCATCGTTCGCATCGAGTTCGGCGACGATCTGTGCGACCGTCGAGGCCTTCTGCCCAATCGCAACATAGATGCACTTCACTCCCAGACCCTTTTGGTTCAGGATCGTGTCAATGCCAATCGTGGTCTTGCCAGTCTTGCGATCGCCAATGATCAATTCTCGCTGACCGCGACCGATCGGAATAAGAGTGTCGATCGCCTTGATGCCGGTCTGCATGGGCGTGTCGACGGGCTTGCGCCCGATGATTCCCGGTGCCTGAACCTCCATTCGACGGGACTGAACGCCCGTTAGCGGACCCTTGCCATCGATCGGCTCCCCGAGTGCATCGACAACGCGTCCGAGCACACCATCGCCAACTGGCACCGAGAGAATGTTCCCGGTCGAACGAACAGGCTGTCCCTCCTCGATACCGTCGGTCGAACCGAGCAAAACCGCGCCGATCGAGCGCTCGTCGAGGTTGAGCGCGAGGCCAACAGCCCCGTTCGCGAACTCAAGCATCTCGTTGACGGCCGCGTCGGGCAGTCCAGAGATTCGCGCAATGCCGTCGCCAACTTCGAGTACCCGGCCAACTTCGACCATCTCGAGCGAGGGGTCGTACCCCTCGAGATTCTTGCGAATTGCAGCCGAAATCGCTGCGGTATCAATAGTCAGATCTGTCATGATTCCTTAGAATGCCTCTCGCAACTTGGTCACGCGGTGGCGAACGCTACCGTCGATTACCTCGTCGTCGATTGTCGTGACGATGCCGCCGATCACGCCTTCGTCGACGACGGTCTTGATGGTCAGGTTCTTGCCGGTGGCCTTGTTGAGGGCAGCGGTCAAGCGTTGTATTTGTTCTTCGGTTAGCGGCACCGCCGAGCGAACCTCGGCGACCGACTGGCCCCGGGATTGGGCTCCTTTTGCAACCGCGGCGTCGAGAATACTCGACAGCTCGCCACCCCGGTTAGCCGCCACGACCATCGAGATGAGCGCAGAGGTAATTGGAGAAGCCTGCGCTTCGAGCAGGTCTTCGACGATCTGTTGACGTCGACTCGCCGGAATCGCGCTGTCAGCAAGTGTGGTCTGCAACTCTTCAGACTTCTCCACAGCGCGGGCAACGGTGAACAGTTGATCCTCTACCTCTGGGCCCGCACCTTCAGCTTTCGCAACAGCGACCAGCGCTTCGCCATAACCGTTCACGAGTTCGGACGTCATGATCAGCTCCGTGATCCAACTTGGTCGATGTAGTCATCGATCAACGACGCATGTGCAGCTCGGTCGAGTTGAGTGCCGATGACGAGTTCAGCCGCACCCAACGCAATATCGCTAACCTCACCTCGCAGATCGTTCATCGCTTGTGCCTTCGTCGTCTCGACCTCAGCAGCGGCTTGCCTGCGCGTCTCGGCGATATCGGCTTCGGCGCGACTCTGCAAGTCGGCACGTACTAGGTTTGCCTGCTCACGAGCGTCATCAATGATCTCGGCAGCTTCGGCCTTCGCATCACCGAGTTTCGCTGTGTACGTGGCCTGTTCGGCCAGCGCGTCGGCCTTGGCCTTATCGGCTGCCGCTAGGTCATCGCGAATCTTGTCAGCACGAGCATCCATGCCGTCTTTGACTGCGGGGAACAGCTTCCATGCCATGAGGCCGAACAGCACGAGGAACGCAGCGCCACCCCAGATGATCTCGTTGGCTTCAGGAATGATTGGACTTGGAGCCTCGACACAGCTCTCGAACTTCTTCTCGATCGCTTCGAGTTCCGTTGTCGCAGCCTCGCTGGCATCGCCGCTCGCAACCTCGTGTTCGATCTCTTCGAAGTGCTCCACTCCAACCTCAGCGAGCTCCTCAGCGATACACGAACCAACCGATTCTTCGCTCGCGGACGCAGGGCTCGCGAGTAAAAGAACGGTGAACGCGGTCAGCGCGACGAGGGCGACTGATTTCTGATGTCTCATATTTCGTCCTTTTGCGGTGTAAGTCTTGCTCTAGGGCAGGAGGAGGATGAAGACGACGAACCCGATGAGGGCGAGTGCCTCGGTAAACGCGATACCAAGGAACATCGTTGTGCGGACCGTTCCTGCAGATTCGGGCTGGCGGGCCATCGCAGAAATGGCGTTACCCACCACAATGCCGATGCCGATTCCTGGGCCAATAGCCGCGAGGCCATAACCAAGACCGGCGCCAATGGCTTTGAGACCTTCGAGGAATTCCCCGGGATCAGTTTCGGCGATGATGCTCATTCTTTGTTTCTCCTAGTGTTCAGGGTGTAGTGCGCCACCGATATACACGGCGGTGAGGATGGTGAAGATGAAGGCCTGCAAGGCGGCAACGAATGCTTCGAAGCCGGTGAAGAGCACGAGTGCGGTGAATGGCAGTGCCGCTCCGATGTAGGTGGAACTCCACAGCGTGGCGCTCAACACAGCGAACGTGACGAGCAACAAGTGGCCGGCAACCATGTTCGCCCAGAGTCGAATGGCCAGTGACAAAGGTCGAATGATGAAGACCGAGAAGAACTCGATCGGTGCGACCAGGATGTACAGGGCTTTCGGTACTCCGGGAGGGAAGATCGATCCAACGACGTACTTCACGAATCCCTGAGACTGAATCCCGACGACGTTGTAAATGACCCAAACCATCATGGCCAGCAGGATCGGCACCGCCATGCGGCTGTTCGCCGGGAACTGGACGAAAGGAATAACCTCGAAGATGTTCGAGAAGAAGATGAAGAAGAAGAGCGTGGTGAGGAATGGGAGGAACTTCTTTCCCTCTGGGCCGATCGTCTGCATGACGACACTTTCCTCGACGAACTCAATGCCACCTTCGGCGACGTGTTGCAGCCCACTTGGCACGAGGCCCTTGTTGCGGGACCCGAAGAAGAACAAGCCGGCGGTCAGAATCAACGCTGCAAAATAGATCAACACCGTCTTGTTGATCGCGAAGATCGTGTCGTCGAAGAAGATGTCGGGCCACTCGAAAAGGTGGCTTACTGGAGGAAAGTCGAGTGCGAGGATGCTCACCGCGATGAGGCTCCTTTTGTGAGGGACGGACGAGAACCGGTCCGAGGGGCGAGCCCCGGATAGGCCAACGTCGCAGAGATGTAGCGAAGCTCCCAGGCCAGCAGACCGAGGTGCGTCACGATCAACGTGATCGCGAAGGGGGGGATCGAGAACCAATCGAGGTCGCGAAGAGGAAGAACGACTGCTGTAAGCAGCGCAAGTCGCAATACATAGCCCCCGAGCACGGCGGCCATCATAGCCTCGGGTGATATCCGTACAGACCATGTGATGAGTGCGCTCGCGAGCATAAAGTTGACGAGGACGAGCGTGACTGCGAGCGATGCCGACGCGACGCCAGCCCATTGCCAGATAGCGCCGCAGATCACAATCAGAACGGGGCCGATTAGTAGCCCCCTACGGACAAGGTCACGGGCGATCTCTTGTTCCGGATCGGCTACCACGTCGTCGGCTACGTTCGAGTCAGTCGAGTCGTCGAACTGCGCGCTCACTGAGGCGGCCCAGTCATATTTGCGTTTTCCCGATAGTTCCGAGCTTGCGCGTGCGCAGCCATTTCACGGTCGTACTGGGCAAGAAGTCGATAGATCGAGTAGGAGGCAGTGAAGATCGTCAGTATCAGGATGAAGACCGGACTGGTGCCGAGCCAGCCATCGATCTTCCAGCCAAAGAAGGCGAACAACGCGGGAGTGGCGACCAACTCGAAGGCCGCGGCAAGCGCATCACCAGACTTCTGTTGTCTGAGCTCAGGTGTCAACTGTTGGGCCACGAAAAATTTCCTCGTACGTAAAAACTGGAGTCCGAATGCGCAATGCAGTCTTGCGTGGCTTGTGAATATATACACAAGCTCCCCCAACTGCAACGTTCTGCATGGTGATGCCAGGGACCGCGCTCGACTCGGGCACCCTAGTACAAAAAGGTTCCACCGTCCTCAGTGAAGGGCGCCTGTCATTGGACCTGTTCGTATCGCGGTTTAGTGCGACTCCACAGCCGAGCGTTCGGGCGTGGTGGCGGTGCCAATACCCGGATGGAAGATCGTATAGAGGGCCAGCGCCAAGGCGCCCCCCGCAAACGGCAGCGCCGCAGCCCCAGACCCGGTCAGTGTCGAATAGAGCACGAGGCCGCAGAGAAGCGCGGTCCACAGCCACAAGATCAACACCGTCCGTCGATGACCATGGCCGAGACGCATCAGGCGATGGTGCAGGTGTTCCTTGTCGGCCTCCGATATCCCGACACCCTTTCGAGTGGCACGGCGCAAGATCGCCAGCACCAGGTCGACAAGAGGCACTCCCAACAAGAACAACGGAATTACTAGTGGCGCGAAGAAGAAAAAGACCTGCCCGGAGACTGCTTGATCGACTCGGCCTCCCACTGACACGGTGGACGCTGCAAGCATCAGTCCGAGAAGTAGTGCACCGCCATCGCCCATGAACGTCTTAGCGGGATGCATGTTGAGCGGCAGGAACCCGACGCACACACCGGCCGTGATGACCGCAAGAAGTGCACCGGGATTCGAATCGAAGAGCACGCCGTCTCGCCCAAGCTGCACGGCGTAAATGAAGAAGCTGCCGGAGGCGATCGCAACGATGCCGCCTGCCAGTCCATCGAGACCGTCGATGAGGTTGACGGCATTTGCCATCACGAGCAACCAGATCACCGTGACGACAACCGACAGGTCGGCGGACAGTTGCACGAAGCCGGTGAAGGGCACGCGGAACCAGAGGACGCTGACGCCCGCGAGCGCAAGGACAACCCCAGCAAGGACGATTCCGGCGACTTTGGCCGGCGCGGAGACCTCCCGAATATCGTCGGCAACACCAACTGTGAAGATGATCAGCGCTGCCAACACAACGCCAGCAATGTCGGTGAACGACCGAAAGACCGCGTCGAAGGTGCCCATCGTCCAGGCGGCGAGGAGCCCGGCACCGACGCCGCCGAGCATGGCCAGGCCACCGAGGCTTGGCGTTGGTGCCGTGTGTACCTTTCGAGCGCTCGGTGACGCAACAGCACCTACGCGGAAGGCGAGAACCCGGGTCAGTGGGGTGAGGAACAAGGTCACAACAGCCGCGATCGCGCCAACGATCAAGTAGTCGGTCATAGAGGCCATGAGGAGTTCAGTATCCCTCAAGCCAGAGCTATTCAGGCGCGTTTGACCCTCGGGTGTTCACCCCGCCGTAACGTTGTCAGTCTGGATATGGCGCGAACCGACCGCACAGGTCGGCGACTTCGGCTCGAATAGCCGCGATCGTCTCGGAGTCAGCACGATTCTTGAGCGTACGAGCGATGAGATCGGCGATCTGATCCATCTCGGGCTCCTGCATGCCCTGCGTTGTCACAGCCGGGGTTCCGATTCGGACACCACTCGTGACGAACGGTGAACGCTGGTCGTTCGGAATCGTGTTCTTGTTGAGCGTGATTCCCGCGTCATCGAGCACTGCTTGCGCCTCTTTGCCCGTCAGCTCCTCATCAAAGGGCCGCAGATCCACGAGCAGCAAGTGGTTATCAGTGCCACCGGAGACCAATCTAAATCCACGAGTCGCCAAGGCCTCCGCCAACGCGGCCGCATTCTTGACGATCTGCGCGGCGTAATCAGTGAACTCGGGCATCATCGCTTCGCGGAACGCGACTGCCTTGCCTCCAATGTGGTTCTCGAGCGGGCCACCTTGGAGGCCGGGAAAGATTGCCTTGTCGATAGCCTTTGCGTGCTCCTCGGTGGACAAGATGCAGCCACCACGTGGCCCGCGCAGCGTCTTGTGTGTGGTGAACGTCATCACGTCCACGTACGGCATCGGATTCGGATGAGCGCCGCCTGCGATGAGGCCAGCAATGTGGGCAGCGTCGAACATGAGCAGAGCTCCCACCTCGTCGGCGATCTCACGGAACGGCGCAGGTTCGATGATCCGTGAATATGCGGTTGCTCCGGCAATGATGAGCTTCGGCTTGTGCTCGTGCGCCCGATCTCGCAGCTGATCCATGTCGATTCGTTCGTCGGAATCGGTGACCTCGTAGCTCACGAAGTTGTAGAGGCGACCGCTGAAGTTCACCGGCGATCCGTGTGTGAGGTGGCCACCATGATCGAGGCTCATCCCCATGACGGTGTCACCGGGTTCGAGGAGGCCGAGAAACACGGCCATGTTGGCGTTTGCGCCCGAATGCGGCTGCACGTTGGCGTGATCGGCGCCAAAGAGCTGCTTGACACGATCGATCGCGAGGTCCTCGACGCAGTCGACGATGGCATTACCTCCGTAGTACCGCTTGCCTGGATATCCCTCGGAGTATTTGTTCGTCAGCACCGACCCCGTTGCTTCCATCACGTCAGGGGAGGTGAAGTTCTCGGAAGCGATGAGTTGCAGACCCGTATTGAGACGGTTCTTCTCGGAATCGATCAGGTCAAAAAGTTCGCTGTCGCGATCGCCTGGCCACGGCATGATGAGGCCTCCAACTTGGGTGTTCCAACAAGTCCGCACAGTACTGTGCTTTCTGTCATGGGAAGCAGGCGAATCTAGAAATTCGTGACGTTCTCCTCATCAACTCTCGTCGAACTCAACGTTGCCACATTCGCGTCCGATTGAAGTGCGAGGATGGTCTTCATATTGCGACCACCCGCGGCACGGCCGCGAGTACAAAAAGGCAGCGATGTTCAACAACACATTCGACGGCAAGAAGGTTCTCGTCACTGGTCACACGGGGTTCAAGGGCACCTGGATGACCATCTGGCTTCAACAAATGGGAGCCGAGGTAGTCGGACTCTCCGATCAGATCCCAACCGACCCAAGTCATTTCGAAGCGGCCGGTCTCACCGACACGATGAAGACGCACTGGCTCGACATTCGCGATACGGATGCTGTGCCTGAAGCGATGGCCGAGGAGGCGCCGGACTTCGTCTTTCACATGGCGGCGCAGGCGCTAGTGAAGGCGAGCTACGACGACCCTGTCGGTACGTACACGACCAATGCGATCGGCTCGGCCAACGTCCTCGAAGGTCTTCGCCGGCTAGAGAATCAGTGCACGACGATCATGATCACGTCCGACAAATGTTATGAGAACGTGGAGACGTACTACGGCTACCGGGAGGACGATCGTCTCGGAGGAGCCGATCCGTATTCGGCATCCAAGGCAGCCGCCGAGTTGATCATCTCGAGTCACACTCGGTCGTTTTTCGGCGGCGACGATGCTGATCGCAACGTACGCATCGGCGTCGTTCGTGCCGGAAATGTCGTTGGCGGCGGCGACTGGGCTGCAGACCGGCTTGTCCCCGACGTGGCCCGCGCCTGGTCGCAGGGCGAGAACGTGACAATTCGCCGTCCGCAGGCAACTCGACCGTGGCAGCATGTTCTCGAGCCAATCTCGGGGTACCTGCTCCTCGGTTCGGAGCTCTCCAAACGCCCCGATCTACACAATGAAGCGTTCAACTTCGGGCCGCCGGCTGAAGCGGTGAATCCCGTCCGTGACGTCGTTGTTGCACTGAAAGAACACCTTCCAGGCCTCGATCTCACGATCGATGAGAGCCAGGCACATTTCCACGAGGCAGGGCTCCTCAAGCTGTCGTGTGACAAGGCCCTCAGCTTCCTGCAATGGACGCCCGTCCTCGACTTCGACGAGACGATGCAGATCACCGCGGAGTGGTTCCGCCGTTATTACTCAGACGGTGCCGAAGACATCAAGTCCTTCACAGAAGGACAACTCGACTACTACACCGGCCTCGCAGCGAAACGTGGACTGGGCTGGGCTGACGACTGATGGGCGCCACCTTCACCGAGCTTCAGCGAATCGAGACCTCAGGTGGCGAAGTCATGAAGGCGCTGCACGCGGATGAACCAGGTTTCAAGGGCCTCGGCGAGGCGTATTTCTCTCGGGTGGACGCCAACTGTGTTCGAGCGTGGAAACGTCACAACGCCATGACGGTCAACGTCGTCGTGCCAGTGGGCCACGTGCGGTTTGTGGTCGCTGCCAACGGACGCTTCGACGAGTTCGACCTCGGACCCGACCATTCCTATGGTCGGCTCACCGTCGAGCCTGGCACCTGGTTCGGGTTCAAGGGCGGCGAGGACGGCGGTCTAGTCCTGAATCTCTCCGACATCGTGCATCGACCCGACGAAGCAGACGGCCGCGATCTCGATGAGTTCGATTACAGCTGGTGAACACCTACATCTGATGAACAGCGACCCGAGGAATATCTGAAATGGGAACATGGCAACGTCTTCAGCGACAAGCGAACTCGACGGGCGATTCTCCAATAGCGATCGTGGGCGCGGGGTACGTTGCGACAGGCGTAGTTCATGCCATCGCACAATCGCCGGGCATGCGACCATCGCTTGTCGTCAATCGCAACACAGCTCGCGCTGTGGCAGCTCTCACACAGTTGGGGGTGCCTGAGGCCGACGTCGTCGTCAGCGATTCACGGGACGAGTTGGTCGCCGCAATTCGGGCGGGCACTCCGGCAGTGACCTCACATGCATCGATGATCGCCGAGCTGCCGATCGACGTGGTCGTCGAAGCCACGGGGGCTCTCGACTACGGCACGGAAACCATCCTCGGCATGCTGGATGCTGGCAAACACGTCGTGTCGTTCAACGCAGAGTGCGACGCGTTGCTCGGTTGGCTGTTCCATCAGCGCGCTCGGACGAACGGCGTGATCTACACGATCGCCGACGGCGATCAACCAGGCGTGCTGTTTCGTCTTCTGCAGGAGGTCGAAGGAATGGGCTTCGAGCTCACGGCCCTATTGAACTGCAAGCGCCACCTGGACGTACATCAGAATCCCGAAACAGGCGCGGGGTACGCGACGCGAGACACCACGTCATCGCACATGACCACGGCGTTCGGAGACGGCACGAAGATGCAGGTTGAACAAGCGGTGGTCGCGAATGCAACTGGCCTCATCCCGGACGTACGCGGCATGCACGGGATCGAGTCGACGGTTGCAACGGCTGCGACCGACATTTCGGCTGCACTTTCCGCCCCAGGCCGCGTGGACTTCACGCTGGGCGGAGACTTCGGCGCGGGTGTGGGCATCGTGGCCCGACATCCCCGGCCCGACCTTCACGAGAAGGCCATGCGCTTTTACAAGATGGGAGACGGCCCGGACTACTTCTTCTTCCGGCCTTACCACCTCGTCCACCTCGAGATTCCGCTGACGATTGCTGAGCTCTTGCTCGACAACGAACCGCTCATCACCGTCGACGAGCCTCATGTGGCCGAAGTGGTCGCCATCGCCAAGACGGACCTTCAGATCGGAGAGAAGCTGGACTGCATCGGTGGCTTCAGCGCATATGGCCACATCGACACAGCGGCCGGTGCAGAGGGGATGCTTCCCGTCGGCCTAGTGGAGTACGCCACAATGACCGGGCCAGTGCAGCAAGACATGGCCATTCCACTCGCGTCGGTCTCGCTCGACACCACGAGAACCGTCGTGCGCGAATGGATGGCGATGCACAAGATCGCACTCACTGAGGTCGCTCAGTGAAGTTTCGCGAGACACCGCTAGCCGGTGCCTTCGTGATCGATTTGGAGCGCCTTGAGGACGAACGAGGCTTTTTTGCACGTGCGTGGTCTGCCGACGACTTCGTCGCACATCGCCTCGAGCCCACTATTGCCCAGACGAACATGAGCACGACTCTCGCTGCGGGGACCTTTCGGGGCTTCCACTGGCAAGACCCGCCTTTCGGCGAGAGCAAAACAGTTCGCTGCATCGCAGGTTCCGTGTTCAACTGTGTCGTCGACATGAGACCCGAATCGTCCACGTTTCGCCAGTGGTTCGGTGTGGAACTGTCCGCCGACAACCTGCGGATGTTGTACGTGCCAGGACAATTCGCGAACGGCTTTCTCATCCTCGAAGACAACACGACACTGCTTTACAACGTCAGCCGGCCGTACCGAGCCGGAAACGAGAACGGGTTCCGCTACGACGATCCAACGATCGCCGTCGACTGGCCTCGCGCGATCATCACAGTGAGCGACAAGGACAACGCGTGGCCGGCTCTGGCATAGGTTGTCAAGCCGGCTGACAACGCTCGATTCACCGTGTGACGAAGAATCGAGCTGTCGTTTGGACACCACCAAAATCGGGTGAAAAGATCTAAACGCTGATCGAACCCGGTCAGTCGCAGGGTTCTGACGGAGCTGCGGATCACTCTTCAGGGAAGTCCGATGACAACGCCACTTTTCTCGTATTCGTGGAGCACAATGCACCAGCGGCGGCCCGAGGTGCGCCTGTGAGAGACCTCGCCCCGGCGATCCACCGTCAGCGACTCGTCATCGAGGGCTACCCCGACCGAGCGATCACGGCCGAAGAGATCGCCGACTACCTGCAGCAACTGTCCGCGAGCATCGACATGACGACGATTCTCGAACCCGTCACCCATCGATCCGACCGCTTCGGCTGGGCTGGCTGGATTCACTGGGAGACGTCGGGCGCGCACTTCTACGCATGGGAGGATCCGCTGCTCTTCTTCTCGGTGGACATCTACACCTGCAAAGCGTTCGATGCCTCGCGTGCGGTCGAGCTCACGGATAAGTTCTTCGAGTCGACCGACATCGAGTGGCGGGAGTTCTAGTGACACTCGACCTTCGAGGGGACCGCTACGCACCATCGGCAGAACGAAGTCGCGACCTCAAGGAAGCACTAGCTGATGCTTTTGAGCCGAGCGGTCAAATGTTGACGCTCATCGAACTGCACGGCGACGACCCCAGAAGCGACCTGTGCCGAGCACTCGAACGGTCTGTGTTCCATGAGGCCTTCGGCGCGATCGTGCCGCACACACCCGACATGATGGTGGCGGAGTACGGGCCATATGAGAGCCGTAGTCGATTCCTGACCGCCGTGGAGTGGTCAACAATGTCGATCGTCGGGACGCTTCGAATCATCGAGGGTTACCCGAACAAGACAACTACAGATCTCGTCGCAAGTGGCATGACGGACAATGACGCGTTGGACACGACCTATCAGTTCGATGATGCACTCACGTGGGACATCGGATCCGTGGCAGTCGACAAGAGCTTTCGTCGAACTTTGCGAATGAACCCAGTTTCGATTCCCCTCTATCGCGCCCTGTACGTCAGTGCACTTCGTGATGGAATCACTAATTGGACATCGGTCATCGATGTGGACGTACTCTCCTTTTACCGGAGACTTGGGATCCCCTTTGAGCGGCTCATGGAACTGGAAGATGTCAGCTACCTGGGATCTGAGGCGACGGCGTGTTATCTCGACATGGGAAATATGGAGGCCTCGATGAACGCGGTGGCGGAACAAGCTTCTCGTCACCGGCGAGCAACGATTGAGGGGCTGTTGTATGGATCGGGTTCCACCCCGGAGATACGACTTCGCCCTCAGGTCGAGTCTCACCCTCCAGAAACCGCAACCAATTCTGGAATAAGCCGGGCTGAACTACGGTCCTAGGGCCCTGTTCCGAGAACGCGATCATTAAGAAAACTTGGAGTCAGGCCGATTTGTAGCCTGATGTCCAATACGCAATTCTCCAAGGCACTCATGTTCGTCGGCGCGCTGTTGTCCGCCGTCGCGCTCGCGG
>CAXMRH010000246.1:0-8413 GCA_964196045.1 uncultured Chthoniobacterales bacterium | reverse complement strand
GGACAGAAGCTTCCTGATCGTCGATCGAGACAGCGACCGCGCGCCGCGTGTCGCCGTCCGCGACCTGCAGCCGCATTGCCCCTCCGCCTCGCCTGGACCCGTTCCCGACGCTCCAAGACCGAGAGTAGAGGTCGGGACCGGCTGCTCTGATGAGTCATCCGACCCAGCGAATCAGGTCGCAGACACGACTCAGGAACGCGGCCGCCGAAGTCCGACGACTGTTTCCACATGACTTGTGTCGGGGAATGCATCGACGATTCGGAGGGTCTCGAGCTCATAACCCGCGTTCCGTAGCAACCCAATATCCCTGCCGAGCGAGCCAGTATCGCAACTGACCAACACGAAGCGTTCAGCAGCGCACGTCATAAGCGAGTTGACAGCATCACGCCCTAGACCCGAACGAGATGGGTCAGCAATAACGATGTCGGCTGGAGAACCCGCCCAGTCCTCGACCGTGGTCTCGACGATCTCCGCGGGCAATGCCGCCAGGTTCACGCGGGCATCGTCTGTGGAGCTTCCGGCACGCTCGACCGAGATCAACCGTGCAGCCTCGGCTCCGACAGTTCCTCCGAACAACCCGATTCCGGCATAGGCATCGACGACGGTGAGCCCACTGGTCGAGCCCACGGCCGCACTGACCGCGTCGACGAGGGCGGTTGCCGCCCCCGGACCTGCTTGAAAGAACGATCCAGCGGAAACCCGCCATTCCCTTCCGCTAGCACGTTCGGTGAGGTGGACCTCTCGGCCCTCGGCTAGCTCATTCCGGGTCACGACGATGACGTCGTCTGGCACGCTTATCTCGTCCGCCGTGCCATCGACGAGCGCGAGACGTTCATTCGTCAGCACACTTGCCCGAAGCACCACTTCGGGACCTGCCGATTCGCCGAATCGACCGTCGACCAAGAGCTCCTCCACGAGGGGATGTGCAACCCCGCACTCCCCCACGGCGATCACGTCGTGGCTACCCCTGCGGCGGTAGCCGGCATGCCCGCCATGAATAGCGGCGCGAACCGTTGTCCGATAGCCGCTTGTCGCCGCGCCGATCGGTCTGGTCGTTGCTTCGAGCAATCGACGCACCTCATTTGGCTCGCACCCACCGAGGCGGATCAACGAGTCGGTCACCACCTGTTGTTTCATCTCCGCTTGAAGGTCCGCCGTTGCGTGGGCCAGATCGCAGCCCCCACAACCGGCCGCGTGCGTGGCGCAGATGGGGTCGATTCGACCCACTGCAGGTTCGAGAACCTCGATCACCCTGCCTCGTGCAAACCGCTTCTTCTCGGTGTGCAGCGCGACAGAAACCGTCTCTCCGGGCAGCCCGCCCTCGCAGAACGTGGCGCGACCCGAGGCATCGCGGCCGACACTCGCGCCGCCGTTGGCGGGGTTCTCGAGCACCAGCTCAACAACGGTATTTGCTCGTTGTTTCGAAGCGGGCCGACCAGTGCGCGTACGGCGATGAGAAGTCACCGACGCAGGATACGTTGCCGCGGTTGAGCACGCTCTAGGGTCGCGTTCCATGACCCGCCGGATCGAAATTGTTCCCTCCGTTCTCCCTGCGAACTTCGCGGATCTCGGCGAGGAATGCCGAAGGTTCGGCGACGCCGGGGTCGATAGAATTCAGTGGGATGTGATGGACGGGAACTTCGTTCCGAATCTGACCTTCGGCCCCGACGTGATCGCTGCATGCCGACCCCACACCTCCGTCCGTTTCGAAGCACACCTGATGGTCGCTGACCCTGATCTCATGGCGAAGCAGTACATAGACGCCGGGTGCGACCTACTGATCGTGCACGCCGAGTCGACAGATCACTTGCACCGAACCCTCGCGAACATCGCCGATCTCGGCGGCAACGCCGCGGTAGCGCTCAACCCATCCACACCTATTAGCGCAGTGGAAAACGTGCTCGATCTCGTCGAGATGGTTCTGATCATGACGGTCAACCCTGGCTTCGGCGGCCAGAAGTACATCGCGACCATGGAGCCCAAGATCGCTGCGACACGCACGATGCTCGATGCAAGCGGCTACGACATCGATCTCGAGGTCGACGGCGGCATCAGTAAGGACACGATCGCGGGCGCGGCGGCCGCTGGTGCGAACGTGTTGATCAGTGGAAGTGCACTCTTCAAGTATCCGACGCTCGCCGAAGGGGTAGCCGACCTCCGTGAGCGAGCCGAGGCTGCGCAATAACACCTCGACCCTCTAACAGGGCAGCTCTAGCTCATGTCTCCGCGAGACGTGATTACCTCATCGATAATGCCGTATTCCTTGGCCTCCGGTGCGGTGAACCAGCGATCGCGATCCGAGTCCTTTTCGATCTGGTCGACATCTTGGCCTGTGTGCTCAGCGATGAGCGCCTGGAGTAGCTTCTTCGTGGCGGCCATCTGCTCGGCCTGGATCGCGATATCGGACGCTTGCCCCTGCACACCACCAAGCGGCTGGTGCATCATGATGCGCGCATGTGGCAAGGCGAACCGCTTGCCCTTGGCGCCCGCGCCGAGGAGGAACTGACCCATCGACGCACCCAGACCCATGCAGATCGTGCCCACATCGGGGCTGACGAACTGCATCGTGTCGTAGATGGCCATACCTGCGGTGACGGAGCCGCCAGGAGAGTTGATGTACAGCCAGATGTCCTTCTCAGGGTCCTGGCTCTCGAGATGGAGCATCTGGGCCGTGATGAAGTTCGCGATGTCGTCGTTGACGTCAGTACCAAGGAACACGATCCGGTCTTTCAAGAGCCGGTTGTAGATGTCCATGCGCGACACATCCTCGGTCAGCGATGCTGCGTACGAGGTGCCGGGAAGTTCGATGCTCATTGTTCTCCTGAGTCTGAATGGCGGGGCGGTCGTGTAGCTCCACCCAACAACGCGAAAGCGTAGATATTTCATCCACGCGAGCACTGACGAGGGTACCGCTACCCGCCCCGGACTTGGTGCTTCATAGTGAGCTGATCACGTCAACGCACCACGTCCGCTCGTGGAGTCCTCGTGTTCACGGCCCCCGGAGTGGGGCTGTAGTATTCGGGTAGTTCTGCGGACGTGGCGGAACTGGCAGACGCGTCAGGTTTAGGTCCTGGTGTCCGAAAGGGCTTGGGGGTTCGAGTCCCCCCGTCCGCACTACAAAGACTCTCCGAATGACACATCCAAACACCGCTCAGATACTCACCGATGAGGCGATCGCGACACTCTTGGCGACCGTGCCATTCGGTCTGATGGTGGTCGGCCCGCGAAACCACATTGTTGCCGTCAACGATGCGGCTGCGGTCCTGCTCGGAACTGATCCTGATGCGGCAGAGGGTATCGCTGTGGTGGATCTACTCGCCGACCCGGGCGAGAGCCCACTCCTCGACGACACCATGCGCTCCGCCCGCCCGGGAACGACCGTGCGTCGCTCGTTCCAGTTACGTGCCGCCGGCGTGCTGCGCGGCCTGAACTTCCAGTGCTGGTCGCAGAACACCGCCAGCGGCCCGATGGTGATGGCGATGATCGAAGTGTCGGCCGCACATGATCAGGCGCGGCAGATTCGAGATCTGATTGCGCGGAGCCCACGAGGCATGGCTCGTCTCGTCGGCAGCACCACGATGACCGATGTGAACGCGCACTGGACCGACATCACCGGCCAGCCAGTTGCGGAGGCAAGCGGCGAGGGTTGGCTCGAGCGAATCGACGAGGACGGTCGCGACGAGTTTCTTGACGCGCTCATCACGGGTGCGGCTAACCATGAGGGAATTCGTGGTCGCCTACGTGTTCTTACGACGCACGGGGAGGTGCGGTGGCTCGACATCAGCACCACACCTCTCGATCAACCGGGCGCGTCGCTGCTCTCCTTCGACGACACCACCGAAGAGATCGACGCGGCGCGGCGAGCTGATGAGCTCTCTAGAGTTCTTGAAGCCACGAAGGACCTTGTCGGGATCTTGAGCCCAAGCGGCGAATCACTCGTCTGGGCCAACGACTCGCTCGCGGACTTCCTTCCCGCTGAAGCGACCAACTCAGCCTTCGCATCGAGCCTCGACGACCATGCACAAGCGACGTTCGTCTCGACCGCGCTGCCAAGTGTGCTCGAGTCGGGAAGCTGGCGAGGCGAGCTCACGCTTCTGGCCCACGATGGCAGGTCGATCCCGGTGTCGGCCATGTTGGTGGCCCATCTCGACGACGGGGGAAGGACCGAAGCGATCTCGATGGTGGCACGCGACCTCAGCGATCTCCGGGCCGCGCAGGCTCAGGTCGCCGAGTCCGAGACGCGCATGCACGCGCTCGTCGAGAATGCATCGGACCTGCTGGTTCTAGTCCAGTCGAACGGAACCGTTATGTACGCCTCGCCCGCAGTTGAACGCGTGCTCGGACATCCCCCGGGAAGCCTTGATGGTGCGGATGTGCTCGAACTTGTTCACCCTGAGGACCTCGAAACCGCATACGACATGGCTGGCTCAGTCCTCGACTCATCGGCCCAATCGCGCACAGCGCCATTGCGTATTGCCCACGGCGATGGTTCCTATCGCCATCTCGAGGTCACGGCGAACAACCTGCTGCACAATCCGGCTGTGGCCGGAATCGTGTTGAATGCGACCGATGTGACCGACCGAGTTGCGGCCGCCGCACAGCTGGAGGTACAGGCCTACCACGACGACCTGACTGGGCTGCCGAACCGCGCGCTGCTCATTGAACGAATGCGCGAATCGCTTCGGCGTGCTCGGGATCGACGGCTACTCGTAGGACTCCTGTTCTTGGACCTCGACCGCTTCAACGTCGTGAACGAATCGCTCGGCCATGTCGCAGGCGACGAGATGCTCAACGAAGTGGCGTCGCGTATCGAAGGCGTCATCCGGCCTGGTGATGTCGTTGCTCGACTCGGCGGCGACGAGTTCGCTGTCGTCATCAGCGACATGCTTCGTCGTGGCGATGCTGTCATCGCGGCCCGGCGACTCCGCAAGGCACTCACCCAGCCCATCAGGATCGGGAATGAGACAGCCGTCATCACCACATCTATCGGCATCGCGATCGCCGAGGGCGGCGAGCAGCCCGAAGACCTGCTTCGTGATGCTGACACCGCACTGCACCGGGCCAAGGAGAAAGGGCGCGACATCGCCGTCGTCTTTGACGACCATCTTCGGGATCAGGCAGTGCGCAGGCTCGAAGTCGAGAACAAGCTGCGGCGCGCAATCGAGAACGATGACTTGGTCGTCCACTACCAACCCGTCCTGAATGCATCAACCGGTCGACTCGCCGGATCTGAAGCGCTCGTGAGAATCCGCAACGAAGACGGATCGCTCGTCATGCCAGGCGCCTTCATCGACGTCGCCGAAGACTCTGGCCTCATCTCCAAGCTCGGCCACCAGGTGCTCGTGAAGGCGATCCGCCAGACAGCCGAGTGGACGAAACAGGCAGTCTCGGGTCAGGCGCCATTGTCGATCGCCGTGAACGTTTCCGCTCGTCAACTAATCGATCCGCACTATGCAGATTCGCTTCGCGCCGAACTCGACGCGGCCGGCCTCGCTCCCGAGCAACTTTCTCTCGAGCTGACCGAGAGTGCCCTCATCGACGGAAATCCCACGACCGAGCAGTCCCTCTCGCAGCTACATGATCTTGGTGTACGTATCGGCCTCGACGACTTCGGCACAGGATTCTCCTCGCTCGCGTATCTCAAACGTTTCCCGATCAGCTTCCTGAAAATCGACCGCAGCTTCGTTGATGGTCTGGGAACCGACGAGAATGACTCCGCAATCGTTCGAGCAACGATCGCCTTGGCACACGGGCTCAATCTTCGGGTAGTTGCTGAGGGCGTGGAAACCGAATATCAACTCGAGCAATTGGCCCAACTAAACTGCGACTTCGTGCAGGGTTACCTCTTCTCGAAGCCGATCGATTCCGACCAGTTCGAGAGCTTCCTCGGGATGCGCTGGAGTACCTGATCATCTGGAGGCTGCTTCGGGAATCGCACGCGTACTCGTCGTGTTGTCTTGAGCATGGCTGAACGTACGAGCGAACGTGTCCGCATCGAGTCGAACCCGAAATGGATCCGCGGACAACACAAGGGTCAGTCGATCGTTGACAGCAAGGACTCGAGCTTGGTCTGGGAGATCCCCTACTACCCAGCGTGGTACTTCCCGCTCGAGGACTTCACGGCGGAGCTACGACCAAACGGCGAGACGCTGCGGTCCCCGAGTCGTGGCGTGGGCACCCGATTCGACATTGTGTTCGACGGTGCGGATGGGTCGGAGGTGGTCCTACCGAACGCCGCGTGGAGACATAGCGACTCTCCAGTCGAGGAACTGCGCGACCTCGTTCGAGTCGAATTCGATGCGATGGAGACCTGGCTCGAAGAGGATGTAGAGGTCTTCGTGCACCCCCGCAGCCCAGAGGTTCGCATCGACATCTTGCCGTCGTCTCGACACATCGAAGTTTTCCTTGGGGGTCGACGCGTCGCCGACTCAAGGCGAGCGTCCGTGCTCTACGAGACCGGACTGCCTCCCCGCTACTACCTACCCAAGACCGACGTCGACATGAGCCTGCTGACCCGGACAGACACGACCTCTGCCTGCCCGTACAAGGGATGGGCGAACTATTGGAACGTCAACGTCGATGGTGAGACGTTCGAGGACATCGTGTGGGGATACCGGACTCCCCTTCCCGAGTCGGAAGCGGTCGGCGGACTCGTCTGTTTCTACAACGAGAAGGTTGACCTAAGAATCGACGGTGAGAACATCGCCTCACCACGAACCATCTTCTCCTAACCTTTTAGCTCAACTGGACGGAGCCCCCGGGACCTACCGGCGTGGTTTGGGGTTCGAATCCCTGGGAGCGCGCTCGGCTGATCTCAGGACACGGTCGACTGAAACTTACGCATGAGCCAGGGACCGGCCTGTACCGGCCGGTGAATGGCTGGCTCTGCGCCGACCCGACAAGTAGGCAAGCAATCGATGGTCGCGTCCCAATTCGCCATATGAAAGAAGGCGAAGGATTGTCTGGGCGCGCTGTCGGCGAGCGCAACCCGATGCACGGTGGAGCGCCAGCGGTTATTGGTCCACTGGGCGATCGAGTCGCCGAGGTTGACCACAAACGTGTCGGGTTCATGGGCAACCGCTTCCCATTTGCCGTCGGTGCCTCGAATTTGGAGGCCGGCGATATTGCTGGTGCGCAGGATCGTCAGTGTGCCGTAGTCGCTGTGTGCCCCTGCCCTCAGTGAGTCCTCTGCCTGGGCGTTGGCATCGAGCGCGGGGTAGTGGATTGCGCGCATCGACGTGATCGGTTTGTTGATGAGCGATTCGAAGTAGTTCAGCGGCAGCGCGAGCGCGCTCGCCATCACCATCATCAGCCGCTCGGCGACGCCGGCCAACGCTCGGTAGTAGGCCACCCATGCGGGACGCAGCGAAGCGGGCGAACTCGGCCACAGACTGGGCGATCGAATCCATGCCTCATCGCCGCTTTCGGGGTGGAGGTTGTCGCCGCCCACCCCGCAGTCAGGACCTACCGAGAGCGACTCTTTGAGGTCGGGGCCGCTCGGCGATTCGTCGTCGAGTGATTTGGCCAATGTTTCATAGCGATAGGGCGAATAGCCGTAGGGGTAGCCGGGTTCGGGAAACTCGATCTGACGCTTCTCGGATTCTGAAAGGGCAAAGAAGTCAGCTGCTGCGGTCCATGCGTCGTCGGCGACCGCTTTCGGAACGACGCTCAGCGGCAGGTGGAAGAATCCGAGCGATTCGCATGCGTGCGCCATCGTTCGGGCCTGCTCTTCGAGTGGGGCGTCGAAATCAATCAGTGCGAGTTCCACACCGTGACACTACGTGTCGAGTGGAGTCCGAGCTATGTAGCGATGCGTTCGTCCTGTGTTTCCCGCTCGTTCCTCGATGCTCGGCAATTACAGCCGCCCTCGCCTTCGGCGATGCGGCTCCCTAGCGGCACTATCGCTGCTCCGTCCCTCCGCATCTCACGCGCTGGCGTTTGTTCGTGCGTATACACGTGACCAAGGTTCTGGCCGACAACAACTTACGACGTAAGGGGTCAGGCCCCTTGAAGCTTACGACGTAAGGGGTCAGGCCCCTTGATTTTGCCTTGATTTTGGTTAGCGAACGAAGTGAGGAGCGCCTCCGGCGGGAGGAGAGCGAAGCTCGCGTAGCGAGCAAGAAACGCTCCCGCGGATGTCGGGCGGAAGTCCCGACGTGTAGAAGTCCCGACGTTTTAGAGCATCTCTTTTAGGGCGCGGAAGGCTCTTCCTCGATGACTTATGGCGTGTTTCGCCACGGGATCCATCTGGGCAAAGGTCAGGTTGCGTGTCTCATCCGCGATGAAGATCGGGTCGTAGCCGAATCCTCCGTCGCCAGCTGCTCGAATTGCGATTTTGCCCTCGACCACACCATGAGCGACGAGCTCGGCACCATCGGGATAACGAAGAAGTGCGACCGTGCGAAACCGCGCT
>CAXMRH010000245.1:0-4566 GCA_964196045.1 uncultured Chthoniobacterales bacterium | reverse complement strand
GATGAGCCTCGCCTATTTTGCTGACGGGGAGGGCACGTCCTCCCTGCTCCAACGATGGGCAGAACCCGACGAGATCGCGAATGTTGTCGCCTTCCTCTGCTCCCCGAGAGCCTCAGCGATCAACGGCGCCTCCTCACGGGCTGACGGCGGCATGATCCGATCGCTTTTCTGAGGGTCTGAGGGGTCTGACCCCTCCTAGTGAGGACTGAGGGGTCTGACCCCTCCTAGGACTTAGTGCCCTGCTCCCCGCTCGCCGGATTCGACAAGATCGTGTGAGGCCAACCCGCGGAGACTGACACCCGCAGGCACTTGAGGCCCAGAGATTGGGGTAGCGCGTATGACTGATGTGACAGCGCCGATTGTCATCGCGATCGGTGGCCATTCGCTACTCGCACCTGACTTGGCGCCAACTGTGGCCAACCAGTTCGCCGTGACCCGCGAAGCTATGAAGCCCATTGCCGACCTCATCGAACGGGGCGAACGGCTGGTCTTGACACATGGCAACGGTCCACAGGTCGGGTTCATGCAGTTGCGCTCCGAACTGGCAAGCGAGACTCTGCCAGAGGTTCCACTCGATTCTCTTGTCGCCGACAGCCAAGGGGCCATGGGCTACATGATCGAACGCGCACTCCGAGCGGAGCTACGCCGGAGGGGCAACGACACCCAAATCGTCACGATCGTGACCGAGGTCGAAGTCGATCCACACGACCCTGCGTTCGATGCGCCTGACAAACCAATCGGTCGCTTCTACGAATTGGAAGAAGCCCAGTCGCTCGCCCGAGAACACGGCTGGCGCCTGATGGAAGATCCGAAGCGCGGCGCCCGGCGAGTTGTGGCATCACCCAAGCCCCTAAACATCGTGCAGTCATCAACGATCGAGCAGCTCTGCGACCTTGGCATCACTGTCATCTGTTGCGGCGGTGGCGGGATCCCGGTCAGCAAGACCGACGACGGCCGAATCGTTGGTCACGAAGCCGTGATCGACAAGGACCGAGTCAGCATGCTGCTCGCCGTTCGCCTCGGAGCGCCGAAGCTGATCATCAGCACAAGCGTCGACTACGTCTACGAGGACTTCTACTCAGACACACCAAGACCCCACCCCGAGCTCACGAGCGACGAAGCTCAATCCTTGGCCGCCGATGGCCACTTCGCGGCAGGAAGCATGGGCCCCAAGATCGAAGCCGCGGTGAGTTATCTGGCGGCGATCGACGGCGAAATGATTATTTGCAGCCCAGATGAACTCGTCGACGCAGTCGACGGGCGCGCGGGAACCCACATCAGGAGGAACCAATGACCGATCTCCAGGCGATGCGTCCCTTGGACCAGCGCAATCTCGACGCCATCTTTGGCAGAAGCCTGCTCACGACGCAGGAGTGGTCCGTATCCGATCTGGACTCGGTGCGCGATGTTGCGCGTGCGTTGGCTGCTCTAGACCGACGAGGAATTCGGACGCCGCTTTGCGCTAACGAACTCGCGTGGGCAGTGTTCTTCGACCAGTCGACGCGAACGAAAAGTGCTTGGGCCGGCGCTGCAGCGAGGCTCGGGATGCAGCCGGTGATCGTCGATGGTTCGTCGACGCAGGTGTCTCATGGCGAGACCGCCGCGGAAACCGGAGCCATGCTCGGGATGAATGCCCACGCCATGGGTATCCGACACGACCTGATCCTCGGCGAGGGCAACACATTCATCCGGGACATAAAGACAGGCATCGACGACTACTTGGGTGCCACGAGCGACTCCCGCAAGGTACCGATCGTCAACTTGCAGTGTGATGTCGACCACCCGACTCAAACAATGGCCGACTTGATGTGGCTCGAGGACAACTTCGGCGATCTCGAAGGCCGCAACATCGCCATGACATGGGCGTACTCGCCGTCGTACGCGAAGCCGCTATCGGTACCGCAGGGCCTCATCACCCTTCTGACGCGCTTCGGCGCCAACGTGACGCTGGCCCACCCGCCCGGATATCAACTCACCGAGGCAGCCACAACCGCCGCCGCCAGCAACGGAGCGGCTGGGGGGTCGTTCCGTGTGGTCGACAACATGGACGAGGCGTTTATCGACGCCGATGTTGTGTATCCGAAGAGCTGGGGTGCTTACGACCTCATGCTCGAACGAGTCGATGCCAACGCCCAAGGCGACAAAGAAGAGCTCGGCGCCATCGAGCAGCGGGCACTCGACCTCAACGCACAATTCACGGACTGGATCTGTGATGAGCGTCGAATGGGACTCACCCGAGAAAGCAACGCGCTCTATGCCCACTGCCTCCCGGCCGACATCGGCGCCGAGGTCAGCCCAGGCGTGATGGAGCAGCACAAAGTGAACGTGGCCAGACAGGCCAACTGGAAAATGTACGTGGTGATGGCATTGCTGGCCGGGGCCAAGGTTCCCGACCTTGCGGCGGTGCTCGCATCACTCGAACCGGAGGAAATGACATGACCACGACCGACCATTCCGCGGAGAGCGCCGTCGACAACAACGTCGTCGATCACCTCAGTGAGCGAGTCGCCGAACTGAGCGAGTTGTACCTCGAGCTTGCGAGCGCCATCTTGCGCGAGGCCATTCGCATCCCTGCCGACTACGTCGACCGTCCCGTTGACGACGGCGGAGACCCGCTGTGTGGTCTGAGCAATCATGAACAGCCGCGGTTGGAGTTTCTGAAACAGACGATCATCGACACCGGTGCGGTCCGGTTCGCCGACGATGTCTGGTTTGACGATTACGGGAACTTGGTCTGGTTCGTCACCGATCCGGAAGATGGGATCCATCCGGACGACAAGAAGGTCGTGTACTTCGACGGTCATACGGACACCGTTCAGGCACTTCGTTCGACGTGGCGCGAGAAGCTCGGCGGAATCGACGCATATGACGGTCTCGTCGACATCGACGCGGTGGACCGAGACTACTTGCGAAGCGAGTTGGGTCACGTTCCGCCAGACGACGAGTGGGATCACCTCATCTTCGGGAGAGGGGGCGCGGACCAGCTGGCTGGCGTCGTCTCGCAGATCGTCGCTACCAAGATCGCGCTCGAACTCGCTTCCGAGGGAGCGCTGCGAGGTGTGATCATCCGGGGCTACGGCTCCGTGTGTGAAGAAGACAACGACGGCGGCGGCCCGATGTACCTGGTCAAGGAGGTCCTTCCCGGTGCCACACCTCACCTGATTCCGGACGTCGTGGTTCTCACAGAGGGAACCGGCGATGCATACAAAGGTGCGCTGGGGATCTATCGAGGGCAACGAGGCCGGATGCAGATCGAAGTCACCGTGACTGGCCGCTCATGCCACGGGTCGATGCCTTGGGAGGGTCTCAACCCACTCGAATACGGCGGTGCGATCATCGCCGAGGCTGCCCGGCGCTACGACGAACGAGAAGGGTTCCTCGATGATCCCTTCCTCGGTCATGGCACGCGAACAGCGTCGTGGTCACAGCTCGACACCCCTAGCGACTGTGCAGTACCGGACCGGTTCACCTTCCGCTTCGATCGCAGGTTGACGGTTGGTGAGATGCCAGACGCGGCGCTCGCAGACATCGAGGCGCTTGACGCGGTCAAGGCTGCGCGTACGGCAGGGCTCACGGTCGACATCGAGGTCCCGGTCTACGGCGAGGAGACCTGGAATGGCTATTCGTTGGGCAACGCTCAGATCTACATGGGCTGGACCACGCCAGCCGAGCATCCAGCAATTCAAGCCGCAACGAAGGTGTACGAGTCGGTAGTTGCACCCAACATCACCGAAACGTCCACCGACGACGGAGCACTCAGGAAGGCCGCCCGCGTGGACCGATGGATCTTCTCGACCGACGGCGTCGGCTTCCCAATTCCCGAAGATGACAGCTCGCTCGAGGTTCCCGCCACCAAGGAGTGGGTCTCGGAGGCCGGTTTCAAGCACCCGGCGATGTTCGGATTCGGGGCTGGGATGGAACAGAACACGCACAAGATCGGCGAGTGCGTCGATACCCGCGAACTTCGCCTAGCCATCGCCTTCCTCGCACGTTTCCCTTCGGCGTACGCGAACAATCCCTGACCGGGGTGGGTCACGCGCCCAGTTGACGCAATTGGGGTCAGACCCTCCGAGCGCGCAAGACCCTCCGAGCGCGCAACCGGCTCGAAGACCAACCCTGACCAACGACACCAAGTCGAACCTTGCTCACAGAGTCGCTGTTCATCTAGACCCGTCCTTTTTCATTGGGCCGCGCTGCTGCATCGCTCCAGATACTTCCGTTGTCCGCTTCGATGATGAATGTCGCCGGCCATGCGGGGTCATACCAAACTGCCCTTTCGATGCGGCGCAACGACTCGGCCTTGTCGCCTCCATGTAGCACCATCATGATCGACTTCGAGTGTTCTCGAATGGTCCCCAAACCAACCGAGATACCTCGAGTTGGGACCTCATCCTTTGACCCGAAGTCTGGAAAGGTCGCCAGGTTGTCAACGCGCGTCGATGCTGCGAGCTCCACGATGGACGTGATTCCGTCGAGTGGTGACCCTGGCCCACAAAAGGCCACATGTCCATCTGACGCGCCGCTGGCAACAATGAAGAGATCGATCCCACCGGCGCTGACGATCCT
>CAXMRH010000244.1:0-3556 GCA_964196045.1 uncultured Chthoniobacterales bacterium | reverse complement strand
AAGCGACAACATCGGCGAGCACGATTGGTTGCATGTGTACATCTTGCCCGAGCTGACAACGTCGGACATGACGTCCTGGGGACAGGCCCACGGATGTTGATCTTCATTCCACCCAGCTCAGGAACGACTCCCGACGGTTATCTAGCCAACAATTCCGTAGCTTTTTGATTCCCGACGCTGTGATCGTGAAGCGAGTCGTCGGGCAGCGTGCACGTTGGTGTCGTCAGGCGCTCTTGCACCAACCCGATAGAGACAACCCACCGCGTTCCGCATCATGCGAACGCGATCCCGATGACTCCAGCAGTAGACCATTGCGACGAGAGTGGCCTCACCGCCGATCTGTTCTGTTGCGCACTTGTTACATAATGTGCTGATAATTCCTTAATCGATCACACAGTGTGGTATTGCTAAAGGAGTCCAATCAATTTGACGCGTTGCGTGATGTTTCGTACTTTAGGTTCAAAGAGGGGCGCGGGTCTTGAGAACGAGGGTGGGGGCGGCTTCATGTCGCTCGTGTATTTACATTGAGATAGCTGCCGGTCATTGGCGGTGCAGCTAATGACGGCGCACGCGTACAGAATTAGAACGCGACTCGTTGATCCACCAGCCGTGCCGACACCCCCGATGATCCAAATCATGGTCGGCATGGCGCTGGCCAGTGCCATTTTGGGAGCTTCCGTATTCGCGTGGATGCTCGCCACCACTGAACCAGTGGTCGAATCGGGAGTCACTAGGTCAGTCGACGACCTCTCGGTGACCGTGCTGGACAGCACGTTCCTCGTGCACGACCACGAAGCCCATGAGCACGGAGACGAGGAGGAGGCCGACAGCGCAGCCATCGCCGAGGCGACCGAGCAGGCCCAGGTGTTCCCCATGCCCGCCACGATGATGCCAGGAATGCCCGAAGAGGGCACCAACCGCCTCCAGCTCGAAGTGATGGTCGAGAACGCGGGGTTGACAGCGACGGACATCTCGCCCTCGAACTTCTACCTGCTGTCCGAGGCCGGAACGAGTTGGACACCGCTCATGGGTGGAACACTTCGCGACGACACGCTCGAGCCTCACCAGATCCTTAGCACCATCGTGGCCTTCGACGTTCCTGAGCTCGAATCCGAAGACGTAGCGATATACCTCGTCTGGCGGCGAAACGACGAGGAGACTCGATTCGCCGTCGACGCCCACCTGAACCACGATCACGAGGAGTGAGAATGGCAACAGCAAGGTCAGAAGAGATCGAACCGACGACCAGAACCAACGGGCTTCTGCGGCCGGACCTGCTCATGGTGGCATCGCTCCTCGCTTTAGGAGTCATCGCCTGGCAGCACCTCGTGCACGTGACACTGGTGAGCGTTGGTGCGGACGGCATCGTCGGGCACGCCACCCACGTCTTGCGCGACTCGGCGCTCGCGCTGCCACTCATGATCCTCGCCGTCGGCATCGGTCTTCGTCTCGCTTCGCAGGCCGGAGTGAAGCCGGGAACGTCGACAGCTCGGCTGCAGCAGGCATCGTTCATCGGGCTCGTGGTCATGTTGGTCATGATCCCGGCATCTGTGATGCATGGGAAGATCGAGGCATTACTCGGTGGCCACGCACATGCGGCTGAGGGTTCTCCAATCATCCACTCGCTGCGCGACGCCCTGTTGGGTCAGCTCATGGTTGTCCCGCTGGCATACCTCGGACTTGTGGTTGCAACATGGTGGCTCGCAGAGGCCGAGTCAGAGCGGAAACATCACCTCGCCTCAATTCCGTGGATTTCGGCCGCGCTTGTCGGGCTGAGTGCTGTCGTACTGGTCTCGACCCCAGCCTTGGGCCTTCTTCTGCTCGTTGCGTTTATCATCGGAATGCCGAGGAGGTCGACCAGCAGGGTCGGGCGTTTGGTCGTGGTCGCGATGCTCGTCGGCGGCATCATCATTGTGCCGTCTGCTCCTGGAGGCCCAGGTGAAGCCGAAGCGCAAGCGGCGCTGACCGGACCGTGCGCCCTCGGCGCTCCTGCACGCTCCTACGATGTCACAGCCATCGAAGTCGACATCACGCTCAACCGGTTCGGCGATCACGACCCCGGTTCCGCGATGTATGTACTCAACGACAACATCGCGGCCGTGCGGGCCCAGGAAGCAACCGGGCAAGTGACAGGCGGTTTGCGAACAGACCCGATCCAAGCGTTGGTGATTCGCGCAAATCTCGGTGAGTGCCTGACCATCAACTTCACGAACGACCTACCCGAGAGCGCGTCGCTCAATGTCCAGGGTCTTCCATTTTCCGCAGCGAACGCCGGCGGAGAAGTCGGGTTCAACTCCGGCTCGTTCGCCCCTCAGAGCGGTGGGACCATCAGCTATCAATACCAGCTGCCCACCGATCCGAACGCAGAGCGCGCATATACCTTCGCGAGCCACGGCGACAGTCGCCAGCTGATGGTTCACGGTCTGTTCGGGACGCTCGTGCTGGAACCGGCTGGTTCGACGTACTTGCACCCGGAGACGAGCTTGCCGCTCGACAGCGGGTGGGAGGCGATCATCGTCGATCCCTTTGGCGTCGACTTCCGCGAGTTCGTCATCGCATATCACGAGATCGGCGACGAAACCTTCAACGTCCTCGACGGGAACGATGTGGAACTCCCACAGCTCGACCCAGTGGCCGGGTCCTATCGGCCAGCATCTCGCGGCATCAACTACCGGACCGAGCCCTTTCGTAATCGCCTGAGTCTGGTCGACGAGAAGTCTCTCGCATACAGCTCGTACACGAACGGAGATCCTGCAACACCGATTCCCCGGTCATATTTGGGCGAGCCCACCAAGACTCGTCTCGTCCAGCCGGGAAGCGAAATGTTCCACGTCCACCACCTCCACGGCGGTGCCAATCGTTGGCGCACCAACCCAGGGGTCGAACCCGACGAGCTGGTCGGTGGACTCAAGAAGATTCCGACCCAGTACGCGTTCTCGGACCGCAATGACTCGCAGGCTGTGGGACCGGGCGAAAGTTACAACCTCGAACATGAATGCGGAGCAGGTGGCTGCCAGCAGGCATCAGGTGACTTCCTCTATCACTGCCACATCGGTCATCACTACGTCTCGGGCATGTGGGGGATCTGGCGGGTGTTCGACACGCTTCAACCGGATCTGGCGGTGATGCCGCCCGACCTTGGGTATGTCGCACCTCCGGTTCCGACTGCGGTGGACTCAATCGGTCTGATCGGTAGCAGCGCCGAGGGCAAGACCCTCGTTCCGAGAGTCTCCCTTGCCGACCCCTCGACCGAACTGGTGCTCGAGGACTACATCGAAGCACAACTCCCTCCTCAGGGCGTCCGAATCGACAGCAACGATGCAACCGTCTGGGACTGGGTGCTGGAGTATGTCGGCGGCGACCTGACACAGCCGCTGTACAAGGGAGAGCCTGAAGACACCACCGTGTGGCCGAACTTCGAGTCGCTCACGCCAGGCGCTCGGCCAGACATTCTATTCAACCCCGGGAACGGGCGAACTACGTGGCCGCTCATGCGGCCGCATCTGGGACAACGCCCTCCGTTCTCACCGAATGGCCATTCGGGAGCTCCGTGGCT
>CAXMRH010000243.1:0-15101 GCA_964196045.1 uncultured Chthoniobacterales bacterium | reverse complement strand
AGAGCACCTCCTCCGCTGCTTCGGTGGACGTCGAGTCCGTGATCTCCATGACCCCGAGGTTCAGCCCGGCGGCAGCTCCCCCAATGCTCATGAGGACCAGCGCGTACTTGGCAGTTGTGACAGTGAGTTCCATAGTGTCTTCTCCTTACAGAAGGAGCACGTCACCGCCCCTTATCAAGGTTTGGTTAGATTACAATTTCTTTGCGAATTTGTTGCGAAGACAAGTCGTTCACTCGTCATCTTCGTGAAGGTCGCTCCAGATCTGACCGTTGCGATTCTCTACGGTGACCTCACAATGTGGTTGCTCGTCACCCTCGAAACTGACCTCGATTTGTGCCGGCCCATCGCTTTTCACCTCGGCCTCGAAGCCTGGATTCGGCTCGGTTGAGACGAGCCCGATTCCTGATCCCACGATTTCCGCCACAAGTGATCCGCACGGGGTCGTGATCAGACCTGATGTCTGCGTCGTGGCCGTTGTTGGTGCTGCAGTCGTCGATGTCTGCGCGGTGGTCGTCGATGTCTGCGTCGTGGTCGTTGTTAGTGCTGCAGTCGTCGATGTCTGCGTGGTTGTGGTCGTTGCGTCTGGCACAACCGTCGGAGAGGACGGCACCACATCGGCGTCTTGATCCGAGGGCTCTTCGATCGTTCGGCCCAGAACATCTGTCGTTGCTGGCGAGTCCAGACTCTTGGGGTTTTCGGGTTCTACAACAGTTCCCGAGCCGTCCGGCCCAGCCACGTCGAGTTGAGACGGCGTTCCGCCCAGCTGGGGAAGGACCAGGAGGGCACCGATCAGGACTGCGCTCAGTGTGGCCATTCCAGCCGACGTCTGCACGACACGACGGCGACTGCGGGCACGAATCATCTGTGGGCGCAATTCTTCGAGAACGGCGGAAGATCCATCCCCGCGAGGAAACGAGTCGCGCATGTGGTCGCGGATGAGATCGTCGACAGGGTCAGTCATCTTGCACCCCTTCTTCGACATCGAGCAGGGCACGAAGACTCGTACGAGCCTTGCTCAGATGAAACTTCACCGCACCCGTCGAAAGATCGAGGCTTGCTGCAATCTCCGAAATCGACAAATCCTCGAGGTAGAAAAGTGCGGCAACACTGCGCTGCCTTGGGCTGAGATCATGCAGCGCGCTCACGATGTCGACGTTCGGCTCGGATTCCCAGTTCACGCCTTCCTCGACCACGGCCGTCTCATCGAAGCGGTCCTCTCGGGCCCGTCGCCGCAAGAATGACCGGCGACTGTCGCGGCTCTTGTTGATCGCCACGCGTCGAACCCACAACATCGGCTGGTCGTATTTTCCTACACGCGACCAGCGCGCATAGGCCTTGATGAAGGCTTCCTGGACCGCATCGGTCGCGACGTCCGCGTCACCTGTGATCGCCGTAACCGATCGAACGAGCCGGTCGAAGTGCGCGATGAAGAACTTTTCGAACTCCTGATCTGGCGTCATAGGGACAACCAGTTCTTCACGGCCCGATGCCACCCACGCGTCCCACCTCGGGAGGTACGAAGGCGAATGAAGGACCAGTTCCATGGCCCGTACACGTCACCGCACTCAGAAAAGGTTTGCCGTTTCAGTGTGAAACTCCGCACATTCATCAGATCGACACATAACACGTCGGAATCGACGCATTCGTTGACCGAACGTATCGCCCCGTGCGTGCGACGTGACAGTCAAGGACGAAGAGGTGCACACCTCGGGGCGGTTTGTCCGGACCTGATGGGCTCAGCCACTCGCTTCGCTCTTCGGCGGTGGAGGAGGATTCGTCGCCGCCGGAGCTGCTGTCGTGGCAGGCGGCGCGGTCGTTGCAGGGGCAGCGGTGGCCACCGGAGCAGCGGTCGTAGCGGGTGCTGCAGTCGCAGTAGAAGCTGCTGCCGGAGCGGCTGTTGCAGTCGGCGCAGCCGCGGGTGCGGCCGTGGCCACCGTGGCCGCTATCGGTTCGGTTCCAACAGGCGCCGCGGTCGTCGGCGTTGCAGTCAGCTCCGCGCCAGCGACATCGGTGAGCTCGTCCGGGACGATGTCTGTCCCTTCCGTCGCTCTCGCCAACGTTCCATCGGGAAGCAGCGTGCCCTCGGGGAGGGGCACTCCGTCCTCGGTCATTGCCAAGTAACGCGGAATGACCTCGACGACGACGCCGCTCGTTGCTGGCGGCACCTCGGCACTGGTGGGGTCAGCAGTCGCGTCGTCGACTTCGCCTTCGTCATCGGTGTTCGCTTGTGCGGTCAGCGGACCCATCGCCAGCGTCATTGCAGCGAAGGAGAAGACCGAGACCCCGGCGGCTGCGACACGCTGAGGTGTGGGCTTCGTCAACGTGATCTGTCGTGAAGGAGACGAGGCGGCAGCGACTGGTTGATCGACCACGACCGCCTCATGGGCTGCGGCGGCGCGCTTGGCCTTGATTGCTGCAATTCGCTCGGCTTGGCTTAGTTCTGTCATCAGTCTTCCGTTTTCACCCGTAGATCGCCGCCCGAGTAGGTCAATTCCCACTTGGCTTCGCCTTCGCCCTCCGGCTTTCGGCTGAACTTGAGCTCGACCGTGCTGGCGGTGTCCTTCTCAACCATGTAGTTCCATCCTGGTTCGGTCGTTGCCGACCAAAACTCGAGTGATCCGTCAGGACGCTGGGCGACGATGATCTGGGAGGCCACGCCAGAGAAGTCGTAGTACAGGTATTCGGTGGAGGATCCGGCCGCCGTCGTGGTCGTTGCGATCGTCGTGGTCGTTTGTGTTGTCGCCGGGGCTTTCGTCATGGCCGGGGTCTTGGTCGTCGTTGGGGCCTTGGTTGTAGCCGGAGCAGCTACCGTTTGGGCGATCGGCGGTGCCGCTGGCTCGCTCTCGTTGAGGCTCGACGTCGTCTGGTCCGCCGTCGCGCCGACGGCCGCAGGTGTCCCGGCCGAATTGGGGACGATAATCGGCACGTCGACGATGACCTGGAGGGTGCCGGCGTCAGCAGGTTCGGCAGGAGCGAGCACGGTCGCCTCCGATGCCTCTGCTTTGTTGCTCAATCCCATGACACCAAGGTTCAATCCCGCGGCGGAACCAAAGATGGCGACGAGGATGAACGTGTGTTTCATACTTTTCAGGGTGATGTTCACGGCGCTCCTTCAGGCTCTGCACGGTGCTGTCGGTAGAAAGGGTTTGGAAGTAGCGCGAATTCTCCAGAGTTTGGGCCATACGGCCTATTCGAACTGAGGGTCTCGATCCGAGACGAGCTCATGACGGCTCTCAACCTTCTGCCCAGCCATGCAGGTGGCGGGCCAAGCCAAAAGTGGCCGCGAAAGATTTGGGATTCGCGCTGGAGCGCTACCTCTGACCGACTTCCACGACCTCTGGTCATTGAGGCCTCTGGGAGCAGAATGATCACAGAACGGGGGACGCGATGGGGGAACGTTTCAATGGCTGGTTGCGGCCGTGGGCCGGCTACGCCGAACAGTTCGCTGGTACATATGCAGCAACGGCGCGCGCCGTCGGGCTTCCCTCCCGCGTCGCGGTCGGCTTCACGACAGGAGCGTTCGATCCGTCGATCAACACATATCGCGTCAGCGGGAAGCACGCTCATGCCCGGCCCGAGGTCTGGCTTGACGGTATCGGCTGGCGCCGTTTCGAACCGACGCCAGGCCGCGGCGCGCCTGACGACCAGATCTACACGGGTTAGGCCGGCCTGCTACCCGCGTCCTGCTGCGAACGGTTCACACTGATCCGCAGCCACCACCAACGCGTCCCCAGCGGCGATCATAGAAGGCCGCGAACCGTACATTGGGGGGCGACGAGCGACCGCGTCGCAACAATCGCTCCACAGGTCTGGACGTGCGCCAGATCGAGGCCAGGCGTCGGTTGGTAGTGGCTCACCAAATTCTTGCTCAGAACTCGCGAGCGTCAGGCTGTACTGCGATTCGTAACGACTTTCCTCTGCTGGGCCGCCCATCGACGGGCGATGGTGCAGCGGGCGCTCGAACAACGCGCAAAGCCGGTCCCAGTACGACTCCGTATACGTCAGATGGAGATGCCAGACCGCGTCGATCGACTTCGACGGCGTCAGATCGTGCGGTGCTATCTGGGTCAAATACAAGAAGCGACGATATTCAGCGACCGCTCGATCCGTGTACTTTCGACTCCATCGTTGCTTGGCAGTCAATCGTTTTGCTGAATGGCAAGTCGGCATCGGGGTCGTCGAACTCGAACTCGGAGAGGCGCTGCCACAGTTCCGTATTCGTCCGCGTTTCCATCACCTCAAGGTACGTGACTGAGCATTCGGCCCGCAATGGACCGGGGTCCTTGATTCTTCAACCTCAGAGCCCGAGAGCAGATTCAGCTGACCTGCAGTTGGAACAGCAGCAGTCCGTTTTCCTCGAGCTCGATCTCGAAAACCCCAGGGATGTCGGCCTTGAAACGTAACGTCTCCGACGACCCCGCCTCGAGGTCCAACAGCAGGTCGTAGCCGTGCACATGCACGCTGTCGGCTGCGTCGGTCTGGACGACCAGCTCGACGAGATCGCCGATCGAAACCTTTTCACGCCCATCGACTCCTGATACCGATCCGTCCGAGTAGACAACCTCGAAGCGTGCGTCGGTGGCGGTGATCTCACCCTCCACGGTGAAGGACATAGTCGCCGTGATGAGCTCGTCATCGAGGGAGTAATCGGTGTGGTCGTTGCGAGACAACGTGACCGTCGCCTGATGAGGCCCCGGGTCAAGACTCTCGAGATGCGTCACCGGTTCGTAGCTCATGCCGAGAAGTTGCCCGTCGAGGAACACGTGTGTGTGCCCCCACCCCGCAACATGATCCGTGTTCGATGGGTTGCTGAAGGAGAATCCGGACACGGAAGCTTCGATGTCCCACCCAGATGTGGAGTCGCCCGTAACGGCGACCTCGACTATGGGTAGGACACGCCCTTCCCAGGGAACAGCGTCGGCGGCGTCATCATGGGAATGTTCGTGCTCCCCTTCGTCGATCACCATGTCGGTGTCATCCTCGGCAACTGCGGCAACCGTGTTGGGATCGAGATCGTCAGCACACGCGCTGCTCACGATCGCGACCGCGACTAGAACAGCAGCGATCTTGGCAAATCTGCTGTATGTGATGGACTGCACTTCAAAAGTGTGGCCCAGGCACGCCCCTGCGCACAGGGATGTAAGGCCCTACTCGGGTTGAGCCGAAGCCTGCAGCGCGACCTCGATTCCCTCGAGACTTCGTTCACGAGACGTAGGGTGTCGATTGCTCCTGGATGGGGCGACCATCTGACGAGTACCCCTTGACGTGACCAACCCCGAAATCGCCATCATCATCGCGGTCGCTGTGGTCTCCGCGTTCGTCAAAGCCATTACGGGCGCGGGCTTTCCGATGCTCGTCGTTCCGGTTCTTGCACTGTTCATCGACGTCGCCGACGCGGTCGTCGTCGTGGCCATCCCGAACGTGACGATGAACGGGTCGATCTTCTGGGCGGCTCGACACGAACGCCGTGAGTCGCCGACGTTGCCGCGCTTCTTGGTTGCAACTTCTATCGGCGCAATCATCGGCTCGCTCCTGCTGTCGGTGTTGTCCGAGACCGTGCTGCGTCTAGGGCTCGTCGCGATCATCGTGCTCTTCGTGGCCAATCGACTGAGTGATCGCCGCTTCGTCCTGACCGACGAACAAGGCCTTCGCCTGGCACCTGCAGCAGGCGCAGTGAGCGGAATGGTGTTCGGGGCAACCGGTGTGTCTGGCCCACTCGTCACGCCCTGGTTCCTGAGCCAAAACCTGCGACGCGACGTTTACCTGATGTCGATCTCCGCCGCGTTCACGCTGGCTGGTGTGGCCCAGATTCTCTTCTTCTTGATACGGGGATCATTCACGACGAACTTCGTTCTCGGCGGGCTGGGCATGGTCGCCTTGTCGTCGGCGATGTTGCCTCTTGGTGCGCGACTGCGTCACCGCCTCGACGTCGAGACTTTCGACCGCCTGGTGATCTTGCTGCTTGTCATCTCCGGCATCTCGTTACTCGCAAGCGTCATCTAAGGGTCAACTAGACCGATAGCCCATACTGGAGTTGACCGACCAGAACGAACCGGAGCGCTCCGTGCCCACAACCGTGAAGAACGAGTATTCGTGGGGAGTCATCAACTGGCTCGCCGGGGCCGAGGTCGGAAACAGTTCCGAGCTCTCGCTCGCGAGGATGACCCTCTCGGCCGGATGCGCCACCGAAACCCACCTCCACGACAATTGCGAGGAAGCGGTCTACGTCATCTCCGGCGACATCGAGTGCGCAGCCGGTGGCTCGAAGCATCAGCTGACGGCCGGCGATCACACGATCGTGCGGACTGGGACGACCCATGAACTCCGCAACGTGGGAACCGTGCCAGCCGAGCTCGTCTTGTCGTATTCGTCGGCTCTGCGCGACTTCACGCTCGCGGAAGAACCCGCTCCGGGTGTCCAACTCTGAGTCTCGCCTGGCCTCTGACCACTCCACCGTCGGCCTAAGTAACCACCGGGCGGCCAACACGGATGTCGGGCAGAAGTCCCGACGTGTTACGGACCACGGTTGAGATAACAGACAGCGTCAGATGCCCCGCCCGTTATGACGTGGCTCGCTCCACGAACGTTCCTCGCTCCGAGCCTTCAAGACGCTGTGAACAGCTGCGATGACCGCGACGACACAGATGATCGACCCGGCCACGTACGAGAGATCGCCGATCAACTCGGCCAGGGGTTTGCCGTGCGCGGCGATGCCATCGAATGGCTCCCGCAGGCTCAGAACCACGACCGCTATCGATGCAGCCATTGCCAGTACGGCAGCGGTCCACGTAGCGGGCCTGCTGTAGAACACGTAGCGCGTTGGCGACGTGGCCGCGGCCACAGCGATTGCCGCACCCACTCCGATTCCGAGGAGCGAAGCCACCGCCACGACTGTGGTGCCGAGGACTGTGGAAAGGCTCGCCGGGTCGCCGAGGACTTCCGGAGTTGCATGGGCAAGCGCGATCCCCGACCACCCGATGACGATCAAGAGGAACCCCTGCCAGCCGGGTCGCACGCGATCGCCTGGGGGGAGCGGCGCAAAATCGAATGTCTCGTGAGTGGAACTCCTGAGGTCGCTTGTCATCGCATTCCCTTCAGCATCTGCTTTTGTCGGACGGCGTTCTGGGGCCGTCCGGCCCTTCGTGCAAGACCTCCAGTGTCTTTCATGTGACGTATGTGACGTAGGTCACGCTAGAGGCAAAGGTCCCGACTCAGTGCGCTGTGAGCACTTCCTCGATCCAGCCGAGCCCTGCAACGGCCGCGGGGAAACCGACCGTTGTGATGGCGAGGATCGCGACGTGCCTGACCTCTTCGGGACTGGCTCCGGCATCGAGGGCTTTGCGGACGTTCGAGCGCACAGAACCTTCGGCCGACGCCCCGATCGCTAGCGCGAGCTTCACCAATCTCTGGCCACGCTCGTCGAGTGGGCCGGCATCGTCGGAGGCAGCGCCGAGGGAGTCGAGCGCTGCCGCCACCTCCCGATAAGTGGACCGGAACTCGGTGTATACGCGTGGCAGATATTCGGACATCGGTTCTCCTCGGCAATATGGCCTTGCAAGGTCGAAGCTAGTGACTCGAAGAGATCGGCGAAAGGGGCTCGGGAAATCCTGGCTCGAGTGGATCCGTGTGCTGCACGTCACACGTGCTCGGGACTTTGTGCCCTAGAGCACAAGCGCGTTACCCGCGACGGTTGAACGCAACTGCTGCAAAGAGGGGGGTCGCATTCCCAATGGTCACTCGTCGAGGTTTCGTCGGAGGGGCGGCTGCGTCCACAGCAGGGGTATATGTAGGCAGCGATCTGCTGTTCGGGGGATCGGAGATTCTCTCCCCTGCCACGGCGAACTCGCTCGCAGCGGTCGCCGAGGATGTTGTCCGAACCACGTGCTGGATCGGCAAACAAGACTGCGGAATGCTCGCTCGGAGGGTCAACGGCCGCGTCGTCAAGTTCGACGGAGATCCCGCGAATCCGAGGAATGTCGGAACACTCTGCCCGAAGGGCCAGGCCCAGATCGTGTCGATCTATGACCCCAACCGGGTCAAGACACCTTTGGTTCGCACGAACGCGAAGGGCGTGTCGGGTGAGTGGCGAAAGGCCAGTTGGGCTGAGGCGCTGACCATGGTGGCCGACCAGGTGAACGAGGTTCGAAGCCGCAATCCCAAGATGGTGCTGTGGCAGAAAGGCCGCAGCAAGGCCAAGTCGTTCTACGACGACGCATTCGTGAAGGCGATCGGGTCGTCCAAGTTGGGCCACGGTGCGTACTGCTCTGACGCCGGTTATCGGGCGCTCGAGTACACGCTCGGTCTGCACGGCGTCATTCACCCCGACTTCGAACACACGAACTACCTGCTCGGCTGGGGATGGAACATCACGAACGCCGGCGGAAACAAGTTCTGTTGGCTCACCTGGCCCCGTCAGATGGTGGCCGCCCGTGAACGAGGTCTGAAAATCGTCCACATCGACCCTCGTCTTCGGAGCGCAGGTCCATTCGCCGACACGTGGGTGTCGATCCGGCCCGGCACCGACCTGGCTCTAGCTCTCGCTCTGTCGAATGTCCTGATCGAGGACGGCAACATCGACGTCGACTATTTGACCAAGTACACCAACGCGCCGTACCTCGTGGGCGACGACGGCCTGTTCCTGCGAGTGGACGAGCTTCCACAAGTTTGGGATCAGGCCGCAGGTGGCCCGGTGGTGGCGGCGGACGCGACCACACCCGCCCTCGAGGGAACGTACGAGATTGATGGGGAGTCCTACAAGACCGGCTTCACGACCTGGAAGGACCATGTCGCGGGATACACACCGGAATGGGCCGAAGATATCTGCGACATTCCAGCCGACCGGATCCGTACCATCGGGCATGATTTCGGTGAGGCCGCTTCGATCGGATCGACCACCGTGGTCGATGGAGTCGAGGTGCCCCTCCGCCCGGCCGCAATCATGGCGTATCACATGGCGCAGCAGGAACTTGGTTTCCAAGCGCTTCGAGCGATGACCATGGTCAACATGATGGTCGGCTCCGTCGGCGCTGCTGGCGGTGCATTCTCGGACTTCACCTGGAAGATCCACAAGAACTACGAGGCGTTCGAGAAGCTCGCAGTCGAGGACCCGCCCTATGACTTCCTGCTGAACCACAGCAAATACTTCCCCATCAACACCGGCTTCCCCGCCATCCTCGCCAAGGTCATGAACGACCCTGACAAGTATGAGGTCGAGGATGTTCCCGAGGTCGCCATCTTGCACATGGTGAACCCGTTGGCCTCGTTCCCGAGCCAGCCCGAATTCCTCGAGTCGTACCCGAAGTTCAAGTTTGTCGCCGTGATCAGTCCGTGGTTGAACGAGACGGCCGACTACTTCGCAGATGTGGTGCTGCCTGCCGCGACCGTCGAGAAGTACGAAGGACCGATCTCGGCAACCGACCAGTACATCGATGCCACAACCATGCGCATACCGGCCATGGACCCGCTCTTCGAGTCAAAAGGCGAGATCGACATTTATCTCGACCTCACCGAGGAGATCGGCGTGCTCTACGGCGAGGACGGGTATCTCGCCCAGGTGAACGCTGCCCTGAAGCTCGAGGAACCCTTCGCCCTACCCCTCGATACCAAGCCCACGCCGAGGGAGATCCTCGACCGCTGGTCGAAGGCACAGGGACTCGACAAGGGAATCGAATATTTCGAAGAAAACGGTGTGCTGCTCAAGGGGCGCATCGATGCCGCAAAGCGGTATGGCTATGCGACCGACCCTCCATTCGGTGGGGCGCTGCATCGCTTGTACGGCGAGAGCCTGCTCAAGGCGCAGAGCGAGATGAAGGCAAAGGGTGCGGAGGAGACCTACTGGCGTGACTACACCGCTCTGCCCACGTGGCGTGCGCCCACGATGGAGGAATCCCCCGCTGAATACGACCAGTACCTGATCAGCTATCACCAGGTCGAGAACAAGCAGTCCCGAACCGGGTTCGTTCCACTGCTCGCCGAGTTGACGCCCCGCCAGCACCTCGACATGAACCCTGCTGCAGCCCGCGCGAAGGGACTCGACGATGGCCAAGAAGTCACGGTCGAGTCCCACAACGCAGTAACTGGCGAGACTCGTCGAATCACGACGCACATCGCGTACACGGAGTCGATCCGTCCCGACACGGTCGCGATGCCACATCACTTCGGCCTGTGGTCTCATCCGACTTCGAGGGGGCGGGGCCCCAGCCCGAACGAGATCTATTTCACCGGTGAGGGATACATGACCAACACCGCAGACCAGTCGTTCCACGTCAAAGTCAAGGTCGAGTCGACCTGAGGAGATGATCAGCGATGACGAAGTATCAGATGATCGTCGACCTGGATCGGTGCCAGGGCTGCCGGGCATGTATGGAGGCCTGCAAGATCGAGAACAACACGACCGAAGGCACCTTCTGGATGTACGTCTTCCGTCTCGAAGAGGGTGTGTACCCCGACGCGAAGCTCAGTTTCCTGCCACGTCCGTGCCAGCACTGTGAAGACGCACCGTGCGTCAAGGTGTGCCCGGTCGGAGCCCGATTCAAACGTGACGACGGGCTGACCCTCACCGACTACGAGCGTTGCATCGGATGCCGCTATTGCGAGCTCGCATGCCCGTACGGCGTGAACTATTTCAACTGGGAGAAGCCAGAGGATCGGACGTACGGCGACTGGTCCGACCCGGATCTCGAGCCCATCACAGGTGGCCTGAACCCGCCGTGGAGCAATCCGGCTCTCGCCGAGCCACAGGGACCCGAGCAGCGCATGACCGCTGGTGGAGGACACCACAAAGGAGTCATGGAGAAGTGCACCTTCTGTGTTCACCGCGTAGATCGCGGCGAGGTGCCTGCATGTGTCGAAACCTGTCCGGTCGAAGCCCTTCGTTTCGGCGATGTCGACGATGAGGGATCTCCGATCAGCCGTTACATACGCGAACACGACCACTTCAGGTTGCTCGATGATCTCGGCACAAAGCCGAGCGTCGTCTACGTCGGGGGTCAACCTCCGAGCGACGAGGCTCACGAGATCGAATTGGTGAAAGCGAGGGTGGAGAGATGACTACAACTCTTGGCGACGCCGGCACCACACCGACCCGGGCTACGGGTCCGGGGTTGCCTCAGGGCATTGGCAAGCTGACTCGCGGGTGGACTCTGTTCATGGCGGTCACGTTGGCCGCCAGCCTCTTCGGCGTCTACGCCTTCTTCTATCAACAGGCCAACGGCGAGATCGTCACTGGGATGAGAGATGTGGGAACGATGAGAGGCGCCCCGTGGGGGCTGTACATCGCGTTCCTCGTCTACTTCGTGGGGGTGAGTTTCGCCGGGATCACGATTGCGGCGCTCATTCGGCTCTTCAATCTCGAGCGACTCCGACCTCTCGCGCGAATGGCAGAGTTGCTGACCGTCGTGAGCCTCGTCCTCGGGACGCTCGCCATCCTTGCCGATCTCGGGCAACCGGTGCGCGGCGTGATCAATCTCTTCCGTTATGCACGACCTCAGTCGCCGTTCTTCGGGACTTTCACCCTTGTGATAGCGGGCTATCTGTTCGCAAGCGTGGTCTACCTCTACCTGGGTAGTCGTCGTGACGCGGCGATCATGGCAAAGGAATCCACCCGATTGCAGGGGCTGCATCGATTCGTCGCGGCGGGCTACAAAGACACCGCTGCGGAACGAGGGCGTCACGAGACGGCGACCTTCTGGTTGGCGCTTGCGATCGTGCCGATGCTCGTCGTGGCGCACTCGACTCTCGGCTTCGTGTTCGGACTCCAGATCGGCCGGCCGGGGTGGTTCAGCGCTTTGCAGGCTCCAGCATTCGTCGTGCTCGCAGGCGTATCGGGCATCGGGTTGCTCATCGTTCTGGCGGCCGTCGTGCGACGGGCCTGCGGAGAGCAGGAGAGCCTCGACGAGTACGTCTTTTCGTGGCTCGGTCGCCTTCTGGCTGTGCTCACGATCACGTATCTCTACTTCGTCGTGACCGAGGTGTTGACCGCTACCTACGGCGGCGGCGGCCGCGAAAATGACGTGACGGATGCGATGCTCTCAGGTCGCTACGCCTGGATCTTCTGGGGGTCTATGGCGCTCTTCGGGGCTTCGCTCGTAGGGCTCCTGATCCAAATTCTGACGAAACGATGGAGCATTGGTGCACTGGTCGCGATCGGGCTTGCGGTGAACCTGGCCGCAGTTGGCAAGCGTTTCTTGATCGTCGTGCCCTCGCAGACCGACGGCATGCTGCTCCCTTATGAGACCGGCTCGTACTCGCCCACCTGGGTCGAATATGGCGTGGTCATCGGACTCATAGCGATGGGCGCTGCGGCAATAGGAATCTTCATGAAACTGATCCCCATCGTCGAACTTCCCGAGGAGGCTGATACCCGTGTCACGTAAAGCCATATCGTTGACAATGCTGCTTGTGGGCATCGTCCTAGTGATCGTCAGCTACTTCTTTCTGAGCGCTCCGTGGGGAGCCGACAGCGTGAAGAACAGCAATCCGAGGATGCAGTTCGCGCCGGCTCTTCTCGTGCTCGGCGTGATTATGGCGTTCTCGTCGGCTGTGGTGTACGAGCTTCTCCCCGATCGCGGCGATTCGACGCCCGAAGACAGCGACGAGTGATGTCGAGCTCGGCCGAGATCGAGCTCCCGCGGCTCCGTCAGGGGTTGTACAGATTCTTTGCCGTAGCGTTTCTCCCGCCCGAGGCGGCTCGCATCGAGCAACTTGCTGCAGCGGCTCAGCTTCTCGATGACCTGGGTGTCGACACCCTCGCCTTCGCCCCGCCATGGCTGGAAATGCGGCGCCTCCTCGACAACGGTCTCCAGGTGCAAGAGCTGGAGACCCGGTATGTGCGTCTCTTCGAATCCGGATCCGACGGAGCCCTCTGCCCTCCGGTCGAGTCGTTCTACGTCTCGTCACCTCGAGAGGGTGGACCGGCCCTCGTCGCGGCTGAACTCGAAGCCGCATTCACCTCGCTCGGCCTGTGCGTCGCGTCCGAGTCGAATCTCGAACCCGACCACATCTCTGCGCAGCTGGAGCTGATGGCTCTCATGTGTGCGCAAGAAGCGAGCGCGGCCGAGCGAGGCGACCTCTCGTCGATTTCTGAGTGGAGCCATGAACAGCGACAGTTCTTGGACAGCCACCTACACCTGTGGGTCCCACGCTTCGTGGCGCGGGTCCGCGAGACCACCTCGTCAGGGTTCTACCGAGCGCTCGTCGTGTCCGTCGGTGCGTTTGTCGACCACGACCGCGAGCTGCTGCATGTTCTCGAGCGGAGAGAACGAACAGGCGCTCGCTCGTGACCACTGCCATCTTGTTGTGCCGTGACGGTCTCGATGAAACTCTGGCCGAGCCCTGCGAGACGATCATCATCGATCACCTATGCCGACACCCCGACCGGATCGGATCGGCGATCGCGGGCGGAGATCGACTCGTTCTCGGTCTTTGCGAGGGCGAGTACTCACTCGGAGCGGTCCAGGCCGAGGTTCGCCGCGCAGGCGTCGATCCGCTCGGCGTCGAGCTGATCCATCTCACGACCATCGGCCAATCCGCCGCCCCTCTCGACGTCGTCTTGAACGCCCGGATTGCCCGAGCCGAGGCATTCGCAGGGAGCAGTCCGGTAAACGCGAAGATCTCCTTTCCGCGGAAGGTAAGTCGACGAGAACTCTTCAGCGGACCAGATCACGAGTACCGGGCTGCACCATCGATCGATGTCGCGCTGTGTGCCGCCGATTCCGGGTGTCGGGCATGTGTTGACGTCTGCCCGCAGGAGGCGCTCACAGTGCAGGACCGGCAGGTGTCCTTCGACCGATCGGTGTGCGAACCGTGCGGTCTGTGCGTCACCACGTGCCCAACCGGCGCCACGGTCGACCCCGCCACAACCACCAGCCAACTCGAAGCGGAGATCGCAGGTTTGCTCGACCCGTCGGTGGGCCGAGCCGAGACTCGCTCGATCGTCTTCACATGCGCGAGGGGGAACGCCCCCGAGGCAATCCCAGGGTGGTATGCCGTGACCGTCCCGTGCAGCGGAATGGTACGGCCCGGATGGATTCTTGCGCCGCTGCTGATGGGGGCCGGTGCTGTCGCCGTTCTTCCGTGCAGCGAGAGCGGTTGCGAATTGGGACACGACGCCCGGGTCGATGACGCCGTCGAGTTCTGCCGCCTGCTGCTTAGCTCGTTCGATGAGTCATCAGAGCGCGTGATGACCACGCGAACCAGCGTCGTGCCGAAGCCGCTCCCCAGGGTCGCGCTGACGGATCCGTTTGGCCCGATCGGGGCCGTCGGGGTGATGCAGGCGCTTGCAGCGCGCCACGAGGAGGCTCGAAATCTTCTCATCGATCACCAGGGCGCGCCCACGGGCATCGTTCAGCTGAATCCTGTTACGTGTACAGCCTGCACTCGCTGTGTCCAGACGTGTCCGACCGGAGCGTTGGGTTCAGCCAATGCAGCCGAGCACGTCACGATCACGTTCGATGCGAATCTGTGTACGGCCTGCGAGCAGTGCACACAGGCTTGTCCCGAACTTTCGCGGCGGGCGATATCGCTGCGATCAACGACCGACATGGGGGCACTCCTGAACGGTCGGATCGCTCTGCTCGAGAGCGACACAATTCTCTGCGACTCCTGCGGAAAACCGATCGCACCGGCGCCGCTTATGGAGCGCATCACGAAAATGCTCGGCCCTGGGCAGGACGCGGTGCGGGCGATGATCACGAGCCGTTGCGTGTCGTGTCGAAGCGGCTGAGCGCCAAAGAATCCAGGCCGGCCAGTTGATTCGCCAGGGGGTAGTCAGCCCCCGCGATTCCGTCGGGCGTCAGTTCTCCGGTGTCGCTACCCAGACCGCCGCGGCGCTCGGCGCCTGCCCAACCGCGATCACGCCCGACTCTGTAGCGATGGGCGCGGCATAGCCGGCGCTCTCGGACGGTATTCGGGTGTTACCCATCTAGTCGTCCGATGTGGACGAGTCGGAGGCCTTCGTCAAGTCCGCCGACGACGAGGATGGGGCCGTTGTTGGCGGTGTACAGGACGTGCGCGAAGATGCCGCCTATCTCAGCGGGAACGCTGGTTTCGGTTCCGGTTTGGCAAGTCAGGTCGTCACAAAGAACCATGCTGCGCGTCCCGTC
>CAXMRH010000242.1:0-6494 GCA_964196045.1 uncultured Chthoniobacterales bacterium | reverse complement strand
GACGAGAGCGTCACGGAAATCATGGTCAACGGCCCAGATCAGGTGTACGTGGAGCGTGCTGGCAAGGCTGCTATTGCCCCCATCAAGTTCTTGGACGAAGACCACCTTCGCCGAGTCATCGAAAAGATCGTGGCCCAGGTCGGTCGACGCATCGATGAGTCCTCACCATTGTGCGATGCCCGACTTCCGGATGGATCTCGCGTCAATGCCGTCATTCCGCCGCTGGCAATCGGTGGACCTTTCCTCACCATCCGTAAGTTCTCGAAGGATCCGCTCGGAATCGAAGACCTCATTGGCTTCGGCACACTGACTCCGGCGGCGGCTCGATTTCTCCAGGCCTGCATCATCGGCAAGCTCAACGTGATCATCTCCGGCGGTACTGGTTCTGGTAAGACCACGACTCTGAACGTCATGTCCTCCTTCATCCCCGAGGGCGAACGAGTCATCACGATCGAGGATGCGAAGGAGCTTCAGCTTCGCCAGGATCACGTGCTCTGCATGGAGTCCCGTCCGTCGAACGTCGAGGGCAAGGGCGAAATCACTATTCGAGACCTCGTCAAGAACTCCTTGCGTATGCGTCCCGACCGCATCGTTGTTGGGGAGTGCCGCGGCGGCGAGGCCCTGGACATGCTCCAGGCCATGAACACCGGCCACGATGGCTCGCTCACCACGGTGCACGCAAACACCCCTCGCGACGCGATGACCCGTATCGAAACTCTGACGATGATGGCTGGGTACGACCTGCCGATCAAAGCGATTCGTGAACAGATGAGCTCAGCGGTCGACCTCGTCATCCAGATCGGCCGTCAACGCGACGGCTCCCGCAAAATCTCCTATATCACCGAGGTGCAGGGCATGGAGGGTGACGTCATCATCCTTCAGGACATCTTCCTCTTTGACTTCGCTGCTGGCGTTGGCGAGGACGGCAAGCTCAAGGGCACGCTGCAGCCAACCGGTGTCCGTCCGAAGTTCGCTGAGAAGCTCTCCGATCACGGAATCAAGCTCGGCGCAGAGGTCTTCACCCCGAGCCGGAGCACCCGATGACGCCGTTCGCTTCGCTCACTAACCGAGTTTCGGCGCAGGACGCCGAAACGTCGAACCGACTACCGTTCGCTTCGCGGCGCGGGTTTGCGTTCGTGGCCTTGCTCGGCCTTGTTTTGACTCTGTTTGCTGCGCCGCTTGCGGCTCAGGACGAGGTCATCGCTGACTCGAACGCCGACTTCGAAGTTCTTCGCGTCGACCTGACTGGTACCACAGGTCTTGTGACAGTGCGGCCAGCAGTTGGAACGCCAGCTGGTGAGATGACTGTGACCGTCGAAGGCGAACCGGTCACCGCGACGATCGCACCGATTCATCGCTCACCGGTCGACGCATACACGGTGATTGTTGTCGACGATTCGGAGACTGCAGACCAAGTCGCAGGGTTCTCGAGAATTCAAAGCTCAGCTCTCGCGTTCCTCGATGGTCTCAGTTCCGACACTCGCGTGATGTTGGTTCGTGCAGGCGGCGGCAATCCGAACACTCGCCCCATAGTGAACTTCACGTCAGATCACGGGGCCGTGCGCCAGGCGATCCAGGAGCTCAGCCCCGAAGGTGGCGCCGTCACGTGGAACGCAATCTCCAACTCGGTTGCTGCGTTCACATCCCAGAGCGACGGTGTCAGAACCGTTGCCGCATTCGTGGGTAGCCCAGGGTTAGCGTCCACGGTCACCTCGGACGTTGCAAAGGGCAATCTCCTCAGCCAGGACGCGTCGCTGACGATCGTCGCCCCTCAAGCGGCAAACCTCGACCTCAGCGCATTCACCAACGTGAGTAACGGCGTTCGCGGTGGAGCGATCTACCGTGGTAATGCTGAGGCCGACATGGTGGCCGCCGGCCGTTTGGCCGCACAGGTTCACGAGTCCTACATCGTGGGTAGTTTCGACACCTCAGGGGTCGTCCTTCCGGCTGACAATGCAGACAACCCGACGAGCGACATCGTCGTCTCCTACGAAGGCTCGACCGAGCGTGTACGTATTGTCCCTGACGGCCTGGCAGCTGGAGACAGCCTTCTCGCGCCACCGTTGATCGAGACGTCTCGCTTCGAGATTCTCCGCGGGAACAACGGCGCTTTGATCGCAATTGGCCTCGCAGTCGTTGCTGCCCTGCTGTTCTCGTTCTCGATCTTGTCGATCTTCGCCGGCAACGACAACACGTTGAACTCGACGCTCAGTGTCTATGGGTCGCAAGATTCGACCGAAGAGCAGAGCGTTGCCGATGACACCTTCGCAAGTGTGCGGTCAAGGTTCGTCGAGCAGGTCGTCGAGAAGGCCGAGGAGGCCGCCGCATCGCGCGGAAACCTGAACTCGACCACATCCATGCTCGAGAAAGCCGAGATTCCCCTTCGCGCCGGTGAGGCGTTCGCCATCCAGGTGGGCATCGTGATAATCGCGTTGCTCCTCGGCTTCGTACTCTCCGGCAGCCCGTTCGTGGCGCTCGGTCTTGCAATTCCTGCAGGGCTATTCCCCGCAATGTACGTCAAGTTCAAGGTGAAACGCCGTAGCAAGAAGCTCGAAGCGCAACTCCCTGACACACTGAATTTATTGTCCTCGACCCTGAAGGCTGGCTACAGCTTCATCCAGGGCATTGACGCAGTCGGCAACGAAGCCGAGGAACCGCTTGCTGGTGAGTTCCGACGCACGGTGAACGAGGCCCGCCTCGGCAAGGATCTCGACGAGGCGCTCGACGATCTTGCGGAACGTGTCGACTCGGTTGACCTGCTGTGGGCTGTCGTGGCGATCAAGATTCAGCGAGAGGTCGGAGGCAATTTGGCCGAACTGCTCAGCACCGTCGCAGACACGATGACCGCTCGCACCCGGTTGCGTGGCGAAGTCGCCGCGCTTACCGCTGAGGGTCGAGTGTCCGCGCTCGTCCTCTTGGTGCTGCCCTTCGGGGTGGGCGTTGCCATGTACTTCATGAACCGTGAGTACATCAGCGCACTTTGGTCCAGCAACATCGGCTACGGAGCAATGGGGCTCGCAATGGTCAGCATGGTTATTGGTTCATTCTGGATGAAAAAAATCATCGACATCAAGATCTGATCGAGGGAGATCACATCCGTCATGGATATTCTCAACACAATCCCAGTCGAATTCGCAGTAGCGATGGTGGGCCTAGCCGTCGCTGGCGTGGTCTTCACGTTCGCAAGTCGCGGCGCCGAACGGGCCGAGGCACGAGAGACGCTTCGCCAGGTCGACGGCTACGATGTTTCTGCTGCCGCGAACGCCGGAATCATCGACGACAACGAACTGCAGGGGTCCTTCATGGACCGCATCGGCAAGCAGATGTTCACCAGCGTCGGGGATCTGGGTCGCAAGTTCACTCCCGCTGGATACATCGAAAAGGTACGTCACAAGTTCGTGATGGCCGGCCGGGACTCGACCGCTGAGGTTGACCGGTTTCTTGCGAGTCGAGTCTTCGCAATCTGCGCCGTTCCGCTCGTCATTGCCTTCATGTTCGTCTGGAACCCGCTCGCGTTCGAGGGGATGACCCGACTCATGACCGTCGGTCTCGCGATTGCTGTTCTCATCATGGGCCCAGAGGCGAAGCTGACCCGAGCCGTGGACAGCCGTCAGGCGGCCATCATGGCCGACCTTCCTGATGTGCTCGACCTGCTCACCATCAGCGTCGAAGCAGGTCTCGGCTTCGAGCAAGCGCTCGACCGCACGATCTCCACTGTCCCGGGACCCTTGTCCACAGAGTTCGCGAGGATGCTCGGCGAAACTCGCGCCGGTGCCAGTCGTGCCGATGCAATGCGGGCGATGGACGCTCGAATCGATATGTCCGAAGTGCGTTCGTTCGTGCTTGCAATTCTTCAGGCGGACACGTTTGGTGTCTCGATCGGTCGTGTGCTTCGTGCACAGGCAGACGAGATGCGCATTCGGCGTCGCCAGATCGCTCAGGAGAAGGCTCAGAAGGCCCCTGTCAAGATGCTGATCCCCATGGTGTTCTGCATCTTCCCGGCGCTGTTCGTCGTGATTCTTGTGCCCGCCATGATTCAGATCGTGGACAGCCTCTGAGCTGAACAAGTGGCTCAACTGTTGGTCGTTTCGACCGATGGAGTCCGGTCGGAGAAGCTCCTCCGGCGCCGAATACCCGCACCGAGGAACGAAGAAAAATGACGATCCGCTTGATGCTTGCAGATGACCACCGAATGCTTCGAGAAGGCCTCAGCCGATCGATGCGCGAGGAAGGCTTCGACGTTGTCGCCGAGGCCCGAAATGGCGTCGAGGCGGTGCAGCTCGCCACGCAGGTGAAACCAGAGGTCATTCTCATGGATGTCACCATGCCTGAGCTCGACGGTGTCGAAGCTTGCCGGCAAATTCGTGAGGCGTACCCGGAGGCTCGGATCGTGATGCTCACGATGCACGCAGACCAGGATGTCCTGGCTAACGCAATCCGCGCTGGTGCGTCGGGTTACCTCGTCAAGGACTGCTCGACGAACGAGATCGCTTCGGCAGTGCGTATGGCTGCTGCCGGCGACACGGCTCTTTCGCCACAACTCGCAGCGACGATGCTGAACGAAGTACGACGCATGGATCAGCCCGTTCCTGAACAGGAACGTGTGGTTACGAAACGTGAAGAAGAAGTGCTGCAGCTCATCGCTGATGGTTGCTCGACGCCAGAGGTTGCTGAGCAGCTCTTCATCAGTCAGAAGACGGTGAAGAACCATCTCGCCTCGATCTATCAGAAGCTCGATGCTCGCGATCGCACGCAGGCAGTGCTCTCCGCTGTCCGCATGGGCATCGTGCACCTCGACTGACAAACCTCCAAGGCCTCATGACAGGCATTCCGAGATCTCTGGTTCCTCGATCACAACTCTGGGCTCGTCGTTCTGCCCTGCTGATTGCTGGCGTACTCGTCTTCATGCTTGCTGCGTGGGTCACGTCAGACCCGGTCGAAAACCTCAGCACCGACTGGACGGCGTTCGACAACGCTGCTGATCGTGTCTTCGCTGGTGAAGACGTCTATCGGCCCTACGACGCCGAGGCAGAGCCACTTCCCTATCTCTATCCGCCGTTCGCGCTCTGGTTGGCGCTTCCCATGGCGTTGTTCGGCTTCGCCGGGTCGTTCATTTACTCCGCATTGTTGACAGGAATCTGTCTCGTGGTCGGCCTCCGCTGGTTCACGAGAGCAAGAGTCGGAAACTCTCCCACCTCGAGCGGTGTCGCAGTCGACGGGTCGAGCGGTGTCGCAGTCGACGGGTCGAGCGGTGTCGCAGTCGACGGGTCGAGCGGTGTCGCAGTCGACGGGTCGACTGGTGTAATGGTCGGGCTCGCGTCGGGAGCAGCCATCAGTTCCACACTGATCGGCCAATACAGCGGCATCTACGCGCTCGCGGTCGGTGGCGCGGCCCATGCCTATTCCAAGGACCGACAGGGCCTCGCTGGAGCCCTTCTCGCACTGCTCTGGCTCAAGCCGAACCTCGCTATAGCGGTGCCCGTCGTGCTGCTCTGGTCACGCTCATGGAGGGTTCTACGAACTTTTGCAGTGGCAACCACCGTGCTCGCGTTGTCATCGCTTCCATTCGGTCTTGACCAATGGAGCGGATTCGCATCGAACGTGTCGATGATGGCCGAGCTCCAAGAAGATGGGGTCGTGCCGTTCCGCAAGATGGTCACCATCCTTGGCTCGGCGCAGACCACCTTCGGCCTAGACCCGTCGTCGGTCGGTGCGCTAGCGATCTGGCTCGTCTCTACAGCAGTTCTCGGCGTTGCCGTGCTGGAACTGTGGACTCGCCGCTCGCTCGACGAGAGCCCCATCCGGGCCTTCGCTGCCCTGTCGCTGTTCGTGGTGGCAGCGAACCCACGCTTGTACTTCTACGACTCCACGTTGGTCCTGCTCGGCGGCGTGGGGCTTTGGATGGCAGCGAACGTGAACGGGAACGCTTTCGCCAGAAGAATGATGCCCCCCTTGGCTGTCCTGACCTGGTTCTTCCTGTGGGGTGGACTCTTTGTGTCGCTCAATCGCGTCGTTGGACCGTTGGCTGGGTTGATGCTGGTCGTCTCGGCCGTTGATCATCGCTTCGTTCCACAAGTCAAGAAGTCGACCAAAATTCGCGATTACCACCTCTTTACTGTGGACGTTGACGAAGCAGGGGATGCCGATTTGGACTCGATTGGAGTAATTCCGCCGGCAGAAGCCGCCTAAAGCCTTGGAATTGTTGGTTTGTCGGGCCGAGTGGCCCGTCTCAACGGTCCTTGTGGCCTATGAGGTAAAGGCTGATGAGCGTCGAAGTTCTCTATTACAACATGGGCTCAACATCGGGTCCAAACACAAGGAGAAACCTGACGTGATTACCCAGTACCACTTCCTCAACACCTTCCTGAAGGCGCATGCTAAGACTGAGCGTGGCGCAGCAATGGTCGAGTACGCCCTCTTGGTCGCACTCATTGCCATCGTCGCCATCGCAGCCCTGAAGGTCCTCGGCCAGCAGGTCTCGGAGAACTTCAGCG
>CAXMRH010000241.1:0-4565 GCA_964196045.1 uncultured Chthoniobacterales bacterium | reverse complement strand
AGCGGCTCTACATAGTCGGGGTGGCTTTCTGGCCGATACCACCTCTCATCGGAGGCTTGCCACCATCCTTCGCCTTGTGATGTATCGGCCACGTCAACCTTCCCGCCATACGTGTCCGTAGGCGTCTAGCCAACTATTGCAGCCGAGCGCGCCAAATCAAAGAGGCCGCTGCCACGGTCCCTGCAGATCCCCGCCAGCTACGACATCGGTCCCTAACGCGGCTCAGAGTCAATCTCCCTGAGCTCTTTCGGGGGCGAGCTCCGCGAGAAGGGTCTCGAGATTGGACCGCCCTCGTTCGCGCTCACCTCGCTCGATCTGGAGTGCCAGGTCTATCAAGGCTGTATTCACGGTTGCGCTGCCTTTCGGAAGAGCCGCGACGACCGCTCCATGGATCTCGTTTACCTCGCTGTGCCGGCCGCGTATCCAATCCTGCAGAACAGTCGAACGAGTCGTTTCGAGAACAAAGTCATCCATGAGCTTCTCGAACAGAGCCGTCACATACTCATGCGGCCGCGTTGGATCGACGTCGTCCAAGCCAAAGATTGGGACGATCTCGTGTCCTAGAGCGAGGCCAGCGTCGATCGCCTCGTTTCCGGCCCTGATCATGAGCTCGCGCATTCGTGGAATCTGCGAGGCCCCGGGAATGGACATGTCCAAAATGGCGGACGGGACCAGTTCCACAGCGTTGATCACGAGCTTCATCCATTTGGCCGAACGGATGTCGTACACGATCTCGACCTCGCCAACGTGACGCATGAGATCTGCAACTTCCAGCAGTCTCGGCGTGACCTCTCCGTCGTCCGTGCCCACGCCGAACCACGATCGAGCGTGCGGTGACTGGCGCTCGACGAACCCCGGCTCGAGCATCGTCGAGGAAACTTCGATCACCGATCCGATCGCACGATCGGTACCCATGATGTCGATGATGTCATCGAAGGTCATCCCGTTCTGCACCCCGACGACCACACCATCCTCGGCAACGTGCGGCTTGATCAGTTCACATCCCCAACGAGTGTCGTAGGCCTTGAGGAGAAGAAACACGATGTCGAAGGGTTCGGTCAGCGTCGCCACCTCACAGAGGTGAAGCACGGTGTCCACGTGCGTGACGAACGTGCCCTCTTCCTCGACCTCGATCGTGATGCCGTCTGCCCGAATCTTGTCGACATGCTCAGGCCACTGCTCGATACACGTCACATCCTGGCCCGCCCGTATCAGGTCCGCAGCGAACACCGACCCGTTCGCTCCAGTCCCGAGAATGGCTATACGCGGTCCCATATGTCTCCCTTGGATGGCGGCCATGCGCTGCATGGAATGGCTCTCGTCAAACACCTTCGGCGAGTTGTAACAATCGTGCAACGCCTTGTCAGCAATGATGTATCCAATGATTGATGGACTTCGTATCGGAGTTCTCGGTCGGATCGAAGCAACGGTCGACAACCGGGAGCTTGACTTGGGGGGCGCTCAACAGCGCCGCCTTCTGGCGTGCTTAGCCCGACGCGTCGGCGAATCCGTCGGCTCGGACCAGCTGGCCGAGGCCCTATGGGGCGAAAACGGCCTGCCACAGGATTGGAAGGGTGCCCTGCGGGTCTCTGTATCGAGGCTGCGAACGGCACTAACCAGAGAGGAGGTGGTCGCATCGACCGGGGGCGGTTATCGACTGGACCTGCCCCCTGAGTCGGTTGACGCCGTCCGGTTCGATGCAGCCGTTCGTGGTAGCCAGCCGTCCGATCTCGACGACGGGCAGCCAGCGACGCTCCAAGGAGCGCTGCTTGCGTGGAGGGGCGACGCGTACGAGGAGTTTGCGGACGAACCGTGGATAGAGGCAGAAGCAAGAAGGCTGGACGAGTTGCGGTTGGTCGCAGTCGAACTGTGGAGCGCGTCGTTTATCGAGGACGGCCGGGCGGTCGAGGTGGTGCCCGAACTCCAGTCGTGGGTGGCCTTACATCCGCTGCGCGATCGATTCCGACGGTTGTTGATGGTGGCTCTGGTTAAGTCGGGTCGGCAGGGCGAAGCGCTTTCGGTCTATCAGGACTACCGGCAACACCTGTCGACCGGCGTGGGTCTAGATCCATCACCCGAGCTTCAACAACTAGAGCGGGAAATACTGGACGGAGCGCCGCTTACTTCCGCTGAAAGTTCGCAGGGAGCGCCCCTGGCTACGTCTGACCAGGGAAATCGGCCGACCGGACTTCGCGGGTATGAACTCGGGGAACGAATCGGCGAGGGTGCCTTCTCGATCGTGTATAGCGGGCGGCAGCCCTCGGTCGATCGCGAAGTGGCGATCAAGGTGATCCGCAGTGAGCTAGCGAATCGTCCCGAGTTCATTCGTCGGTTCGAGGCCGAGGCGCACATGGTCGCGAATCTTGAGCACCCGCACGTCGTTCCCCTTTATGACTACTGGCGGGAGCCGGACCGGGCGTACCTGGTGATGCGCTGGCTTCGGGGCGGCAGTCTCGAAACGCTGTTGGACGGCGGGCCAGTGCCGATCGAGACGGTTCTCCGGATCGCAGAACACGTAGGATCGGCGCTGACGGTCGCGCATCGCGCTGGTGTCGTTCACCGCGACGTCAAGCCGGCGAACATCCTGCTTGACGATGACGGCAACGCATACCTCACAGACTTCGGAATCGCACTGGCAGCGACCGAACAGCAAGATCCCGAGTCCGCACTCTCGGCGGGATCGCCTGCATACGCAGCGCCTGAACAACTTCGCAAAGAGGCCGTTGGTGCTACGGCCGATGTCCACGGATTGGCTATCTCGATGTACGAGGCGCTCACCGGGTCACTGCCCTTCCCCGACGCTTCCAATCAAGCGGATCTTCTACGTCGCCAGCTCGAAGATCCTCTCCCTGCGCCGAGCAGCCGGGTGGCAGGCCTGAGTCGATCTGTCGACGTAGTACTGGCGCGAGCAACGGCGAAGGCGCCGCGGGATCGTTATCCGACGATCGCCGAGTTCGTTCAGGAGTTTCGTGCCGCCGTCGGAGGGCGAGAAGCGACGATCGAGGCGGCCACCCACGGTCGCCTAACCATGCTCCCCGATATCGAGTTGGCAAACCCGTACAAGGGCCTACGCGCATTCCAAGAGGCCGATGCTGCCACGTTCCATGGTCGCGAACGATTGGTCGACGAGCTCGTCGATCGGCTCGATGGGGACGAAACCGATAATCGTTTCCTGGCTATCGTCGGCCCATCCGGTGCCGGCAAGTCGAGCGTTGTGAGGGCTGGACTATTGCCCGCTCTACGACGTGGCCGGTTGCCTGGCAGCAACGAGTGGTTCTACGTGAGCATGGTGCCCGGCCACGATCCCTTCGAGGAGTTGGAGACCGCGCTGCTGCGGGTCGCCGTGAACCCTCCGGCATCCCTACGCGAGCAGTTGATGTCCAACCGTCGGGGCATCTTGCGTGCGGTACGCCGTGTCCTTCCCGACGACGATGCCGAGTTGGTACTTCTCGTCGATCAGTTCGAGGAATTGTTCACACTGTGCGATGACGAGTCTCTGCGGTCCCGGTTCATCGAGGGACTCATGGCTGCGGTCATCGAGCCGACCTCTCGTATCCGCGTAATCGTGACCCTGCGCGCCGACTTCTATGACCGTCCTCTGCGGTATGGCGAGCTGGCACGGCTCATGAAAACGTCGACCTCGACCGTGACGCCGCTAGCCGCAGACGAGCTCGAGCGCGCGATGGTCGACCCGGTCGAACAAATGGGCATCGAGTTCGAGTCCGGGCTGGTTGCAGAGATCGTGGCCGACGTCTCCAACCAGCCAGGCGCCCTGCCACTGCTCCAATACGCGCTGACCTTGCTGTTCGACAGGCAGGATTCAGGGGTACTCACGTTGAGCGCGTATCGGGAGCTCGGCGGAGTGACCGGCGCATTGGCAACGAGGGCCGAACGGCTGTACCAAGACTTCGAGCGCGATCAGCAGCTCCATGTGAGGCAACTGTTCGGCCGCCTGGTCACACTCGGAGAGGGTGCCGAGGACACCCGACGTCGGGTTGCCCGAAGCGAGCTCGGTGGAACGGAAGCGATGTCCGAAGTGGTGCGTCACTTGGGAGACGCCCGGCTGCTGTCGTTCGATCGTGAACCGACCAGCCGCGAACCCACGATCGAAGTTGCTCACGAGGCGCTCCTTCGAGAATGGCCTCGATTGCGGGCATGGCTCGATGAGGATCGTGAGACGCTGCGCGTTCACCGGCACCTGACCGACGCCGCCCGTACCTGGAGTCAAGGAGATCACGACCCCGGCGAGCTCTATCGTGGTGGCCGACTCGAGACGGCGGTAGACCACGTTTCAGCTCACGAAAGCGAGCTGAACATTCTCGAGAGAGAGTTTATGGATGCCAGCCGGGAGCTGGCCGCGATCGAAGAGGCGCTGGAACGCCGAAAAATGCGCCGGCTCCGGTCCCTTCTCGGAGGTGTCGCTGTGCTCTTGGCGCTTGCCTTGTTGGCCGGAGGTGTGGCGTTCGTGCAGCGGGGGCGAGCTCGCGATGGCCAGGAGCAAGCCATCGATGCCAAGGCGGACGCCGAGACCCGACGGATGGCGAGTGATGCGGCTGGACTTGTAC
>CAXMRH010000240.1:0-4353 GCA_964196045.1 uncultured Chthoniobacterales bacterium | reverse complement strand
GCGTTGAGGTTGAGCAGGGTCGTCGTGCCGGTGAGCACGCAGATCGAAGCATCGGCAATGTCAGCGAGCGACGAGATACCGCTATCGGCCCTGACCATGAAACCCTGGCCGTCATAGAACGTGGTGTGCAGGAAGTTGGCCTGCTCAGCGCCGTCACGGCTTGCGGTCCACGTGGTGTTACGGATCAGCACGTCGATGTCGCCTGACTGGAGTGTCGGGAAACGCTGTGCTGGCACGAGAGGCGTCACGCTGATGGCTTCGGCGTCGCCCAAGACTGCCGCAGCGATGACCTTACAGAAGTCGATGTCAAAGCCACTGAACCCACCATCGGCATCAACGATGCCGAAGCCGGGAAGCGTGTCGTTTCCACCACATTCGAGTTCACCTGCGGAGAGTACCTTGGCGAGCGTGCCGCCCTGGGTTGCGTCGACCTGTTCGGTGTCATCAACATCGCTGTCTCCAGCATCTTCGCCGGAGGTGTCTTCCCCAGCATTGTCCGAGTCGTCACCATCGCTGCCGCACGCGGCGGCAACCATCGAGATCGTGAGAAGCAACGCAAGAATGCGCAGCAACCTACTGATATTCTTCATTTGGATTTCTCCCTCCAAGCCCTCGTGCCGTCGTTGGCACTACCGGGCGACGACGCGCACGATATTGAGAGCGCGTATATTCTAGCTTATGCTGTGACACTCGACACGGCACCCTGGGACGCCCGTCACACAGCCATCATCATCTCGAAACATTCGAACGCGTGAGCTTTGGGTGAACTTGAACCCCTCGACGGCTGAACGGACCCTCAGAGGATCTGTGACAGGAACAACTTCGTCCGTTCTTCGGTCGGATTCACGAAGAAATGTTCGGGTGTCCCGACCTCGACGATCTCGCCCGATTCCATGAACACGATGCGATCGGCAACTTCGCGAGCAAATCCCATCTCGTGTGTCACAACGACCATGGTCATCCCATCTCGCGCCAACGACTTCATGACCTCGAGAACCTCGGTGATCATCTCCGGATCGAGCGCTGAAGTGGGCTCGTCGAACAACATGATCTTGGGGTCCATGGCAAGCGATCGCGCAATAGCGACGCGTTGCTGCTGGCCGCCAGACAATTGGCCTGGATGCTTCGAGGCTTGCTCGGGAATCCCGACCCGCTCGAGAAGCTCCATCGCACGAGCTCGCGCGTCCTCTTTCGACACCTTTCGGACCATCGTCGGCGCGAGGGTGATGTTGTCGAGCACCGTCAGGTGGGGAAAGAGGTTGAACTGCTGGAAGACCATTCCCACCTCGGACCGGATCTTGTCGATGTTGCTGACATCGTCGGTCAGCTCGATGCCATCGACGACGATGCGTCCTTCTTGGTGGGCCTCGAGTCTGTTGATACACCGGATCAATGTCGACTTGCCCGAGCCAGACGGTCCAAGCACCACGATCACCTCGCGGTCTTTCACCGTGAGGTCGATGCCGCGGAGTGCTTCGAAGTCGCCAAACGACTTCCGCACTCCCTCGCAAACGATCACATCTTTACGCGATGTGGGATCCTCGGTAATTGGTGCGTCAGGCATGCTCATGCGACGTCCTTCCGTGCAGGAGGAATATAGAACGATCAGGTCCTGACCGTCGAAGTCTGCGGTTCACGAAGCGGCCCTCGCTACACAAGATGGCTCCTCGCGCGAGTAAGTTCACGCCGCATGACCGCCCATCTCGTTGAACACTCCCTTGTCGCTGAACGTCTCACGAACCTGCGACGTACGCACACAAATCGCCCCGATTTTCGCCGCAATCTGCACGAATTATCCACGTTCGTGCTCTTCGAGGCGTTGCGAGACATCCCCACCACAACGATCGACATCGAAACCCCGCTCGAAGCGACGACCGGCGTCGAGATCACGACACCCCCACTGGTTGTGCCGGTGATGCGTGCCGGCCTCGGGATGCTCGACGCGGCGCTCGATCTGCTCCCCCACGCTGCGGTTGGATTCATCGGGCTCAAGCGCGACGAAGCAACACTGCTCCCGCACGCGTACGCAAACACGGTTCCCGATGACCTCGACGGTGCCCCTTGCATCGTGCTCGACCCGATGCTCGCCACAGGAGGTTCACTCGTCCATACATGCGACCTGTTGCGGGTAGCGAACGCAGGACAAGTGCTCGTGGCGTGTGTTCTGGCAAGTCCCGAGGGACTGGAAGTGATGAAGTCGCAACACCCTGATGTAGACGTGTGGACCGCGTCCATCGACGCATCGTTGAACGATGTTGGCTTCATCCGCCCGGGCCTCGGTGACGCTGGTGATCGTCAGTTCGGCCTGTCCTAATGCTCGATCACGTCTTTGCCGACGCGATCGGAGCCCTTCGTTCGACACTCGAGATCGCAATGCTCGAACGCCAGGCAGTCGAGGAACGCTTCACCACTGACGCGCTCCTCGGTGACACGCGTTGGGAGACTTCGTACAGCATTCCGGGCGAAGGACACCCTGCTCGCGTGCAGGCCGACATGACATTGCAGTGGCCCACGTGGTCCCAGACCGCGTACCGCAGTTGGATTCTGAGCGGAGAGCTCAGCGATGTTCCGGCCATCGAAGCCGAAATCGTCGTGCGGGCACAACGCCTGGCCGAGCCACCCAACCCAGAGCTCGTGCTCTCCGCTCTGCCCGAGGCGTCACCCAAAATGGGCCGCAACGTGCTCGAGCGGGCCGTGGGCGTCACCATCGAGACGATCTACGGCGAAGATCTGAGCCACGCCGAATACGCGATCGAGGTCTCCTACATCGGCTCTTTCGAGCTCCACACCGATGTACTCGCCGATGGAAACCTTCTCGATGAGATGTTCAAGGCCGCCGGTGGTTGGATCTCGAGCACCTTGATCAGCTTGAGCGACGTCGTCTGAACAGCGCTCGTCGTCAGACAGCTATAGCCCTCGCCGTAGCTCCGGGAGGTCGTCGTACTCTGGCTCCCGGCCTTCTGCTTGAGCACCAAACGACTCCATCAGATCGGTGGGCTGGAACATCCCCGTCTGCCACGCCGCCATGTACTGCAACGAATCAGCAGTCGAATGATCCCGCGTGTAGTTGATGATTTCTTTGGTGCCGTGCACGGCGAGCGGAGAACGCGATGCAATTCGTTGTGCAATTTCCACTACCCCGTCGATCATCGTGGCGTGGTCCTCGAAGACCTCATTGACGAGACCAACTTCCTTGGCTCTCGCCGCCGGCATCCGGTCGCCCGTGTAGGCGAGCTCGCGCACGATTCCCTCCGGCACGAGCTTCGGCAGCCGTTGGAGAGTTCCGACATCGGCGGTCATGCCGATGTTGATTTCATGGATGCAGAACCATGCGTCGGTAGTGGCGTATCGCATGTCGCAAGCGGTGACCATGTCGACGGCCCCTCCCACGACGCCTCCCTGCATCGCCGCCAGCACCGGCATTCGGGCACGTTCGAAGGCCGTGAAGGTGTCTTGCAGGTGCAGCACGTTGTACCGAAGACTGGCGCGGGCGCGACCTGTCTCGACCTTGCTGTCGTCCTCGAGGTCGCCCCCCGTGAACACGCTGATGTCCATGCCCGCGCTGAAATGTTTGCCGGTCGAGGACAAGACGATGGCTCGGGCCGAGCCTCGGTCGCTGATCTCATCAACGAGCCGTGGCAGCTCACGCCAGAACGCCGGCGTCATCGAGTTGAGTTCGTCGGGTCGGTTCAGGACGATGTGCGCAACCTTGTCCGACTCGGAGACGTCGAAACATTCGCTACCCATCAGCCGTTGGCTCCGAGTGGCGTGTCGGCGCCCTCGAAGAGGTCGAAGTTCATGTACTCCTCGGCGGTGTCCTCGTAGTGCTCGTACTCGATCACGCCGATTTCAGTGAAACGGTCTCGAAGCCACCCGTCTCCAGCATCGATCAGGCCAAGCTTGCGACAATTCGGCACGATCTTGGCAAAGAGAAGCCGTTGGAACGCCTTCATCTCCCATGGCATGTCGAGCATGAACTTCACCATGTCGCGCTGATTCACACCCATCTGCTCCCACACTTCCTGACGCATGAAGCGGTCTCGCATGCGAAGAGCAGCGTCGAAGGCGAACTCCTGGCGCTCGCGGATCTCGGCGTTGTTCATCCCGTCGTACACCTCTTGCAGGCTCAGAACCCCGAAGGCCACATGGCGAGCTTCATCGGCCATGACATATCGAAGCATCTGCTTCAGCAGTGGTTCGTTCGTCGTGGCTTGCATGAAACCAAACGCGGCGAGAGCCAGCCCCTCGACCATGATCTGCATTCCCAGATAGGTCATGTCCCAACGACTGTCGTTGATGATTTCGTCGAGCAGCAATCGGAGATGTGGGTTGATCGGGTAGGCGCCGCCGAGC
>CAXMRH010000239.1:0-6109 GCA_964196045.1 uncultured Chthoniobacterales bacterium | reverse complement strand
TTCTGCCGGTCCGCAATGTGATTGAGGGCTGAACCGGTTTCAGCCCGCGAGATGGGGGTTAGTCGCCGTCGAGTGTGCTGTTGCTTTTTGCCTGGTTGTCCGCGCCATTGATCATTTGTCCGTTGTCCAGGTCGGTAGGTCCGCCTCTGGATGCAGGGTAGATGTGATCTCCGCCGTTCGCTTCGCTCACTAACGGAGATTTCGGCCCTGGGGGCCGAAACTCCAGGGAAGCGCGTTTCGTTGCGCTTGGTTGAGGAACCAAATGTCGGTTCCGTGATCCACAATCTTCGACTCGGCCGTCATCACCATTCGTCGCAAGCGGCCCGCGCCCGTCAGAGCGGCATGTAGGGCCGGTAGGTCGTTGAACCAGATGGCCATAGCCCGATCGGAACCGAGAGCACGAACCCCCTGAACAAGATTTCTAGCTCCTTACCGAAGTCGAGCGCCTAGTACAGCAGAGCGGTTGCGATAAACGCTGCGTATCCAACAAGGAGAATGGGAACGTGCGCCTTGCTGAGCGTCTGGTGACGGGAGGCGAGCGCAAGAACGGCCACCATGAGCACGACCATGGCAATGAACGGCGCCCGGATGTTGGCGGCATCGTCGATGTCCAGCGGCGCAATGAGGGCACCTGCTCCGAGACTCATCGTGAGGTTGTAGGCGTATGAGCCCAAGACGCCGGCCACGACGGCGTCGGTGATGCCTCGTCGGCTTGCTGACCAGGCGAGCACCACGAGTTCGAACGCGGTGGCGAAGCCAACCACGGTGAGCCCGAGGCGAGTCTGCGTTTCCTCAATCCCAGATAGCTGCCGCACGCCCTCCACGAGGACGATCGAGCCACCGGTCAGCGCGGCGAGGCCGACGATGACGAGGACGAGATCTCGACCGATTCTGCTGGGGCCCACCCGAACCTCGTTCAGCTCGGCCGTCTCACCAAGGGCTGGTGGCTGGCGTTCCAGGATCCAGATCGAAGCGACGAACACAACATACGCAGCGACGAGAATTGCACCTTCGGGCCGAGTGATCGCGCCGTCCCAGAGGATGAAGCCGCTGAGAAATGCTGTCGCGAGTCCTCCGAGGGCGTAGCGGCGAACCCGGTGCCCGAATGGCATCGTCGTGACGTAGACCCCCGCAGCAAGGGCGATCGTGACAATGGCTGCATTGGCGCCGATGACATCGCCGAACGCAACACCGTCAACGCCACGAGCTGAAGCCGTCACGACGGTGGCGAGCTCCTCTGGCTCGGCTCCCGCAAGGAGGAGAGCGAGCGCAAAGGCGCTGACACCGAGTCGTGATGACGCGGCAGCCAAATGCTCGGCGAAGAGTTCGGCGCCCCACACGATGGCGGCCGTGCCGGCGACCATCACGAGCAACCACAACATTGTGGGCATGCCTACGCGCCTTGCCGATGTGGAAATCAGCTAGGTGGAGCGGACGCCCGTGACGGGGGATTCGCCCATGGGTGATGTGGCTGTGCCTGTGAAGGTGTCGCCATCGGCGGTGCCAGCGAAGTCCATGGAAATCGGGCCCATGGCAGCGGCGAAGCTGACGTCGTTGCCGTCGTAGACCACATCTGAGAGCTCGAGTTCGCCCATCATGCTCTTCATCGAGCCGGTTCCGTCCTCGCTGAGGGCCACCTCGGCTTCTTGCTCACCCGCCGGGGTCTGCATCTTCATCTTCCAGCTTCCAACTGCACCCATCGCACTCTCGTTTCTCTCGGATTTCTCTTCGGGGTCGAGACTGTATCCTCTGCTTCCGCGGCTACGGCATCTTGTCTCGCTGGATGGCGCATTAGTCGGGCTCCTCGTCAATACTGAAGCCCTAGAATGCGAACGCGTCGTCTCACCCAAGGAAAACCATGACTGTTGCCGCTCTTCAACCACCACGAACGTTGCTAGATGTCATACCTCGTTCAGTGACGAGAGACGCCGTCGCCGTTGTCGGTTTCGCTTTGCTGACGGCAGCAGCCGCGCAGATCTCGATTCCACTTGGCTTCACCCCTGTACCGCTCACCGGCCAGACGTTCGCAGTGCTGTTGGCTGGCGGCGTCCTCGGTGCGAATCGAGGTGCGCTGTCCCAAGTGCTCTACGTGGGGCTCGGCGCGATCGGTCTGCCGTTCTACTCCGATGGCACGAGCGGAATCACGACTGAGGGCGCTCTCATCTCGACCTTCGGGTTCCTCATCGGGTTCATCGTCGCGGCCTGGGTTGTCGGGTTGATGGCCGAACGGGCCCAGGACCGCACGGTGCTGTCGGCCATTCCTGCGTTTCTTGCCGGCAGCGCGATCATCTACGTGTTCGGAGCGACCTTCCTGGCCTGGAAGCTCGACGTGCCGATCGCTGCCGATCTTGCAGAGCCAAGCGCACTGAAGTTCGCCATTGCGCCGTTCATCATCGGCGACGTCTTGAAGGCGTCGGTTGCTGGCCTCCTTCTGCCAGCTGGATGGCGCCTGCTCGACCGTTGAGGCTCCCCGCGAGGTGTGTAGTGCCCGTTAGTGTCGAGGCTCAGGACAAATTGAGAGGACCAGAATGACCGCTCTGCCGAGCACGCCCGAGATGTACGACCTGCGTATGTCCGAGGGCGCCCGCCCGTTGTTCGATGCCGTGAAGGCCTTTATTGCCGAAGAGGTCGAACCCAATACGCAAGAGTTCTTCAGGCTCGGCGAGAACCGCGCTGAACGCTGGGGCCACGGCGAGGGTCAGCTGGAGCTGCTCGATGCCATAAAGGCGAAAGCCCGTGAGAAGGGGCTCTGGAACTTTTTCCTTCCCGATGCAGAGACAGGCGAAGGTCTGAGCAACCTCGACTACGCGTACATCGCCACCGAACTGGGCAAGAATCCCATCGCTTCGGAGACCATGAACTGTGCGGCTCCGGACACTGGGAACATGGAAGTGCTCGAACGTGTCGGAACTCCCGAACAAAAGGCCGAGTGGCTTGCCCCGTTGCTCGCCGGTGAGATTCGGTCGGCCTATGCAATGACTGAACCCGACGTCGCATCGTCGGACGCGAAACAGATCGCGTGTCGTGCAGTCAGGGATGGCGACGAGTGGGTCATCAACGGGGAGAAGTACTACATCTCCGGTGCAGGCGACCCTCGTTGCAAGATCTTGATTTGCATGGTCGAGACGAGCCCTGATGGCCCGGCACACCAACGGCAATCTCAGATCTTGGTGCCGATGGAGACATCAGGTGTCGAGATCCTCGGCCCGATGCACGTGTTCGGCAAGGACGATGCGCCGCATGGTCACATGCACCTGCGCTTCACCGACGTACGGGTTCCTTCCTCGAACATGCTGCTCGGTGAAGGCCGCGGCTTCGAGATCTCCCAAATTCGTCTCGGCCCAGGCCGGATCCATCACTGCATGCGCTCCCTGGGTGCGGCAGAACGTGCGCTCGACCTGATGGTCAAGCGAGGTCTCACCCGTCAGGCGTTCGGCAAGCCAATCGCGAATCTTGGCAAGAACGTCGAGACAGTTGCCAAGGCCCGCATCGACATCGAAGCCATGCGCCGCATGGTCCTGAGCGCAGCCAAGGCAATGGACGAGCTCGGCAATGCGGAAGCCCGAGTGTGGATTAGCGCGGTGAAAGCGATGGTCCCGATCCGGGTGTGCGAGATCATCGATGAGGCCATACAGGTCCACGGTGCCACCGGTGTTTCGATGTGGACGCCGCTCACCGACATGTACGCAGATCAGCGCACTCTTCGGCTCGCCGACGGTCCAGATGAAGTGCACTGGTTTGTGGTGGGCCGTGCCGAACTTCGGGCAAAGGAAGCCGACGGCGGCATCGACTACGACCCCAAACGCGACTACTACGAGAACTCGCGCAGCGACACTGGAGCAATTTTCTCCGGGCCATAGCGAAAAGCCCCAAGAACCTAGGGTGGCGCGATGACGTCGAACCCTCCCAACATCTTGTTCATCCAGGTCGACCAACTGGCTGCGTCGTTCCTTCCTACGTACGGCAATAACATCGCCAAGACGCCGCATCTCGATGCGCTGGCGGAGCGATCGGTGGTGTTCGACTCGGCTTACACGAACTTCGCGTTGTGCGCCCCCTCGCGGTTCTCGATGTTGTCGGGTCAACTTGCGTCAGAAGTTGGTGCATACGACAACGGAGCCGAGTTCCCGAGCGCAGTTCCGACCTATGCGCACTATCTCAAAGCATCGGGTTACCACACGTCACTTGTGGGCAAGATGCACTTCGTCGGCGCTGATCAGCTCCATGGGTTCGACGAGCGGCTGACGATCGACATCTATCCAGCGAGCTTCCAATGGACGGGCGATTGGAACGAACAGATCCAGACCCACAGCAACGACACGCGGTCGTTCACGCTCGCTGGGCCGGTCACTCGCAATGTGCAGATGGACTACGACGAGGAAGTGCTTCACAGGGCCCGCCGGAAGTTGTATGACCTTGCCCGGGGCGCAGGAGTGGACGAGGGCCAGCCCTGGCACATGACCGTGTCCTTCACGCACCCCCACGACCCGTATCAGTCCAGCCACGAGCACTGGAACCTGTACGACGACAACGAGATAGACATGCCAGCGGTCGGGTTGCCCGAGGGGCCTGACCCCTACAGCAAGCGATTACGACGTGAGTATGGGCTGGCCGATTTCGAACTGACTGACAAGCAGATCCGTACGGCTCGCCATGGTTACTACGGCTCCGTGAGCTACGTCGACGACCTCGTCGGTGGAGTGCTGCAAACGCTGCAGGAGACCGGCCTTGCCTCGAACACCGTCGTCGTCTTCTCGACCGACCACGGGGACATGTTGGGGGAGAGGGGCCTCTGGTACAAGCGGACGTTCTTCGAGGGGGCGTCTCGTATTCCTCTGATGGTCTCGTGGCCGCAGAGTTTCGAGCCTGGCCGGGTGGCATCCAACGTGTCGCTGGTCGATCTACTGCCGACCTTTCTCGATCTTGGCGGTAACACGGTTGAACCCGTCGACCACGTCGAGGGAACTTCGCTTGTCCCGCTGCTTGGCGATTCGGCGGCAGCGAGCTCGGACCGATTCTCTGCGCGTGCGGTGTATGGCGAGAACCTGTCCGAGGGGGCAACAGCTCCTGTCCTTATGGCCAAGCGCGGCTCGATGAAATACGTGTGGAGCGGCTGCGACCCGGCACAGCTCTTCGACCTGTCTGCCGACCCGCTCGAGTTGGCGAACCTCGCGGGCGATTCTGCTCATTCGACGACGGAGGCCGAGCTCAACGCACTCGTTCACTCGCGATGGGATGTCGAGGACCTGGCCGGGCGAGTGCGGGCGAGTCAGCATCGGCGAGCCTTCCTCCGAGGGCTCTATGCCGGTGGGAAGGCCCCCGAATGGCGAACTCCTCCGCCCGATCAAGCATCACAGCACGTGTTGCCCGAGGGAGTGACGTACAACGACTGGGTCTACGACAATGTCTTGGAGTAAATGTCTTGGAGTAAATGTCTTGGAGTAGTTCAACCGGGCTCGATCATGACAAAGGCCGCCAGGACAATCGCAACGATGCCTGCAGCCGTCGCAACTGTCATGAGCGTCGCGAAACCCTGGTTCACATAGATCGAGGTTGCAGCCAGCGTCTCGACTGTCACTCGTGCGGTCGTGACGCTGAGAGCCCGCCCGACCATCTCCGCCCTGGCCCCCGGATCGAGCTCAGAGATGAGCGGTATTGCCGACACGATTGCGTACTCGAATCCCAGGAATGCGGTCACGAGAAGGAGGAGGCCAAGTCCCAGCGGGGGTGCACTGAAGATCGCCAGGGTGAACATCGCTCCGGTCATCACAATTGACCCGCCGAGCATCGACCGGCGCTTGCCGACGCGGTCGGTGAGCCGTGACGATCCGAGGGTGGCGACGACTTCGACGACACCGACCGCGACGATAGCGAGACCGATTTCGGCCGTGTCGAGATCGTATGTGTCCTCGAGCCAGAGCCCGTGCCCAAGAAACAAGAACTGCGCAGCTCCGGTCATCGCTCCGTTGGTAGCGAGCGCGGCCATTGCGGTGCGGGTCATGTGTGGCTTGCGAGGCGCATCAGAACCGACGGGATCTCGGGTGGGTTCCTGAGCTCGTATTCGCATACTGAAAAGGAGCGCCGATACACCGAGAACGGCGAACGCGCT
>CAXMRH010000238.1:0-6385 GCA_964196045.1 uncultured Chthoniobacterales bacterium | reverse complement strand
CTTCGTGGGCCTTATCGTCCCGCACACTGTTCGTCTGCTGTTCGGGTCCAGCTTCAAGGTGATCGTCCCGCTGTCGATCTTCGTCGGCGCAGGTTTCCTCGTCCTGTCCGACCTGGTGGCGCGCACGGTGCTGACGCCCGCGGAGCTCCCGATCGGCGTAGTCACGGCCTTCATCGGAGCTCCATTCTTCATCATCATTCTGCGAACGGCATCGACCCGATGAGCGCTCTGACCGCGACAGACATCGGTGTGCGAATCGGCGGCACGCAGCTGCTCGACAACATCTCGCTCGATGTGGACCGTGGTGCGTGGCTGTCGATCATCGGGCCGAACGGGGCGGGAAAGTCCACGCTGCTCCGGGCCTTGTCGGGCGTTCTTCGATCGAGCGGAAGTGTGCAGATCGAAGGAAGGGCGATGAGCGACACGAATCCACGAGCTCGCGCGAAGCTCGTGTCCTGGGTTCCTCAGGCACCAACGATTCCAGCGGGGATGACAGTCATTGACTACGTGCTTCTTGGCCGGACACCACATCTGCACCCTCTCGCGAGCCCCTCGTCGCGTGATCTACAATTCGTGCGCGAGATCCTCGCCGATCTCGACCTCGATGCGTTCGCGTCACGGACAGTCGGGACATTGTCCGGCGGCGAACGACAGCGGACGGTGATCGGGCGTGCGCTCGCGCAAGACGCGCCCATCGTGCTGCTCGACGAGCCCACCACCTCACTGGATCTCGGCCATCAACAGGAGGTTCTTCGACTCCTCGACCGCCTCCGCGCCGATCACAAGCGGACGATCATCACCACGATGCACGACCTCACGCTCGCTGGGCAGTTCGCCGATCGACTGGTCTTGATGGCCGAAGGAGCCATTGTGGCGGAAGGCTCCGCTGTCGACGTGCTCACCGAAGACAACATCTCTCGCTACTACCACGCCGATGTCGAAGTGACGTACCGTCACGACGCCGTTCTCGTGGTTCCACGAATCAGCTCACGGTCCGCGGCAACAGCCGATGACCCGAACGAGGAAGACGTCCATGACAACTGATCCAATTCTCGAGAATCCGGCAGAGAATGTGTCGAACGTTGCGAAGTCGATCGTCGTCGTGAACACCGGCGACGGCAAGGGCAAGTCGTCCTCTGCCTTCGGCGTGATGATTCGAGGCATCGCCCGCGACTGGAATGTGGCCGTCATCCAGTTCATCAAGTCCGGTGACTGGAACGTCGGCGAAGAGAAAGTCGGGCGTCAGCTCGGAGTCGATTGGTACAACGAGGGTGAAGGGTTCACGTGGAACTCCGACAACCTCGAGCACGACAAGGAGCTCGCTCGCTCCGGTTGGCAACGAGCACATGATTTGATCATGGCCGGAGAGCACCAACTCATCGTCCTCGATGAATTGACCTACCTGATCAACTGGGGCTGGATCGAACCACAGCCGGTCTACGACACGATCAGGAACCGGCCCGAGCACGTGAACCTGGTAATCACCGGGCGCGACGCTCCACAGGAGCTGATCGACGTTGCGGACACGGTCAGCGAGGTCGTGAAGATCAAGCACGCATTCGACTCGGGCATCTTGGCGAAGAAGGGCATCGACTACTGATGCGGCTCGGGCGGGGATTTTCCCTCCCCGTCGGAGTGCCGCAAAGGTCGACCCCGCGAAGGCACCGCGTCATGAGTTGAGATACGTTTCGATCGTGCTCGGGGGACGATCGCTCGCACAAGGGGGAATTGCATGAAGGTGCCACTGACGATCAACGATTTTCTTGATCGGGCGCTTGCCGTGTATCCCGACCGGGTCGCCGTCGTGGACGAACCGGATCAACCGGCTGCGCCAATGCCGGCGATCACCTACCGCGAGGTGGGCGAAATCCGGCGGCAGATGGGCGTCGCCATGGACGAGATGGGAATCCCAATGGGAGCCCGGGTCGCGATGGTTTCTCACAACTCGGCCCGGCTGCTCACGTCGTTCTACGGGGTGAGCGGAAATGGACGTGTCTTAGTACCGATCAACTTCCGCCTCAGCGCAGAGGAGGTCGGCTACATCATCGAGCATTCCGGGGCCGAGGCATTGCTGATCGATCCCGAACTTGCCGATGCGCTCGCCGACGTCCCGTGCGAACGGAAGTGGATCCTCGGCCCCGAATCGGACGCGGCCTGGCTCGGCCGAGACGGCGAACCAGTGACGTGGGAACCCGACGAGGATGCCACCGCATCGATCAACTACACGTCTGGAACGACGGCGCGGCCAAAGGGTGTGGAACAAACACATCGAGCTCGCTGGACGAACGCCGTCACATTCGGGTGGCACACCACGGTCACCGACCGCGATGTGTATCTCCACACGTTGCCGATGTTCCACTGCGACGGATGGGGGATGCTCTACACCGTGTGCGCGATGGGCGTGAAACATATCGTGATTCGCAAGATCGACGGCGCCGAAATTCTTCGAAGGGTCGAAGAACACGGCGTCACCCTGATGTGCGGCGCACCTGCAGTCGTTGCTGCGGTACTCGACGCAGCGAAGGAGTGGGACGGCGAGATACCCGGTCGAGACAAGGTCCGGATCGTCGTGGCTGGTGCTCCCCCACCGACGGCCACAATCGAACGCGTGGAGACCGAACTTGGTTGGGAGTTCATCCAGCTGTATGGGCTTACTGAGACCGCCCCGTTGCTGACGATCAACCGGGCTCGCCAGGAGTGGGACGACCTCACAACGTACGAACGGGCAAAAAGGCTCGGGCGTGCTGGCGCACCCGCGATCGGCGTCGAAATGAAAGTGTCCCAGTCGGGTGAGTTCCTGGCCCGGAGCAACAATGTGCTCAAGAGTTATTGGGCCAACGCAGACGCCACGAACCAGGCTCTCGAAGGCGGATGGTTCCACACCGGCGACGGCGGGATCCTCGATGACGAGGGATACTACGCCATCACGGATCGGAAGAAGGATGTCATCATCTCCGGCGGTGAGAACGTGAGCTCGATCGAGGTCGAAGATGTGGTGTTCGGCCATCCGGCCGTGACTGAGGTTGCCGTGATCGGGGTTCCTCATGAGAAGTGGGGCGAGACAGTCAAAGCGCTCGTCGTCGTCGACGAAGGATCAGACGTGACCGAGCAGGACATCATCGATCATTGCCGTGCGAAGATGGCCCACTTCAAGTGCCCGACCTCAGTGGAGTTCCGCGGTGAGCTTGCTCGAACGGCGACCGGCAAACTCCAGAAGTTCAAACTTCGCGAGCCCTATTGGGAAGGTATGGACAAGGCAATTAACTAGTCCCGGAGCTTCGCTCCTCCAGCAGTCGCAATCCGTCGCTGCGCTCCTCGATGCTCGGCTGCTTTCGCCAGGGGCGTAGAGTCGTTCTCTCGTCCGTCAGTCGCCTCCAGGAAATCATCATGTGTCGAAACATCACGACGTTGCGAGGCCTCGAGCCTGCGGCGACTCACGAAGAGATCGAGGCCGGAGCACGCCAGTACGTGCGAAAGATCACCGGTGTGCAAAAGACGTCCGATGCGACCGAGGAGGCGTTCGAGCGCGCGGTCGCGATCATCACCCAGGCGACCCATGAAGTCCTCGCCGAGCTCCCACCGCGCAGGGTTCCACCGAAGACCGTGCCCCCGCTCCGTCGCGCCTCGGTGATAGCCCGACAGGGATAACCAGGGGAACGTCAGACCTCGATTGGAGCTCCGTTTTCTTCGGCTGAGCGATATGCGGCATCGACGAGGACGTGTGCACGAACCGCGACGCCGAAGTCAGGAAAGGCCGGGCTTTCGCTGAGCACCGAGTCGACGAAGTCCGCATCGGGGTTCACCCCGCCCCCATCGATCTCGCTCGCCATATCGACGACTTCTTGGCCTTGCCACTCCACCTGCTTTTGTTCAGCGGTGCTCTGACGTATCGGCCCGACCCAGTCGCCTTCCAGCCCCACGTACGAGCCTTGGCAGAATCCTTCGACCAAGCGCAGGCTCGGGCGGGTTATGACGTCGTGCCAGGTGGAGCTGAGAATTGCCTGACCGCCATGGCGTGCGGTGAGCATGACACTCGCCTGGTCTTCGATCCCGTCGATGCCATGGGTGTTGGACGTCACGCAGCTGACTCGGACGATCGGGCCGAAGATCCACTCAATCAGATCGAGATCATGAATTGAATGTTCGAGCAACGTGCCAGCGCCCGCCTTGGCTCGGTCTCCTCTCCATGTGGAGCCATACGCTCCCTGCACGGGGATGTACTGGTCGTCACGGAATATCAAACTCATGGGTGGGCCGTGTTCGCCGCTGGACATCTGGTGGTGCATCCATCGAAACGCTGGGGAGTGACGGAGCACTAGGCCAACCTGGTTGACGATGCCAGCAGCTTGCACTTCGTCGAACATCGTGTGCGCCGTCGACAGGTCGACTCCGAGCGGCTTCTCACAAAAGATTGGCTTGCCCGCGGAAGCAATCGCCGACACGAGGTGAGGGTGTTCGCTTGTCCACGTCGTCACGTATATCGCGTCGGCTTCTTCGATGACCTGTTCGACCGAAGCTGCGACCGAGGCGCCGGTCTTCTCTGCGAATGAGGCGGCACGGTCGTCATCGATATCGAAGACGAGAACGATCTCGGCAGTATCGACAGAGCGGAGCCGGATTGCATGCGATTGAGCGATGAGGCCGCACCCAAGGAAGCCGATCTTCAGGGTCATACCAGCTTGTCGGCAGGCCCCGCGACCTAGTCCATGGTCGTTGCGCACCATTTCGCTCGGAAGTCACATTTTCGCGCGGCCATCATATATGACGTCCCGATTGCGTATTCCTCTCAAATCGGCATAGCTTCGTTGGCGGCGGGACAATGTCGTCCTGACTGGTTTCCGCCATACAAACGATTTCTGGAGGGAAACCAAAGTGCGAAATTTGTTACGACTTCTGGGTGTGCTGCTAGCACTCTCGATGGTTGCTGTTGCTTGTGGAAGCGATAGTGATGACACGACTAGTACCGATGATGAAGCCACGACAACAACCGAAGCAGCTACCGATGACACGGAGCCTGCAGCGGCGACAACAACGACCGAGGCGGCAGAGCCCGACCCTGAGTACGTAGGCGTCTCGCTCAACGGTGCATGTGAAGGCGACCAGAAGATCGAGTCGATCACCGCGACCGACGAGTTCACTGTCGAGTTCGGTCTGTGTAACACCGATCCGGCATTCCTCGCCAAGCTCGCGTTCCTCGTGCACGGCATCCAACCTGCCGAACACCTTGAGGCGACCGGCGGTGCTCCCCTGCGGAATCCCATCGGGACGGGTCCGTACTCACTGACCGAATGGGTCGCTGGCGACTCCGTGGTCTTCGCACGTAATGATGCGTACTACGGAACCGTGGCACCGCATGAAACCGCCGTTCTTCGCTGGGCCACAGAGGGCGCGCAGCGTCTGATCGAGCTCCAGTCGGGCAATGTCGACGGAATCACGTTCCCGAGCACCGATGACTACCCGGTGATCGACGGTGACCCTGAGCTGTCATTGGTCCCGAAGCCTGAAGCCAACATCCTCTACTTCGGTATGACGAACACCTTCCCGCCGTTCGACAACGTGGACGTGCGCAAGGCAGTGGCACTCGGTATCGATCGTCAGCGCATCGTCGACCAGTTCTTCCCCGCTGGGTCAGAACCGGCTTCGCACTTCACACCTTGCACGGTCGAGAACGGCTGCGAGGGTGACAGCTGGTACGACTTCGATCCCGATGGAGCCAAGCAGCTGCTCGCAGACGCTGGCTTCCCCGACGGGTTCGAGACGACCATCTTCTACCGAGATGTGTTCCGCGGTTACCTGCCCGAGCCGAGTTCGGTGGCGGTCGACCTGCAGGATCAGCTGGCCGACATCGGAATCACCGCCTCTATCGAGGTCATGGAGTCCGGTGCGTTCATCGAAGAATCACAGGCCGGACGACTCGACGGGATTCACATGTTGGGTTGGACGGGTGATTACCCACACGTCACGAACTTCCTCGATGGTCACTTCTCCGAGCAGATCGAGCAGTTCGGTAACCAGGATCCGAGCTACACCGTGCCGCTCGCCGAGGCATCCAAGACAGTCGATACGGCAGCCGCAGGTGTTCTGTACGCCGAGGCCAACAACGCGATCAAAGAGTTCGTGCCGATGGTGCCCGTGCTTCACTCGTCGTCCGCATTTGCGTTCGGAGGCAACGTCGATGGCGCTTACGCTCCACCATGGGGCCAGCTGCTCTTCAACCTGATGGACAACGGCGAGGACACCTTCGTCTTCATGCAGGGCAACGAGCCGATCTCGATCTACTGCGCCGATGAGTCAGACGGTGAGTCGCTTCGAGCGTGCGCACAGGTACTCGAAGGTCTGTACGGCTACGCACCCGACGGTACGCCGATTCCGCAGCTCGCAACCG
>CAXMRH010000237.1:0-4844 GCA_964196045.1 uncultured Chthoniobacterales bacterium | reverse complement strand
TTTGCCTACGTACTGAACCAAGGGTTTGCCTACGTACTGAACCAAGGGTTTGATCGTGTATGCGCATTGACATCGAGACTGTGTTCGACATCACAACTCCGGCCCTCATCGTCGACGACGCGGTCCTCACCAAGAATCTGGCAGCGATGGACGCGGTACGGCCAGGCGCTCAGCTGCGACCCCACGTCAAGGCTTTCAAGTCGTCGGCGCTCGCACATCGCCTTGCTGCCGATGGCCATCGCGGCTTCTGCGCAGCGACGCCTCGAGAGATCGAGGGCCTGGTGTCTGCTGGGCTGACCGAAGATCTTCTGCTCGCCAATGAATCCCTTGACGTTGCCCGCCTGGGCCAGCTGTCAGATGACGCGAACATTACGGTGGCAGTTGATTCGGACGCCACAGTCGTCGCTGCCATCGACGGTGGCGTCAGAGCAGTCCTCATCGATGTCGAGGTCGGCCTACCGAGATGTGGATGTGATCCCGCTGATGCGGGTCGCCTTGCCGACCACGCCCGGCGTGGTGGCCTCGAGGTCCGTGGAGTGATGGGTTATGAGGGCCATCTGATGATGATCGAAGATCGCAGCGAACGCGTCGACCGAGTCGGTGAATCGATGGAACAGCTTCTTTCCGCCGCAGACGATGTAGGTGGCGACATCATCTCGGGAGGCGGAACCGGAACCTTTGATACGAACACGTGGTGCACGGAGATCCAAGCAGGAAGTTACATGCTTCTGGACACCGACTACGCAAAGCTCGATCTGCCGTTCGAGATCGCTCTCAACGTCATCGCCACCGTCGTGTCCGTGAGCGCCAAAGGTTGGATCGTCGCCGATGCTGGCCTGAAGTCACTCGGGATGGACCACGGCAACCCGACCTGGGAGCACGGAGACGTCATGTTCTGCTCTGACGAGCACGTCTCCCTTGTCCCTGAGGACCTGAGCGCCTGGTCGGTCGGTGACAGCGTTCGACTGTTGCCTGCGCACGTCGATCCCACCGTGGCCAAGCACGAGCAGATCTGGCTGACGAACGGCGACAAGGTGGTCGATCGGTGGCCAGTCGACCTTCGACACTGGTGATGATCAGTGCCGCTGATGATCGCTGCCGCTGGCGACGTTGCCAGCGAAGTACTGTGCCGCGATGAGTGATCCGCTGCTTCAGCCGTTTCACCTCGGTGACGTGTTGCTCAAGAACCGCATCTTCAGCAGCAGCCATGCCCCCGGCTACAACACCGACGGCACGCCGAGCGAGCGATACGTGGCGTACCACGAGGAAAAGGCCAAGGGCGGCATCGGGTTGACCATGATCGGCGGCTCGAGCAACGTCTCCGTCGATTCGGCCTCATTGTGGGGTCAGCTCAACTTCGGCACGGATGCCATCATCGATCCGCTTCGCGCCATGGTCGAGCAGATTCATCACCATGGCGCCGCCATCATGAGCCAGATCACACACATGGGTCGGCGCAACGTCTCAAACGACGGCGACTGGCTGCCAACTGTCGCTCCGTCACCGATTCGCGAACCGATGCACCGCGGCTGGCCGAAAGAGATAGACACCGCCGATATGGCGAGGATCGTGTCGGACTTTGGCCAGGCGGCAGTTCGTGCACGTGATGCAGGGCTCGATGGGATCGAACTTTGTGCGACGAGTCACCTGCTCGATCAGTTCTGGACGCCGCTCGCCAATCGGCGGACGGATGAATACGGAGGGTCGATCGAAAATCGACTCCGATTCACCTTCGAGGTCCTGCAGTCGATCCGAGACGCGATCGGAGGTGACCTCCTCGTTGGTATTCGCCTCATCGGCGATGAAGACCAGATCGGGGGCCTGGTCCCGGAAGAAAGTGCCGACATCGCGGTTCGGCTGGCGTCGAGTGGGTTACTCGATTTCATGAATGTCGCGGGCTCGTCTCTTGCCACGGAAGAGGGTCTTTCGAAGGCAATTCCACCGTCGGGAACACCGTTGATGCCGTTTGTTTCGCTGGCGGCGTCCATCAAGGAGGCGGTTGATATCCCGGTGTTACACGCTACTCGCATCACCGATGTGGCTTCGGCCCGCCATGCTATTGCCAGCGGGATGATCGATTTGGCGGGCATGACTCGTGCACACCTCGCCGACCCACACATTGTCGCGAAACTCGAACGTGGCGAGCAGGACCGAATTCGAGTGTGCGTCGGCGCGTCGTACTGCATCAACCGCCTGCATCAGGGCCTCGAGTCGGTCTGTATCCAGAATCCGGCGACCGGTCGTGAGCAGACGATTCCGCAATTGATCGTGCGGAGCCGAGGCACCTCGAAGCGTGTCGTCGTGGTCGGAGCCGGACCAGCCGGCCTCGAAGCCGCTCGGGTGTTGGCAGAACGACGCCATGACGTGGTGCTTTTCGAGGCACAAGATCGGGTCGGTGGCCAGATCGTGCTGGCAGCCCGGGCTAGTGAGCGGCAAGCCGAGCTGGCTGGGGTGACCGGCTGGCTGGAGGCCGAGGTTCGCGGACTTGCGGTCGATGTTCGATTGAACAGCCCAGTCGACGTCGAGGACGTGCGCGCAGAAGACCCTGACGTCGTCATCGTTGCCACCGGCGGTTGGCCTGACCACTCGTTTCTCGAGGAGGGAGCCGACCTCGTTCTGTCGCCATGGGATGTGCTCAGCGGAACCGCCAGGCCGCAAGGTTCGATTCTGATCTTTGACGATCACGGCTCCGAACGTGGGCTGTCGGTGGTGGAGTTCTTGGCCAACAAGGGTGCGGCTTCGCTCGAGGTGGTCACACCCGATCGGCTCGTTGGTCACGACCTGGCCGCAACGACGGGGCCCGCGTACCTGAGGATGCTCTATTCGCTCGGGGTGACCATGACGCCGGACCATCGGTTGGTGCGCGTCGAGCGCGAAGGTTCACAACTCAGCGCAACGCTGCGCAACGAATACACACGATCCGAGTTCTCCCGGAGAGTCGATGCGATCGTCGTCGAGCATGGCGTCGTTCCCGACTCGGCTCTGTTCGACGCGATGAGAGCAGCATCGGCGAATGGGGGAGAGACCGACATCGAGGCGCTCGTGGCTGGAGCCGCGCAGCCTGACGAGGGCCAGGGCTTCAGGTTGTACCGAATTGGCGATGCGGTTGCCTGCCGCGACCTTGCTGCGAGTATCTACGAAGCTCGCCGGCTCTGTCAGAATATGTAACGTTTCACGGGCCCGGTGAGGTTCACGGAACGCGAACCTCAACCGAGCCCGAGACGGTTCTACTCGGTTGCTTCTTCGGCGGCTTCTGCAGCGCCTTCTCCGACGTCTTTGGCGGCCTCTGCAGTGTCTTCGGCGACGTCTTCTGCGGCGTCGGAAGCTCCACCCGTGAGGTCTTGCACCTTGTCGACGACATCGCCAGCGACGTCTTGCACCTTGTCGACAGCGTCGCCAGCAACATCCTTTGCCTTGCTTGCTACGTCTCCAGCGACGTCACCAGCCTTGCTCGCCGCGTCTCCGGCGGCATCTTTTGCCGTGCCGAAAAAGCCCTTGATTGTGTCCATGATTCCCATGAGTTTCCTTCGTTTTGAGATTTGAAAGCCTAGGAACGCTACCCGAATCTGGTGGATACGGAGAAATATCTTTGTCACCAATCTCAATTCGAGAGTTGCTCGGCGACTGCATTATCGTTTCGGTCGCATGACGATGTCCCAAAGAGATACGGCAGAAAGCCAAATGCCAACACCTGTGCGGGCCGCCGTAGTGATCGGCCTCATCTATATCTTCCTCGTCGGCGTCTCCTCCCTCGAGGGTGGCATCAAAGTCATGGGAGCTGATACCCAAGAGCAACTGTTCTCTGCGGTCACGAATCCGATCGCTGGCCTCTGCATCGGAATTCTCGGCACGGTGCTCGTTCAATCCTCGTCGGCGAGTACGTCGGTCATCGTCGGCCTCGTGGCCTCTGGTGCGCTCGAGGTTCGTTATGCCATTCCGATGGTGATGGGCGCCAACATCGGAACCACCGTGACCAACACGCTCGTATCGCTAGGGCACGTGCGAAACAGCAACGAGTTCCGGCGGGCGCTGGCCGCGGCGACCGTCCACGACTTTTTCAACTTGCTCGCTGTTGCGATCCTCCTGCCCATCGAAATCTGGACGAACGTGATCACGTCGATAGCGGAGTCGATATCGGAGCTGTTGGTTGGCTCTTCGGGAACGGAATGGAAAAGTCCGATCAAGGCGTGGGTGAAGGGGCCGGTCGGATGGGTCGAGGACGGCCTGTCGGGGCTTGGGGCAGGGGGCGGCCTGCTCGGCTCCTTGATGGTCGCCGTGGGACTCGTCATCATCCTTGCGGCACTCGCGCTGATCACGAAGAACATGCGAAAGCTGGTGGCAGATCGCGTCGAACGCTCTCTGAATGCGATTCTCGGCAAGGCCGGCGGGGCAGTTGCGATGCTCCTCGGCGTAGTCATCACCGTCGCTGTTCAGTCGTCCAGCATCACGACTTCGATTCTGATTCCGCTTTCCGCAGCTGGGGTTATCACCCTGCGAAACGCCTATCCGGTCACACTTGGAGCCAACGTGGGCACGACGATCACCGCCTTGCTGGCAGCGCTTGCATCAGCGAGCCCCGAGGCCTTGACCGTTGGACTCGCACACACGACCTTCAACGTGCTCGGAATCCTGCTCCTATATGTGCTGCCCATCTTTCGGGACGTACCGATCCGCGCCGCCGAGAAGTTGGCCGATATCGCAGTTGAACGTCGGACGGTTGCCGTTGCCTACGTGGTAGTCATGTTCATCGTCCTTCCACTAATCGGAGTTGCCGTTCTGCGGTAAGGAGTAAGTCATGGTGTTTGCATTCTTTCGAAAGCCAGACGGTGCGATGGATCAAATCG
>CAXMRH010000236.1:0-8936 GCA_964196045.1 uncultured Chthoniobacterales bacterium | reverse complement strand
ACCCACCACTGCGCGGTCGGGAAGAACCAACCTCCCACTTCGGGACCGACAGTCAGGTTGACAACAATCGAATACAGCCCAAACCCAACAGCGGTCGTGACGTATCCGGGGATCAGACTGGCAAGCAGCTTCCCGATATAGATCTCTTTCACTCCGGCAGGTGAGTTCGCGAGGAACTCACCAGTGCCCTTCTCTCGCTCGCCAACGATCGTCGCAGCTCCGACGGCTGTGGAGATCGTGAGCGGCACCACTACGGCGACAGGAGCGAACAGGAACACCGCGAGGGCATACCCGGTTCGACCTTCGGGCGACGTTCCCTGCAACTGTTCCTGTGTCTCGATCGGAAGCACGTCCAGAGTCTCCGAGATCTCCGACAGCATGCGCACCGAGCCGACCTGCGTGATGAGCGTCAGGAGGATAGTCGGCAAGATCACGAAAAAGAGGGCACCGAGGATGACCATCGGCCCCCAGAAGTCTCTCGCTTGCATCAGCTGCTTCAAGTCGGTGCGGGTGACGGTCAGCGTTCTCGACCAGTTCATGCCATCTCTCCGATTGCTCTGTTCGTGTTCGTGATGTTCATGCGGCCGCGGGGACATCGACGCGGGCTGGACGACCAGTCGAGCCACCAGGAGGGGCCATTTCCCCATCGACTGAACCGTGGTCCCGACGGATCGCGAAGTACAGGTCTTCGAGTGAAGGGTTGAATGGAACCACACTCTGGATGGGCACATTGTGTGCAGCGAGGGTCGCGACGAGGCCGGGGATCGACGTGCTGTCGGCAACTTCGATCTGCGCCGTGTCGCCCTCGCGGTTGTACTTCACAACGGCATTGTGGCGATCCAGGATGTCGAGGCTCTCGGGGATGCTCGAGGAGATCCGCACTTGCTGCGTGGGCCAGTACTGGCGTGACAAGTCATCCGGTCGGCCAGACATCAGGCTCGTTCCGGTTTGCATCACGACCATCTCGTCGGCGAGTCCCTCGGCTTCCAACAACAGGTGGGTGCACATAAGTACGGTCTGGCCGTCGCTCGTCATGCCCCTGATGAGGTCGAGCACGGCGAGAGCCGACTCGGGATCAAGACCCGACGTTGGCTCATCGAGAAGAAGAAGGTCCGGCTTGTGCAGAATCGACCGAGCCAGCGCAAGGCGGGTCTTCATTCCTGTGGAGTACCCGCCCACTTGCTGGTCGAGCGACTCGTCAATAGCGAACATGGCAGCGGCCTCTCGGATCACTGCATCAGCCTTGGCCCCCCGTCCAATCCCGTAGAGTTCGGCGGCGTAGCGAAGGTTGTCCCATCCGTTCAGCCGGTCGTAGAGAGACGGCTTTGCCGACACAACCCCACAGCGACGACGTACTTCCTCGCCGCCCGCACTAGATGGGTCGAGGCCGAATACGCGTGACGTTCCCTCGTTTGGTGCGAGGGCACCGGTGATCATTCGGATCGCCGTCGTCTTACCGGCACCGTTCGGGCCAAGCAGCACGGTGATTGCACCCTTGGGTACAGCGAGGTTCAAATCGTTCAACGCAATGATCTCGCCGAATCGGCGCGTTACATGTTGAACATCAACGGTCAGTTCCTGATCCACGTAGGCGTATCGGCATGGTGCAGGCCGAGCTGAAGGCATCACACCCGAGCTGAGAAACGCGTCTCAGTAACCGAGACCCTCCAGGATCGACGCCTCTGTCTGCCAGTTCTTGGCGACCTTCACCACCAGGTCGAGGTACGTGCCTTCGCGCAGTTGCTTGCGCGCCTCGACGCCGACCTGCTTGATGACAGCGCCCTTCTTTCCGATCACGATCCCCTTCTGTGAATCGCGTTCGACCAAGATCTCGCATCGGACGTGCGGCCAATCCATCTCGGTGACCCGCGTGGCGATCGAGTGAGGCATCTCATCGCGCAAAACCCCCAGGAGCTGTTCTCGGACGAGTTCGGCCACCCAGAACGCGTCCGCGGCATCGCTAACCATGTCCTCGGGGTAGTACGGCGGGCCCTCGGGCATCCGACCCGCGAGATGGTCGATCAGTTCGTCGACTCCTTCGCCGGTCTGGGCCGACACCGGGAAGTACGCCTCGTGTTCGAAACCTGCCGCCTCGGAGAGTTGTTGAAAGATCTGTTCGGGGCTGGCTAGGTCGGTCTTGTTCACGACAAGGATCGTGTTCTTCGGACAACGTTCGGCGACCCAGCGGTCGCCGGGCCCGATGGGTTGTGTGGCATCGACCAACATGCACACCGCGTCGACGTCACCGATGCTGGACTCGGCCGACTCGTTCAAGCGGCGCCCCAGCGGGCCACGGGGCTTGTGGATGCCGGGCGTGTCGACGAAGACCAGTTGGAGGTCTTTGCGATGTAGTACGCCTCGTACTTGGCTCCTGGTGGTCTGGGGCTTGTCCGAGACGATCGACACCTTCTCGCCCAAAATCTTGTTCAGCAAGGTGGACTTACCCACGTTGGGCCTGCCGACGAGCGTCACGAAGCCCGAGCGGAACCCGCCAAAGTCCATGTCGTCTAGTCGGACGATCGGGTCGGATTCAGTCATTGTGTGCGAGCTCCGAAGGTTGGAAATCGCTGGCGGCGAGTCGCCCCCGGGCAACGCGGACGCGGGTAATACGTTGGCCCTCGACCGCCTCAACGGTCAGAGTGAAGCCCGAATTGGTGATTGCTTCGCCCACCTCGGGAACATGCCCCAGGCCGTCGAATATCAGTCCGCCGACAGTGTCCCAGTCGTCATCGGGAAGCTCGGCGCCGATGAGTTCGTTGAACTCGTCGATCGGTATCCGACCGTGCACTCGCCACTCGCCTCCTCGTAGAGGTTCAAGTAGCGGTTCTTCGTCGGTGTCGAATTCATCAACGATCTCGCCGAGGAACTCCTCGATGAGATCCTCCAGGGTGACAATGCCAGCCATGCCTCCGTATTCGTCGATCACGATCACCATGCTGCTGGGCACACCCTTGAGCTCGCGTAGCAGGTCCGCCGCACGTTTTGTTTCTGGCACGAACGTGGGCTGGCGTTGCGCGATCGACACGAAGTGGCTGCCCCGGCCCCGTTGCAGCCGTGCGAAGAGGTCTTTGATGTGCACGATGCCGCGCACGTCGTCGATGTCGTCGCCAAAGATCGGCATACGGGACACACCACGTTCGACCATCAACTCGATCGCGGCCTCGATTGTGCAATCGGCGGACGCTGACAGAACATCGGGACGCGGAATCATGACCTCGCGCACGATCGTGTCGCCGAAGTTGACGATCGCCTGGATCATTTCGCCTTCGTCGACATCGAGGATTTGTGCCGCGACCGCAGCGTCGGTCATGGCCACGATCTCTTCTTCAGAGGTAACCGCACCGGAGCCTGGGGCCGTCCGTCGCAAGAGCAGCGATGCCAGCCAGCCGAGTCCGCCGACAGCCCACCGAAACGGCGGGATCATCATCAGCACTCGGCTAAGCGTTGCTGCCATCGGGGCCGCCCAGTCGATGTTGCGCAACGCCCAGATCTTCGGGACCGACTCTGCAATGACGAACATCGAGAACAGGAGAATGACAATTCCGAGCGGGACCCACCCACCACCCCACCGGCGATCGACCACCACGGCCACGATCGCTCCGAGGGATAGTTGCGCTCCGAGGGACAGCACAAGAATCGGAGCGAGCAGTCGGCCACGATCGGCGAGCCCAGCGACGAGCTTTGCTGCGCCAGGAACGTCGTCCTCCACCAGAGCTTCGGCGCGGGAGCGGCTAATACCGTTGAGCGCCGACTCGGCAGAGGCAAGTATCACCAGAAAACTAATGAGGACGATGCCGACCAGGATCGAAACCAGATCGGTCACGATGCGTCTCGCCAGCGCGTCAGATGGCGACGCTCGGCAGCCTGCATTTCTGCGGCCTCATCATCGTCTTGATGGTCCATCCCCAAGATGTGTAGCACGCCATGGACGACCATGAGGGCCATCTCGTCATCTGCCGATTCGGGCGCCTGGGCAGACACAACCTCTGGGCAGATCACGATGTCGCCAAGCAGGCGTGGTTGGGAGTCGAAGACACCATCAGGGGAGTCATCGAGCGGAAAGGACAAGACATCGGTCGGGCCCGTCCCGTCCATGTGCTCGACGTTCAGCTTTGTCATCTCGTCGACGTCGATGAAGGTGACGTTGAGTTCGCAGGGCCCATCGATGCCCTCGACGCCGAGCACGTTCCGAGCAAGAGCTTCCCATCGCGCGGTGTCGATGTTGTGCACATCCTGCTCATCGAGCGTGACAACCGTGAGTTCGGTCAACGAGAGCTCCGAGACTCTTCAGACGTCTCGTACGCGTCGACGATCGCCTGGACGATCGAGTGACGCACGACGTCTTGGCTGCTGAGGCGAATGAACTCGAGCCCATCGATGTCGCCGAGAATCGGCTCGAGCCCAAGAAGACCGCTTTTCCCATCTTGGACGTCGACCTGAGAGACATCCCACGTGACGACAACTTTCGAACCGAAGCCGATTCGGGTCAGGAACATCTTCATCTGTTGAGGGCTCGTGTTCTGGGCCTCATCCAAGATGATGAAACTGTTGTTCAGCGTTCGACCTCGCATGAAGGCCAATGGGGCAACCTCGACGGTGCCCTTCTCCAAAAGTCGCTGCACTCCATCGGCATCGGTCATGTCGTACAAGGCGTCGTAGAGCGGACGCAGATAGGGATCGACCTTCTGCATCAGGTCACCAGGGAGGAAGCCGAGGCGCTCCCCCGCTTCGACTGCCGGGCGGGTGAGGATGATGCGTTCCACCTTTTCGGCTTGCAAGGCCTGGAGCCCCATCGCAACAGCAAGCCAGCTTTTGCCGGTTCCTGCAGGACCGATGCCGAACGTGATGACGTTGCGAGCGATTGCCTCGAGGTAGCGCTGTTGGCCAGCCGACTTCGGGCGTATCGTCTTGCCGCTTCCTGTGCGCAGGACCGTGGAGTTGAAGACCTCGGATGGTCGTTCGTTGTCCGCGACGAGATCCACGGCGCGAGTAACCGTGCGCCCGTCGAGCTCCTGGCCGGACTCGATCATCAGGACGAGTTCCTCGACAACTTTGCCGGCCTCTTCGGCCTTCTCGCCGGTAATCGTCACCTGATTGCCGCGCACGTGAAGTGACGTATCGGGAAATCGGTCCTCGACGATTCGAAGGTACTCATCTCGCTGGCCGAGCAACCCCGCCATGAGGTGGTTGCCGTTGACGTGAATCGTGACTGTTTGTTCAGGCAAAGGGGTAACTCGATCGGTGGTCTGGTCCGACTGTCAAGCGTACCAGTGCGCCGAGAACCCAGGTCGCTGAAGCGGACGACCTGCCGCGGCGTGATCTGAACGGCCTATACACATGAGCCGTTCGACTACTGCCAACCAATCTTGGTGGCATGGGTCCACACATAGTGCTCCAGGCCCATTGTGAGACCCAAAGGGTCATAGAAGGATCGTGAGCGGAAGACGAGAGAGGAAGGCGTCCGGCGACGATGACCCATCAACCATCCAGCTTTGACGACGAATTGGGGAGGCTCACCGACGACGGTCGGCGGGCCGAAGCTACTCGGGCGCGACGTCAACGCACAGACCGCTCCGTAGCGGCAGCACTCTCTGGAACCTTCGCTGGCACCCTCACCGAGGTCGGAGAAACCCAGACGCCAGTGGCGATTCTCGTTCGCAACGGTGGCCACCTTCGTGGAACGGTCGCCTCGGTCGGGCCAGATGTCGTAGTCGTGCAACCTGCAGCGGCAACTTCACGGGTGCTTCTTCACCTCGACGCAATCGAGGGGGTCCGGACCGCTGGCAAGGGTCACGATCGCGAAACGCCACAAATCCAATCGGGCCCTGACCTCGCGGAGCTCCTCGACGAGTTCGCGGAGTCCCGAGAACGCCTCGCACTGACTCTCGCGAGTGGGAACCGCGTGATGGGGGTTGTCCAACGGGTCGGCGTCGACCAACTCGTGCTGGTCCTCGACGGCGAAGCAGATTCGATGACCGTGCCCATCCGCAAGATCGATCAGGTGGTGATCGCGACATGATCGCTAGTTACTCACCGCAGATTTCGAGATCTGTCTCACAGCAGATTTCGAAACCCGCTGGGCTAGGCGTCTGTGCGTTCGTCCGTAGGGGCAGCCTCGGGATACAGGTGTTCCAAGGATCCGGGCTCGATTCGGCTGTCGCCCACAAAGACGTCTATCTCGGACTGCTTGAGGCGAATGACTCGGCCAAAGCGGTACGCAGGCAACTGCCCTTCGTCGATCAGGCGGTAGAGCGTCCGTGGCGTGAGACCAAGTGCCGCAGCCGCCTCCTTCGTGGAGAGCCAGTCACCGTCCGCGGAAGTCATGACAATAAAGGTAACACCCTTTCAGCACCTTTGAGTCTGTCTCGGGCGGAGGTTGGGAGATGAGCGACGCCCAACAACCATCGCTCCGCTCGAAGCGGCGTTTGCCGAGCGGCCGTGCAGTCCTTGGCGGCCTCTTGATCACGTTGTCGATCCTGGGCGTGCTGCTTGCGAGCCGCCTAGGTGACGACGCGACCTTCCACGACGTCGTGGTCGCGAGACAAGACCTTGCGCCAGGCACCGTTCTCGACACGACGCATGTTGCCCAGATTCGACTCCGACTTGATGACAGCGCCGACTGGGTTATATCCGACGTCGATGACGTTCTCGGGTCGGTCCTTCTTGGCCCTGTCGGACGTCTCGAGTTCGTGCAGCGAGCCAACATTGCTGAGGTCCCCGCGGGTTCCGCGGCACCGGGACTAGCCGAGGTCTCCATTGCGATCGAACCCGCCCGTGCCCCACGAAACATCGCACCCGGCGAGTTGGTCTCGATACTTGCGACGTTCGACGATGTCGACCCAGCGGTCACGGAGCTCGTAGCGGATCGCGTGGTCGTGCTGTCGTTCACGGACGGTGAGGCCGACTTCTCCACCACGGACACCGTGCTTCGACTCGGCGTATCGGACGGGCAAATAGCGAGCGACATCATCACCGCATCACAGACCGGCGAGATCTCGGTCGTCGGTCTCACAGGTGCCGGTTCGGTGGAGATACCTGAGGTCACTACGCGATGACACGATCCGCGCATCGATCGGGACCAGGCTGATGCCGACGAACGAACGATTCGTGGTGTTGGGCGTTGCACCAGTGCGCCGAGAGTGGTTCAGACGCGTCGGAAAGTGGGCGAACGAGGCCACTCTCCCAGTGGAGTTCGTCAAATGTGTATCGATCGGAGAGGTTCTCTCTCGCCTGGAGTCTGGACGCCCGTTCTCGGCTCTGCTCGTGGACGCCTCGGCGACTGGTCTGGACCGAGACGTCATCGATCTCGCCAACGCAGTCGGCTGCAGCCCGATCATCGTGGACCATGGTCTCGTCGACCGTGACTGGAGAGAACTTGGGGCGCGAGCCGTCATCCCCGAACGTTTCGACGCCGCCGACCTCCGAGCGATCTTGGAGGAGAATTCTCAGCCAATCGGACGGTCGACGGCATCGTCCGAGATGTCAGCCGATGACCCCGACGTAGAGATCCGTTATGGCCAGGTCGTCGCAGTCACCGGGGGTGGTGGCCTCGGAGTGTCGACCGTGGCCATGGCGCTCGCCCAAGGACTGGCACAAAAGGATCGCCGCTGTCCGCTCCTGCTCGCCGACATGGCTCTGCGGGCGAGCCAGGCGATGTTCCACGACGCTCGAGATGTTGTGCCGGGCCTTACAGAGCTCGTCGAGAGTCACCGCCTCGGTGTTCCAAACTTCGTCGAAGCGACCTCGTCGATCCACACTTTTCCCGAACGCGGATACGACCTGCTGCTCGGACTTCGACACGAACGAGACTGGGTTTCGATCGCGGCGCGAGCTCTCGCGGCGAGTTGGACCACACTCACCACTCGCTACGACACAACCGTCTGCGATATCACCGGCGAGTTCGATGGTGCGGACGAGACGGGTTCTAACGACATCGAAGATCGGAACCGGCTTGCTCGCATGGCTGCCCAACGCGCAGACCTCTTGCTCGTCGTCGGCACACCGGGAGCATGGGGCATCCACCACCTTGTTCGGACGATGCTCTCGCTCTCGGATCTTGGGGTACCGGCCAACCGAATCGTCCCGGTGGTGAACCATGCACCGCGTCAGCCGCGAAGCCGTTCCCTGATCACCTCTGCAGTGGCCGACCTTCTCGGCAGTCGAATCGTGAATGCCGACAACGTGCCGTCCCCCATCTACCTACCGACCCGACGCAACCTCGAGAGCACGCTCCGCGATGGTGACCCGATCCCTACATCGATAACAGCACCGTTGGCAGCGGCAGTCGATGCGCTCCTCTCGAAGACGCAATTCGTTCCATCCGCGGATCATCACGACGACCCGGTCCCGGTCGCCCCGGGATCGCTCGGAACCTGGAGCGACGACTGATGACCGACCTCCATGTCGAGGATGTCGAACTCTCGCCACTTGTCGAGATCGAACGCCTGACCCTCGAGATTGCCAACGAACGCAACTTGGCTCCCGGTCGGGCCGAAACGGAGGGTCACCTCCGCGCAATCGTGCTCGAACTGGTTGAACAGTGGCGGGCAGACTTCCGCAGAGGGCTTCGACCTGTGGATCTCTCCGAACCGGAGGAGGTCGTCGAGCGAGCGGTCTCGAACCTCACCGGGTATGGGCCATTGACCACCCTTCTGGACGACGACGACGTCTGGGAGATCATGCTCAATGCCCCCGAAGAGGAGCTCCGCGACGCGTGGGGTCGCGATGACCTCACCAACGCTGAGGTCGACAGCTACTGGCGAACGCTCATCGCACAGAACATGGACCGACTGGTCGAACCCGGCAATCCTGATCTGTTGTTTCCTGGCCAGGAGCTCATGCTCCCGAACGTGCCGCCCGCTCCGCGTTAAGACCGGTAGGCCAGGACCTTAACTAGCGACAATTGCTTGGGGCACGAAGCTCAGACCGAGGGCATC
>CAXMRH010000235.1:0-10045 GCA_964196045.1 uncultured Chthoniobacterales bacterium | reverse complement strand
TCTCGGAGTAGCCAATCTCGTCGAGGACCGCCTGCGACTTCGTGAACCTGGACGTACCCCCACACACCATCGTCAAGCGAGCAACACAGAGCTTGTCGACGCGCGGGTCGACTTGTGCGAGCCCGTGCACAGCGTTGAGGTCGCAAGGCTTGCCGACAACTGCGAATGGCTCACCACGGTCGAGAGCGACGTACATTCCGGCCAACACGGACACCGGGCCATACCGAGATCCCGACGCTTCCAGGACCTCGTCGACCGTCTCGCTCATCGTCCAGACAGAGCGCATCGGAGCTACTGGATCAGCTCGAACGTGCAACACGAAAGCGACCTCGCCAGCGTCGACCAGATGGCGCGCCAGAGCAGTCAACACGCCTCCCGTCGCCGCCCTATGCCGCACTTCGGGCTCCCCCGACCACGCCATCAACATCGATCGGTGAGCACCCCAGATCGGGTCGACGGGTGCGTCCCCTTGCTCACGCGCAGAGACCGTGTTGCCGGGACAGCTTGCGAGAAGTGTCGCCTCCTCTGCCTCCGAAAAGTCCGTACTCGTTGGTCGATGTCCGCCAGCCTCGGTCAGGCCCATACGAACACGGCCCTCGCTCACCGACTCGCAGAGTCCGCAACCAATACACATACCGTTCGCGACGACATCGGCAATCGACTTCACTCAAGGCACAGTATCTGGGCGCCTAGTCCTCAATCGTGACGCCGCGCCAGAAACCGACTCGATCGCTCACGAGCTTCTTTGCCAGCGGCCACGGGGCCCGATACTCAAAGGCCGCGTCGAGGGTCACGTCATCGCCGTGGTCCACGTGAAAGTAGCTGGCCTTGCCCTTCCAGAAACATCGTGACGTCGTCGGGCTTTCACTCAGCACGCCTGGGGCAACACTGTCGAGAGGAAAGTACGTGACTCCTTCGACCACCTTCACGTCGTCGCTCTCTGCCACGACAACTCCGTCGTATACCGCTCGTGTCATTGGTGACCTCTTTCCATGGCAGACCAAACCCGTAGGAGTATTCGCGTAATTCCCTCAATGACGGTAACGCGACGGCCAAGAATCACCGATACTGAAACGATGACGGACACCTCCGACTCCCCTGACGCCAAACAGCCGGGTCCTGGCCTTTGGTTGTCGCTCATCGTGTCCGGGTTCGGGCTCATCGCAGCGTGTGCCGGGATGTGGGTGGCATACAACACGGTCCTCGAAATCGCGACCGTTTCGCCGTTCGAGCTTCCGGGTTCAGAAACGCGAGACCTCGGCGAGGGCGAATACGAGCTGTACGTGCGCACGGGCTCTGCCTTCGACTTCGACCAGAACGAACTCACATCTTTGCCGAGCCTGGATGAGGTGCGCGTCACGAACCAGGCCACGGGCGAGCTGATCCCAGTCGAGCGGCTCGTGCTCCTCGAACCAACGATCCGCGGCACAAACCGATACGAAGCTCTTGCCAGCTTCGAGGTCGTGACCGCTGGGACCTACGTCGTAGAAGTCGCTTCTGACGGTCCTGCCAATCGAGCCATCTTCGGCCGAAGCTTCGAGACCGGACTCGACGATGCCGTCCCATGGCTGATCACTCTGCTCGTCGGCTCGCTGGTCTTCATGCTCGGCACGACGCTGTTGATCATCGGTCTCGTCCGGAGAAAGCGCTTCCGCGACAGCACGGTCTTCCCCCAGCGACCATGGCAGCCGCCAACATTTCCCTCGAGCGTTCGCCAACCGCCGGCACCAACCCCTCGTATCGACTCCGAAACACCGTGGGACGACTAAGCGGGTCTACCCGATCGGGCTCTGCGCCGTGAGCCCGCCATCGATGGTGTAGACCGAACCCGAGGCAAAGTGAGACTCGTCGCTTGCCAGCCAAACAGCCAGGTTGGCAACGTCGGCGGGGAGCCCGAGACGCCCCACCGGGTGTTGGCGTACGGCATCATTCCGGGCAGCCTCCGGGTCCTCGGCGAGATCGAAGGCAGCGTCGGCCAGTTCTGTTGCAATCCAGCCTGGCGCAATTGCGTTGCACCGGATGCCATCACGCCCATGGTCGACGGCGATGGCCCGGGTAAGTGCGTGCACCGCACCCTTCGACGCGTTGTACACGGCCATTCCGTGATCCGCGCTGTCACCTGAAATCGATCCAATGTTGATGATGGCGCCGCCACCGGGTTGGGACTTGATCTGACGAACCGCGGCTCTGGCACAGTTGAAGACCCCGCGAACGTTGACATCCATGACGGAGTCGAACTCGTCATCGGTCGTGTCGGCAATCGACTTCTCGATCTGGACTCCGGCGTTGTTCACGAGTACATCGAGCTTGCCCCAATGTTCAACGGCTGACGCGATCAGCGCGTCGGCGGCCGTGGAATCGGAAACATCTGTCTCGTGCCAGCGCACGCCAGCGCCGACGCCGTCCGGTTCGCTCCGGCTCCCGAGCGTGAGGCGAGCGCCTTCCTGCCAGAAACGAAGCGCGATCGCCTCGCCGATGCCGCTGCTGGCACCCGTGATGACGATCGAAAGATCAGAGAGTCGACCCATTGCTGTTCCGCTTTCAGGATTGTGCGAGTGCGATCGACTCACAGTGAAGGAGACCTCGTTCGAGGTCCTCCGCGCATTGATATCGAGCCCAGTCGAGCCAGAGGCCGTTCGACAGTGCAATCACGTCCGTGCTTCGGGCTGTCACCTGGCGCTCATCGAGCGTCGGCCGCGCCAACGAGATCAACTGACGAAGAAGTGCGGCGTAGCTCTCGTAGTACATGGCATCAACTTTGGCGAGCTCGACATCGGTCAGCGAGACGGCCCATAACGAGACGCGTACACGCAGGTAGTCGCTGTCGAGAAACTCATCTGCGAAGGATCCTCGAAGAAACGCAACGACCTTGTCATCCGCTCCCGTGACCTCGGCAGCAGCATCGACGCTTGCCTCGAGAAGAGTCGTCGACGCTCGCTCGAACGCTGCGAAGATGAGGCTTTCCTTGCCATCGAAGTGGTAGCTGAGAAGGCCGAGCGAGACATCGGCCTCCTGGGCGACCTGTCGCATGCTTGCGCCACGGACACCGTCCCGAACGATCACCGACTGTACGGCGTCGAGAATCTGATCCTGCGTGTCCGACATTGCCATCGTGTCGTCGACGGTACCAGCCGTACCGATACTCTTGGCTGAGCAATGAGAGCCATGGCCGACTTCGACTCCTGCCCCTGTGGTACAAGGATCGCCTACTCCGCCTGCTGTCGAGTTCTTCACCACGCAGGTCATGCGGGCCTTGGCACGAGCGCCGAGGCCACGATGCGTGCTCGCTACAGCGCGTATGTCGTCGAAGACGGGGCCTTCCTACTCGAAACCTGGCATCCCACAACACGACCTGCGTCAGTTGACTTCAACCATGACGTCGAGTGGCATGGCCTGACCGTGGACCAGGTCACCGGAGGCGCTGTGCTCGACACCTCGGGAACGGTCGAATTTCACGCTCGCTTTCGACGTGGCGACGCGCACCTCGACCTACACGAGCTGAGCACGTTTCGCCATGAGGGCGGTCGCTGGTTCTATGTGGATGGTGTCGATCCCGACAGTGCGTGATCCACGTAGCAGGAGGGCGAAGCTCGGGAGTTATCTGCCGAGCATCGAGAGCCGCAGGCTCGGATTGCGACAGCAGGAGGGCGAAGCTCGGGAGTTATCTGCCGAGCATCGAGAGCCGCAGGCTCGGATTGCGACAGCAGGAGGGCGAAGCCCGGGAGACTCAGAAGGACGCGCGGACGTATGCGACGATCGCGTCGATTTCGTCTTGTTCGAGCCACTCTCCGAAGGCGGGCATGCCACCACCGCCCGTCATCACCGTGTCCAGTACGTACGACTCGGGCAACTCGGCGACCCCTTCGAGCGTCTGCGCCCCCTGTGCAGTGCCTTCAGCTCCGTGGCAACCACCACACCGGCGCAAGTACGCAGTAGCCGCGTCGATCGCAGCCGCTTGCGTCGTGGTCGCTGCAACCGTGGTTATCGGATCAGCCGTCGTGGTCGAAGCAGCGGTCGTCGTCGGAGCGGCCGTGGTGGTTGGCACGCCAGTCGTCGAAGGTACGGAGGTCGTGTTGGCAGCGGACGAAGGCGACGTTGTCGTTTCGGTCGTCGAAATGGCCGTCGTCGCAGTCACGGAGTCGATCGCGTTCGCCGTGGCGCCCACGGCCTTCGCCGGAATTGCCAACGGGAACGTCGTCACCGATGTGATTGTCAATTCGGATGGCTCGGGCAGAGACGTCGCCTCGTTGGCGGTCTCCGCTCCGCTACCGCACGCCTGGAACAGTCCCGCCGCAACCACGACTGAACAGACAACTGCTCGAATACTGCCTTGATTGTTCCGCTCGTCGCGTGGACGCATGAGACGACCGTACCGCTTGCGATATCGTGGTGGTGAAAGCCTCACCCCCGATTTCGAATTCTCAGCCTTCGGCCGTCTCGGGGTCGGGCACTTCGCCGCGAATTCGGGCGCGGAAGCGAGCGTATTCCGCTGTCATCGTGAGCATCAGCACGACGGTGGACGCGAGCACCATGTTCTTCGCGGCGCCGTCCCACGCGAACACCACACCCGCTATCACGACTACACCAATGACTCGCTCGTAGAGATACGTTCGCCAGCAACGCCACACGGCCACGGCCTGGGCCAGAAGGTAGAGCGCCACCGCTGCGACGAAGATCGATGCGACGACGTTTGACATCGGCTCATCGGGATGCAGGAACGCTTCCTCGAGCGCCACCGCGTAGAACACAATTCCGGTGATCATCGGGTAGTGGAGCAACGAGTATACGTCGCGCGCAACCCGCCCGACCTCGTGTTCATCAGCGGCCCGGAGGGCGCCCTCCATCACCTCCTGCAGCCGATCGAAGTACGCCCACCACAGGGCACACACGCCGGTGAGACCTACCGCCAGCTGCAGCGAGAGCGCAGTATCGATCGTCGTGCCCTCAAGTGCGATTCCGACCGCGATGATTCCCTCACCCAAGGCAATGATGAGGATCAGACCGTGCCGCTCGGAGAAATGGCCCGCGTCGATCTTCCAGTCGGCCTGGCCAGCGAATGCTGTCACCAGGAGTTCGACGAGAATTGCAGCAAGCCAGATCCACTGCAGCGATTCGCCTCCCACGAGGCCGCCCACGACGACGATCGATGTTGCCCCGAGCGAGACTGGTAAGTAGGACAGGACCGCTTTCATCTCGTCGGGGTCGTGACGCGTCCCGAGCAAGAACACGACTCCCGCAATCAGCCGGACGAGAAGATACCCAAACGCCAGCCAGTCACCGTTCCCTTCGAATGCGGTAGGCACAGCGAACGCCATGCCAAACACTCCGAGCATCGAAGCGAGGATGGCGACCCGGGTGACTCGTGGCTCGAGATTGACGACATTTGTCGTCCAGGTCCAGTTGGTCCATGCCCACCACATGAGCGCGAGGACGAGTGCACCCCGGAGCACTCCGCCGAGCGTGAGATCGTGGACGATCAGAGACACCACCTGGGTGATAGCGAACACGAACACCAGGTCGAAGAACAGCTCGAGCGGGTGAGCCGCCTTCTCCTCGAGTTCCGCTTCTAGTTCTTCCTCAAGCTCCGTAACTTCGGTCTCGAGTTCGTCGATCTTGGCGTCTTCCTCACTCATTGGCTTGCAGAGTAGTCGCCGACCGGCGCAATACACAGTGGAGCGGGGCACGGAAAGGATTAGATAAGGATCGCGCTCCAAGGCTCTGCTCGACCGGCTGAATGGACGTCCGACGGGTACCGTGGTCTCCGACTCACATGACGTCTATTCAACCCTTTTCGCCCACTTCCAACGCTCCGGTTGCCGTGCCCGGACCGATGACCGCGGTCGATGCCGCGCCCAGCCCGCCGGCGCCAACTACGCCACAGCACGAGACACCCTCGCTCGACCCGTCGACCGACGAATCTCATCCACGTGGACAGCGGCCCTGGCTACGTCTTGTGTTGATCCTGCTACTCATCACCGCTGCCACAGCTCTCGTTCTTCGGGCGACCACGCGCGATGACGCGGAGACCCCCACCGACATCGACCAGGCCATCGACGACGCATTCAGTTCGACGACGCTGGCTGAACCGATCGGGCCCGCTATCTACAACGCTGTCGTCCCCTCGGTCGTGTTCATTCAGATCGGCGACGCCGGCCAAGATGAGTCATCGCTTGGTTCCGGCGTCATCATCAACGCGAATGGGAACATCATGACCTCGGAGCATGTAATCGATGGGGCCTCCGAAATCACCGTCACCTTCGCAGATGGCACACAGAGCCCTGCTCAGGTAGTGCAAGCGGACCCGACCATCGACATCGCTGTCCTGCAGACGCAACTTCTGCCTGAGGTCGTAATACCGGCCATTCTCGGAGGCGGCCTGCGGATCGGTGATGAGGTCTTCGCAATCGGGAATCCACTTGGCCTTGGAGGCTCCTTCTCCGCAGGTGTTGTCTCGGGCCTCGACCGCTCTCTCCCATTACCCGACGGCAGGTCACTCGAACAGCTCATTCAGTTCGACGCCGCAGTGAACCCAGGCAGCTCCGGGGGCCCTTTGCTCGACCGTGACGGTCACGTCGTAGGTATCGTCACCGCTCTTGCCAATCCAACCGGTGAGGATTTCTTCTCGGGGATCGGATTCGCCGTCCCCATCGCAACCGCAGGCGGCGCCGCCGGAGGGCCCGAACAGTGAACATGACTCCAAATGAACCACCCGCTCCCCCGACCTCCACGGGATTCCTCGGCAATCCGCCGCCGCCGGTAACCTTTCGACCCGACGCAGCCACGACTCCGGCCAAACACCGCGCGCTCGAACACGTCCTGTACGAGGTCAAGAAGGTCATCGTCGGACAGGATCTGCTCCTCGAACAGCTGATCGTCGCTCTGCTGGCACGTGGTCACGTGTTAGTCGAGGGAGTGCCTGGCCTAGCAAAGACCCTTGCCATCAAGACGCTCGCCGATTCGATCGGCGGAGAATTCCAACGGATTCAGTTCACCCCCGATCTAGTTCCCGCCGACCTAACCGGTACTCGCATCTACAACCAGAAGTCGGGTGACTTCCAGACCTCGCTTGGCCCGGTGTTCACGAACCTGCTGCTCGCTGACGAGATCAATCGCGCTCCCGCAAAGGTGCAATCGGCCCTTTTGGAGGTCATGCAAGAGCGACAGGTCACGATCGGCCGAGAGACGCACAAGGTTCCCGACCCGTTCCTGGTGCTGGCGACGCAGAATCCGATCGAGTCAGAGGGCACCTACCCCCTGCCGGAGGCACAGCTCGACCGCTTCATGATGAAGGTCCTTGTCGGCTACCCGACACCGACCGAAGAATTCGTGATCGTCGAACGAATGACGGGCGCTCTCGAAGCCGTACAACGTGTAATAGACACGCAGGAGCTGCGCGAACTCCAGGAAGCAGCGGACCAGACCTACGTCGACCCCGCACTTATCGACTACGCAGTACAGCTGGTCACCGCCACACGAGAACCCCAGAACATCGGACTCGTCGCCGTCGCTCCGTACATCACCCATGGCGCAAGCCCTCGGGCGTCGATCAACCTCATCCTGACCGCAAAGGCACTGGCGTTCGTGCGTGGGCGCTCATATGCGCTGCCCCAGGATGTGCGAGATCTCGCTCTTGATGTCCTTCGACACCGTCTCGTGCTCTCCTATGAAGCGCTCGCAGACGGAGTCCGAGCAGATGACCTGCTCGCCCAGATACTCACCGCCGTGCCACTTCCCGAGGTTCCGCTCCATGAGCGCAACATCAGCAGCAACAACTCCTGAGGAGCTTCTGCATCGACTCGACTGGCGAGTGCTTCGCCGCCTAGAAGGGCATCTTCAGGGCGACCATCGCACGAATCAGCTCGGCGATGGCCTGGACGTCGCCGACATGCGCGAGTACCAGCCGGACGATGACGTTCGGCGAATCGACTGGAACGTCACCGCACGCATGGATACGCCACACGTGCGCCAGTACGAGGCGGATCGAGATCTCACGGCCTGGTTCCTCATCGACCGTTCAGCTTCCATGCAGTTCGGCCACACCGACCGGTCCAAAGAAGTTGTTGCCACCGAACTCGTGACCGCCCTTGCGCGGCTGCTCACGCATCGGGGGAACCGCGTCGGTGCGGTCCTGTGGAACAACAGGGTCGAGGTAATGGCTGAACCCCGCTCGGGGCGGACGCAGGTCCTTCGGATCGCCCGCCACCTGTTACGCCCCGCCACCGACGTCGGCGCACAAACCTCGCTCTCTGGCCTTCTGCACCTCGGGGCAGGTCTCGCCCGTCGCCGATCCCTGCTCGTGGTCGTTTCCGACTTCTTGACCGAGCCCGGGTGGGAAACCGATTTGCGACAACTCGGTAGTCGACACGATGTCATCGCCATTCGGCTTATCGATCCCCAGGAAGTGGAGCTACCCAACGCTGGCCTGGTCGTCGTGCAAGATTCGGAGACGGGCGAGCAAATCACCGTCGACACGAGCGACCAACGGTTTCGTCAGCGCTTCGCCGAGGCGTCCCTCGAACGGGAACGACTGATCTCCGATGCCGCGAAACGAGCGGGCGTCGATTTCCATACCGTATCGACCTCTGACGACCTCAGCCGAGCCATCCTCGGCATCGTCGCCCATCGAGCGAAACGACGGCGACGATGAGTTTCGCCTGGCCTTTTGTGTTGCTCGGGCTTCTCTTCGTGCCAGCGCTCGTCGCGCTCTACCTAGCTCTGCTGAGACGTCGCGCCGCACGCCCAGAATTGGCGCGCCTCGGGCGTGGTGACGTCGTCGACCGGCCTGGGAGGAGACGCCATGCTCCGATTCTCTTGTTGCTGCTGTCGGTCTCTCTGCTCATCGTTGGTTTCGCTCGACCCCAGGCCACAATCGACGTCCCGCAGCGGAAGAGCACCGTCGTGCTCGCGTTCGACACCTCGAGCAGCATGTTGGCTGACGACCTGGAGCCAAGCCGCCTCGACGCGGCCAAGAAAGCGGCGCGCGGATTCGTTGAGGCGCAACCATCTGCGGTGAAGGTGGGTGTCGTTTCCTTTGGATCGGGAGGCGTCGTCACTCTGCGCCCCACGGATGATCGTGTGGCCGTCGTTTCTTCAATCGAACGTTTGCAGCCCGCTGGCGGCACGTCACTGTCTCAGGGTTTGTTCGCCTCGCTCAGCGCGATCGCCGATGGACCGTTGATCTTCGACCCGGAGGCCACGGGGACGAATGAGGCACCGGTCGCAGACTTCGGATCCTTCGGATCGGCCATCATCGTCATGTTCTCCGACGGTGAAGACACCTCGGAACAGGACCCAACTCCTTTGGCTGAGCTGGCCTCGAGCGCTGGCATTCGCGTCTTCTCCGTCGGGCTTGGCAGTGCCGAAGGGGCGGTCATCGAGCTCGACGGGTTCAATATCGCTACGGCATTGAATGAGGCTCCCCTCCAAGACGTTGCCGCCAGGACAAACGGCCAGTACTTCCGGGCGGAAGAGGCCAGCGACCTGCTGTGGATCACCGACTCTTTGGAACGGGATCTCACCATCGAGGAAGAAGACATCGAGATCACCTCGCTCTTCGGTGTCGCGGCCCTGATACTCGCAGCTATCGCCGGCGCCCTGAGTATGCGCTGGACGGGACGGATGCCGTGACACTCGCATGGCCGTTCGCGCTCCTGTCCCTCGTTGTTCCGCTGGCCCTGCTGGCCTACTACCTGTGGATGTTGCGCCGCAGAAAGAAGTCGGCAATTCACTACGGAAGCCTCTCGCTCATACTTGCGGCAGCTCCATCCACCTCGCGATGGCGTCGACACATCCCAGCGACGTTGTTGTTGTTCGGTTTGGTGAGCCTGAGCGTTGGAGCTGCCCGGCCACACGCGCTGATCGACGTCCCGCGGAGTCGAACGTCGATCATCCTTGCTCTCGATGTGTCGCTCTCGATGTGCTCGACCGACGTCGACCCGAATCGACTGGCCGTCGCCCAAGATGCGGCTCGCTCCTTCGTCGAAGACCGAGATGACGGCACACAGGTTGGCATCGTTGCATTTGGCGGAACCGCTGAGCTTGTCGT
>CAXMRH010000234.1:0-10275 GCA_964196045.1 uncultured Chthoniobacterales bacterium | reverse complement strand
AGCGGGTGCCACGCCTTCCCACGTGCGGGTGGATTGGCCGCGGTGATCGTCGATCATTGCGACGACATTCACTTTGCTGTCCTGAACGCCATCGTTGCAGAGGTGCAGGGCCAGTGTGGTGGTCGAACGTGCCGGGATGGTTGTCGTGGCCGGGTACAACACTGGTAGGAGCGGTTGCAGAGCGTTTGTGGCGATGATGTGGGCGGGGCGAGGCGTTCCGTCCGCGTCCAGTAGGGCCCGGGTCAGGCCAGGCGACGTCGACCGCCAGGTTCCTGCGCAGAAGCCTCCGCACGGTTGATACTTCAGAACGCGAAGCGATTCGATCGTGGTTTTCAGCACGTCCGCTTGATGTGTGCGCATCGCCATGGCCCACGAGTTGAGATCTGGGTACGTGGTGGGTGGGATCATCGCCCGGAGCGCGTCCGCCTCTGCCCCGTGCACGTCGAGAAGCTCATCGAGGTCCTGGTCGATCACCGACGGCAGTGCCTGAGCACCCATGTCCGACACGAAACGAACCAAACGTGGCAGCGTGGCCGCGTATTCAGCGATATCGGATGCCTGGCCGTCGAACCAGCCGAAGAACAATCCGATGTCCGAGCCCGACAAGTGAGGAACATGCGGCGCGACGTCCGAGTGCGCGATCACCGTACGCGACGGGTCATCGTGAGTGAAGGTTCGGCGGATCGCCCGATCGAGGACCGTGCGGTTCCAGCTTGGGATCTGCTGTTGGCGAAGGTCGGGCGAAGCTGTTGTCCGTGGTTCGCTTGTGTGCGGGCGCATGTGCCCTCCCCACACCACGATCGACGGGTGATGCGAAAGAAGGTCGATCATGTCGCGGGTCTGTTGTTCGGCTTGGGCCGTGACACTTCGGGCGTAGGACCCCTGCATCGGCAAGTCTTGCCATACGAGAACACCGAATTCATCGCAGGCATCGATGAACTCATGACGGGTCACATGGCTGCGGACGCGGACCATGTTGAAACCGGTGTCGCGGATCGCACGGACCTCGGCCCGGATTTCCTCATCCGAAATGGTGCTCATATCGAGCGCCAGCGGAGCGATGTTCACACCTCGCATGAACGTGCGGTGGCTGTTGACCCGCAAGATGAGGTCTCGCATCGAGGTCGAGCGAAATCCGATCCGGCGCTGCTTCCGATCGCTTACGGAACCGTCGGAGGTGCGCGCGGTCACACGAAGATCGAACAGCGGCTGATCGCCTTGGCCCGTCGGCCACCAGAGCTCTGGGTTCTCGGTTCGGACGTGCCACTCGACTCGATTCTCGCCAGCCGCCACAGTGTGGGTCGTGGTGTCGCTGACCCCAGCGACCTCGGTTGTCACCTCGACTTCGCCGGGTGAGGCTGCCATCAAGACCGCGCGCAGACTCACCTCGGCATGTGCACTGTCCGCTTCGGTACACAGAGCTCGGAAGTGGCGGATGGCGACCGGGCCGGTATCGACTAGCTCGACGGGTTGCCAGATCCCTGCAGGATTCCAGGACTTCGGAATTCCGGGACCCTCCGTGAACCATCCGGTGAGTTCACGTTTAGGTCCGTCTCCGCCGGTACGAGGAGCTGCTACCTCCACAGCAAGAACCGACGTTCCAGCAGAGGCGACGAGGTCGGTGATCTCGAAACGATGATGGGTGAAATACCCCTCGGTCTGGCCAACGTAAGCGCCGTCGAGGAATATGTCCCCCGCGTAACAGAGACCGCTGAATCGCAACCAGCGGCGCTGGCCCGGCTGCAGCGTCGGGACGGTGATGTCGGCCCGGTAGAGCATCGTCCCGTCGAAGTCAGCGAAGTCCGGGTGGGTTTGCCAGTGCGATGGAACGGCGATCGCACTCCACTCGCTGTCGTCGAAGTCGGGGTCGCTGAATTCGCGCTGGAGTTGTTCGGTTGATACTGCCGCCCGCCAGTTGGAGATTGCCGTCGTGGCGTCGTCTGTCGGCACTCTTTAACGTTAGCAACCCTGATTGTGGCGCGGCCCGCGGATATCGGAAGTCCCGCCGCGAAGCTGTGCCGTGGTTTTCGCGGATGTCGGGCGGAAGTCCCGACGTGAGGATGCACGTTCACATCTGTGAATGAGAAAGGAACGTCGTAAGGACCCTGAAGCTTCTCGGAACAAGCCGCCCTCACCTCTATCAAAGGAGCGTCTTTGCGATTGCGTTGTGCCTGCCCGGCGTGAGCCGGAGCCCAACGAGGAGGAAATGATGAAGAGAGCAACCCTGGCGATCATCGCCATGCTTGCGGTGATCTTGCCAATAGCGGCAGCCACTACCGCAGGAGCCCAAAGCACCAATGAAGAGGCCACCTACACGGTCCTGTTCCGGAATATCACCGATGGCCAGTATCTGACCCCACCGAACTTCGCGGCCCACACTCGTGATGTGGACGTGTTCCAGCTCCGGCAGCCAGCCAGTGCAGGCGTGCAGGCTGCTGCAGAGAACGGAGGTGTGCCGATCTTGGCTGCGGAGTTGAGCACGGCAGTCGACGATGCAGGTTTCGGGGTTTCCGGCGTCGGAGGTGACGCTCCACTTGGTCCTGGCGAGTCGACATCCTTCGAGTTCTCGACCACGGCGGATCGATTGAGTGTCGTCTCGATGTTGATATGTACGAACGACGGTTTCGCAGGCCTCGACAGCCTTCGCCTTCCTCGATTCGATGAGGGACATCGAGTTGTTCGACTCCGCGCGTATGACTCAGGAACCGAAGCGAACACGGAGAATCGTGCGGACTTGGTCCCTGCTCCCGTCTGCGGTGACGGAGGAGGAACAGGTGAGTCTGATCCCTCGCTTGCCGAGGGTGGAGTGATTCGTTATCACCGCACCATTCGCGGCACCGGAGACCTTCCGGCGAGCTTCGACTGGACCGGTCGCGTCGCCGAGGTTGTGATCACCCGTTCGAACCCCACCCCGAGCTACTCCGTAACGGTCGAGAACATCACCAGTGGCCAACATCTCACCCCACCGAACTGGATCGCGCACGACGATGACCAGAGCATGTTCACCGTTGGTCAGGCTGCGAGTCCCGGGGTGCAGGCAGCGGCTGAGAACGGAGGTGTGCCGGTTCTGGCCGCCCAACTCGCGGCTGCGATGGACGAGACCGGCAACGGCGTGAGTGGTGTCGGAGCCGAAGCTCCGATCGCTCCGGGAGAAACAGCGGAATTCTCTTTCTCGACGAAGGAGGACACGTTCTCGCTGGTCTCGATGCTCATCTGCACGAACGACGGGTTCGCCGGCATCGACAGTGCACAATTGCCGGGCCGTTCGGGAGCCAGCAAGACCATCAACGTGCGCGCGTTCGATGCTGGAACGGAGATCAACACCGAGAACCGCGCGGATTTCGTGCCAGCTCCATTCTGCGGAGATGATGGAGGCACAGGAGAGTCGAATCCTGCCCTTGCAGAAGGTTGGGTTGTCACCCCCCATCGCACACTGCGACAAGTTGGCGATATCGGCACCGAGTTCGATTGGGTCGGACCCGTTGCTCGTGTGAGGATCACCCGCAACTGATGTGCCCCGGCTCCGGTTCGACTCAGAACCGGAGCCGCGGTCGATCTGGAACTCGAATCACCCGGGTCTCGCGACGGAACACATAGAGCCCAGCGCCAGCGATCAAGGCCGTGCCGAGGAACGTGAGCGCATCGGGAACCTCGCCGAACACGGCGATCTGGAGCACGATCGCAAAGATCATGACGGTGTAGCGGAAGGGGGCACTGAAGCTGAGTTCGCCAGTGCGCACGGTGATCACACTTGCGAGATACCCGACCGACAGAAAGGCCGCAGCGCCTGCCAAAAGCGAAAGATCGGGCGCAGAAACCGAACTCCAGCCATCGACCAGAGATCCGAGGATACCGATGGCGGAAATAGCTACGGCGGTGCACAACGACACGATCACCGACGGTGTGTTGGCTGGGATTCGAGTCGTTGCGAGTTCTCTGATCACGATCGTGATGACGACGACGAGCCCGACGAGAAACCACGGGTTGAAGTCGTCCGACGACGGACGAATGATGATGAGGACTCCGATGAAGCCAACGGCAAGGCTCACGATTCGATATTGCTTGACCCGTTCGCGAAGGAGTCTGGCTGCGACGAATGTGACGGCGAGCGGAACGATCTGCAGTACCGCTGTCAGGCCAGCGAGCGGAGCGCGTGTCAGGGCGCTCAGATAGAGCACGGTGCCAATCGACTCCATCGATATCCGAACGAGAAGTGGCCGTGTGAGGAATCGTCCCAGGTCCCGAGTGGCACCATTTCGAATGGCGATCGTCGCGAGCAGCGCCACCACGAACAGGCCACGAATCGCAATCGCCTGAAAGAGCGGCACACCCTCGGCGGCTTTCTTGATGAGCGCGTCGTTGATCACGTAGCCGGCCATGCTGGCGGTCATCCATCCAGCACCCCGGAGATTCTCCGATCGCGTTACGTCTGGGTGGTCACGCTTCTCGGGAGACATTCTCTGGAACGCTACGGGCAATTGGTGAGAGAGTGCAGCAATGTCTGCCGAACGGATTGTGCGCACCTACATGGTGCTCGTTGGCACCTACACGCTCGCCGCATCCCTCATCTGGAGCGTGAACACGCTCTTTCTTCTCGATGCCGGTTTGAGCATCGGCGAGGTCTTCATCGCAAACGCTGCCTTCTCGGCGGGCATGGTGCTCTTCGAGATCCCCACAGGAGTTGTGGCCGACACCCTGGGTCGTCGGACTTCGTACCTCCTGAGCGTGCTGATTCTGGGAATCTCGACCGTTCTCTATCTGTTGGCGGCTCGGGCGACTGCAGGCCTCGAGGTGTTCATAGCGGTTTCTGTTCTCATGGGACTGGGGTTCACGTTCTATTCGGGCGCGCTCGAGGCCTGGTTGGTCGATGGACTTCACAGCGTCGAACCCGACCGCCCGCTCGATCGGGTATTTGCCCGCGGTCAACAGGTCAGTGGTGCAGCGATGTTCACCGGAACGATATTGGGCGGGTTCCTCGGCCAGATTGATCTCGCGGTTCCGTTCGTCGCAAGGGCCGTCGTGCTCGTGGTCGTCTTCTGTGTGGCGTTCGCGCTGATGAAGGAAGTCGGCTTCGAACCAAAGGGGCTCGTTCTGCGCGAAATTCCTGCACAGCTGCGTCACCAAGCCACTGTCGGCATCTCCCAGGGTTGGGGCGACGGCGGCCTTCGACTACTGATGATCTCCGGTGGCCTTCGAGGTGTCTTCTTTGGCTGGGCCTTCTACGCAGCCCAGCCCTACTTCCTCGAACTACTCGACCGCGACGCTGTATGGATCGTGGGTCTGATTACGGCGGGAGTTTCGCTCGCCGCTATCGCCGGAAACCAGGTCGTCAAGGTGTTTGCTCGGCGCTGTACCCGACGCACCACGATGCTGTTGTGGAGTAGTGCGGCGAGCACCATTGCCGCGATCACGATCGGAGCAACATCGTCGTTCACCGTTGCCATGATCGCCCTGTTCGTTGTGGCCGGGGCCATGGGCGTGATGAGCCCTGTTCGTCAGGCTTTCCTTCACGAGGTGACGGGGAGCGAGAATCGCGCCACGGTCATCTCGTTCGACGCGATGATCGCGTCGATCGGTGGTGTCGGTGGGCAGATCGGCTTGGGACAGCTGTCCGAGACGCGGTCCTTTAGCGCCGGGTATGTCGTAGGTGGCGCTGTGACCGGTCTGACACTTCCCGTGTTGTGGCTGTTACGCAAGCGTGGTGCTGCGGCCGACGACCTGGCCTCTTCAGATTTGGGCGGCGGCGTGGGCACCAGTTGTCCTGGCGGCTTGCCGCGCGAGGTCGGCATCGAGGCGGTCGTCGTCGAGTTGTGATCGACCGCTTCTGCCCTGTGTCAACTGTTCACGGTCGAGCAGCCGCTTCGACCTGACCGTCTCGAAATGCCTGGTCGATAGGCCACCCGTGCAAGAGGAGGCGGCTGAAGAACGGGGCCGTGAATCGCTCGACACGGCCCTCGACGTCAGCGTTCCCGATCTCCCCCCGAACGATCGCTCGTTCGAACACGACCTTCGTCTGGTTGAACCGGCCCTCGGCCAGCGTCTCGAGCCGTGATCGAAGCTCGCTATCGGAGGATGCCGCGCTGACCATCGACGGGAGGATTCTTCCGAGTGCGCCCTCCGTCAGATTGGTCGCGAGTCGCTCGGCCATGATCTTCAGGTCGCCGGCGAGTGTCCCGGTGTCAGGAGGTTCCGGCATCGCAGCGACACAGTCGAGTGCGTCAACGATGAGCGTCGATCGGTCGCCCCAGTTTCGATAGATCGTCGAACGTGCAACACCGCTGCGATCAGCGACTTCGTCGATTGTCAGTCGTTCGCACCCAACGTCGAGCAACAGCTCAGACGCTGCCTCGAGCACGACCTCGCGTGTGCGACCGATACGAGGATCCTTGCTCATGCTGACTCATCGACCATTGGCTGGTCGAATGCGACGCGTTCGCGAGGGAAGAAACGGAACACGATCACGGCGCTGGTGAGCATCACTGCGGCACCTGTCCACATGGACAACTGCATGCCATCGACGAAGGCGTCACGCGCAGCGGCGGCGAGCGAGTCGCCATTGGGAAGCTCTCGTGCAACGGCGAGGGCCGCGCCGACATTGTCCTCGGCAACCTCGGCAACCTCCGGGGGGAGTTGATTGGTCGCGTTTCCGAGGCCGGAGCGATAACCCGAAGAGAGCAGAGTTCCGAGCAGCGCGATTCCGATTGCTCCTCCGACCTCGCGAGTCGCGTCGTTCATTGCAGAAGCAACTCCAGCTTTGTTCTGCGGCAGTGACGACACGATCGCCACGGTGGCGGTCGGAAATACGAGCGCCATGCCTGCGGCGGCGGCGACCAGTGCGATGCCGATCGGCAGGTATGGAGTGTCCACGGTCATGAATCCGAAGGCCACAAGACCGATCGTCGACGTGGCCATGCCGAATGCCATCGTCTTTCCAGGGCCGATCCTTGCGGCAAGCGCGGGGCCGCGCGGGGCGACAAGAATCATGGTCGGAGCAAACGGCAGCGTTCGGACGGCGGCCTGCAATGGTGTGTAGTCGAGCGCGAACTGCAGGTACTGCGTGAGGACGAAGAACATCCCGAACATCACGAGGAATGCGCTGGTGATGGTGAAGCTGCCCATGCGGAAACGAGCAATGCTGAACAGTCGTGGATCGAGTAGGGGATCGGATTGGCCGAGCCCAACTCGAACCCATGTGTACATCGCGAGCGCACTGACGACGAACGCACCCAGAACGACCGGGTCGGTCCAGCCGAATTCAGGCCCTTGGATGAGGCCGTAGACGAGAGCGACGAGCGCGAGGATCGACAGCGCGCTACCGATTGGATCGAGTGGACGCTGCTCTGAATCTTTCGAGTTGGGCACGAACGCGATCACCAAGATGAGTGCGACGCCCGCGATCGGGACGTTGATGAAGAAGACGGATCCCCACCAGAATGATTCGAGGAGGAAGCCGCTCGCCAGAATGCCCAGCGCTCCGCCCGCTCCTGCGAAGCCGGACCAGATGGCGATTGCCTTGGCTCGTTCGGCCGGCGGGAAGATCACCGTGATGACCGACAACGTCGCTGGCATGGTCAGGGCGGCGCCGACGCCCATGGCACCACGAAGGAAGATCAACTGACCTGGTCCGTCACTCAGGGTAGCGATGACCGCCGAGGACAGGAAGATTGTGAGACCGGCAACGAGGGCAGGTTTGCGCCCGTATCGATCTCCAAGTGCTCCCGCAGGCAGGAGAAGCCCGGCGAAGACGAGTGCATACGCTGCGTTGATCCAGACGAGCTCGGACGCCGTTGCGTTGAGCGCACGCTGGATGGATGGAATGGCGAGGTTCAGCGAACTCACGCTGGCGATGATCAGTACGAGCGACAAGTTGAGAATCGCCAGGATTTGCCAGCGCCGTGGGTGCCCTCCCTCTGGAACTACTACTGCAGCGGGTTCTTCATGAAGGGTCATGCAACACACTGTTGCAGAACTCCTTTACTTATGCAACGGCGTGTTGCATAAGTCCGCGACATCCTGCGGAGCCGCCTCGCGCTCGGATGAATGCCTGAGGTAGAACATCCGCATGGATCTCCAGGGTCGATTGGTAGGAAAGACGGCGGTCATCACGGGCGCCGGTGGAGGTGTGGGTCGTGCGTCTGCGCGGCGGTTTGGTAGAGAAGGCGCCGCGGTGGTCTGTGTTGACGTGGCCGATGAGGCCAACGAGGAGACAGCTGAGCTGGTGCGATCGGACGGTGGCCGCGCACTCGCCCGACATGCGGACGTGACCGATGCGAGCGAGGTTGAGGCCGTCGTGGCGCGAGCCGAATCCGAGTTCGGCGGTCTCGACATCATGTTCAACAACGCTGGCGTCATGCTCGACGGTGACCACGACGCCGTCTCGACACCCGACGAGATCATCGATCGCACTCTCGCCATCAACGTAAAGGGTGTCATCCTGGGTTGTAGATACGCGATTCCTGCGCTCCGTCGGCGAGGTGGGGGAGCGATCATCAACACGGCTTCGTTTGTTGCTTCGGTCGGTGCTGCCACACCGCAGATCGCGTACACCGCGTCAAAGGGAGCAGTCCTGTCACTCACCCGGGAACTCGCAGTCGTGCACGCCCGCGAGGCCATCCGCGTCAACGCCGTCTCGCCCGGACCGCTGCGCACTGAACTCTTGATGTCGTTCCTCGACACGGACGCCAAGAAACATCGACGACTCGTACACGTTCCGATGGGCCGGTTCGGCGAGTCTGAGGAGATTGCCAACGCCGCACTCTTTCTCGCCTCCGACGAGGCGTCCTATGTGACGGGGGCAAATCTAAACGTCGACGGAGGCCTGACCGCCGCGTACGTGACTCCGGAGTAGGCCACACCGCGCTCAAGTGGGCCAGATTTCGAGCAACGGCTGCGGAATGAGACGCCAATTCGGCGAGTGTTGCCCGCGAACATGAAGCAACTCTCGGCGATCGATGCGACCTTCCTCTACATGGAGACGCCGTACTCCTATGGGCACGTTTCGAGCGTGTCCATCTACGAGCGGCCGACGCCCGACTACAACGCGTACGACGCGTATCGACGCATCATCGAATCACGTCTCGGGGTGCTCGAACCGCTGCGTCGTCGGCTGGTTAGGGATCCCCTTGACCTCGACCTGCCGTACTGGGTGATCGACCCGAACTTCGACCTGAACTTTCACGTACGGCACCTCGGACTGCCGCCGCCAGGTGACGTCTCTCAGTTGCAGACTCAGGTCGCTCGCCTCGCAAGTCGCCCTCTCGACCTCAACAAGCCGCTTTGGGAGTCGTACGTGATCGATGGTTTGCCGGACGATCGTTTCGCGCTGTTCACGAAGATGCACCACGCAACGGTCGACGGCGCTGCCGGAGCCGAACTTCTCGGGATGATCACCGATCTCGTACCGGGAGCCGAACGCCCAGAGCTGGACGTGCCACTGAAGGCCGCGGAGCGAGTGCCGAGTTCGAATGAACTCCTTCGGCGCGGTGCGATAGGCCTCGCCCTGCAACCGGCGAAGATGATCCGCTACCAGACCAGGTTGATTCGGGACCTCGCGGAATCGTCCCGCAGCCATGGCGTCCGATCGGTGCTGGATGCCGTGGGGCGAATGATCCCCGGTCAGGCGGGCCAGACCATGCGCTCGTGGGCGGTGGAAGAACACGACGGCGCCCCCGAAGCTCCCATAACGAGCGCGCCACGCACGTCGTTCAACGGCAGTATTGGCCCGCATCGTCGATTCGAAGCCCGATCGGTTCCTCTGTCCGATGTGAAGGCCCTGAAGACGGCAACAGGTGCAACGGTCAACGACGTCGTCATGGCTCTCTGCGCTGGAGCTCTCCGTACCTGGCTATCCGAAAAGGGTGAACTCCCCGAAGTGCCACTCGTGTCGATGATCCCGGTTTCTATACGAACCGGCGAAGAGGAGGACCCCTGGACCAACCGCGTGTCGGCGATCTTCACCGACATCCCGACGAACGAGGCTGACCCGCTCGGGAGGCTGCAACGCGTCCATGAGGCGATGGCGAGGGGTAAGGAACAGTTCGAGATGATGCCAGCCGACTTGTTGAGCGAGCTCAGTCAGGCGGCCCCTCCTGCTCTGGCGATCCGCGCCTCGAGGATCGCTAGCCGAATGCGACTCGGGAGCCGGCTGAGTCTGCCCTTCAACTTGGTGATCTCGAATGTGCCTGGACCACGCCAGCCGCTCTTCCTCGACCACGCTCCGATGGTGCACTACTACCCCATCTCGACCCTCGTCGAGGGTCAAGGCCTGAACATCAC
>CAXMRH010000233.1:0-3150 GCA_964196045.1 uncultured Chthoniobacterales bacterium | reverse complement strand
ATCACCTTCTCGAGGATCGGAGTGAGCGTCTTACATGGCCCACACCATTCCGCCCACAGATCGATGACGACCGTGACGGTCTTGGACCGTTCGATAACGTCGGTTTCGAAGGTTGCATCGGTGACGTCTGCCATGCTCGTCTTACTCCTGAATTGGATGGACTACCCGAGCGTATCGGTCACCAGCCGATGCCATAACCTGACCGGGGTGTCCGACCATTGGGGCACGGAGGGAGATTCGATGACGAGCGCCGACACACCAGCAGGTATCGACATCGAACCTGTCACCGAGTGGTTGTCGGAGCGGGTCTCGGATAACGGCGGGGAGGTCGCCCCTCCCCTGTCGTTCGATCAGATCACGGGAGGTCGGTCGAATCTCACGTTCCGCGTGACCGACGCCGGCGACGGTGCCTGGGCTCTACGTCGACCTCCAACCGGCAATGTTCTCGCGACTGCCCACGACATGGCCCGAGAACACCGCGTGATGGCGGCGCTGGCACCAACGAACGTTCCCGTCCCGACGATGGTCGGGCTGTGTGAGGACGACGAGGTCAACGGCGCCCCGTTCTACGTGATGGATTGGGTCGAGGGCACCGTCGTCCGGAACGACACGATCGCCGAAGAGTTCGACCTGGACACGAGGCGCGCCATGGGCGTCTCTGTCGTCGAAAACTTGGCGAAGATCCACCAGGTCGACATCGACGATGTGGGGTTGGGCGACTTCGCGAAGCGCGAGGGATATATCGCCCGGCAGTTGCGCAGGTGGAAAGGCCAGGTCGATGCCACCGGCTCGCCGACAGATTCGTCGATCGAGCTCGCCTTTACCGAGCTCTCGGCTCGTATGCCCGAGCAGGGACCGGCCCGGCTTGTCCACGGCGACTACCGACTCGACAACACGATGGTCGATGACGACGGCCAAGTTGTTGCCGTGCTCGACTGGGAGCTCACCACGCTCGGGGATCCACTGGCCGATCTTGGCGCGATGCTCACGTATTGGTCCCGCCCTGGTGACGCTGCGATCGCACTCTCGGACCCTCCGACTCTGGCCGACGGGTTCATCGAACGCGACGAGGTACTGGCGATCTATGAAGACGCCATCGGAGCGCACGTGGGCGATGTGGGCTACTACCACGCATTCGCCACCTGGCGTCTCGCCTGCATCCTCGACGGCGTAGTGGACCGCTACCGGGCTGGCGCAATGGGCGAGGACGGCGGGTTCGACCCAGACGACTGGGCCGCACAGGTATCCACATTGGCCGATACGGCACTCGATCTGTTGTCCACGGCCGCTGGCAGCTCGTTGTGAACACGAAGAAGAAGGTGCTGCTGTTCGGTGCTGGCGCGTTGGCCTTGCTCCTGGTCCTACTCCCCTTGCTCGGAGCCGGTGACATCATCGACCTGCCGGCCTGGGCCAACGTGAAAGGTGTCGACATTCCGATCGTCGGAGACACCGATGCGATCGACTGCAAGCTCGACCAAATCGACGACACTCGGACGGTCTCGATCTCGGTCGTCGACGGCGATAAGTCCACATATGCGAGCTACGTCCACGTGTGGAACAACGGCAACCTCGTCGATCCGGACCTTATCGACCGGGTAGCCGACGATGCCTTCATCGTGCCGTCGATCGATGGCGTCGACGAACAGTTCTATTCGATCTCGATCGAGCCCGTCCGCGAGGGGCGCGTGTTCTGCGAGTCGGTCACCCTGAAGTGAGACTTCAGCCTGTGGTTGCCCACTCGATGGCCGAGATGAGGTCCCGGCCAAGCTGAAGCTGGGCGATGGTTCGATCCAGATTCTGATTGGGGGAGCTCGCGCCGTAGTACTTGTCTCCCGACAAATGATCGGTCAGGAAGCGCGCTGCGTTCTCGACCGCCATGAGGGGGCCAGCCAAGAGCATGGCCTCACGCTCGTCGACGCCGAGGTCGGCTCCGTATCCGGCGAGGAAACCACGGTTGACCGACTCGATCTGAGTCATGTATTCGGCGGGTGACGCGGACGTGAGCGAGCGGGTGCTCGAACGGACCATCTCGCCGATGTCGGAAAGCACGGTTCCTGGCATGGTTGTGTCGAGGTCGATGATCGTCCGAGCGCCAGTGGGTCCGACGATGCAGTTGGGACCCTTGGCGTCGTTGTGCGCGTTGCGCACGGGCACTCGACGCCAGGCCTCGTAGCCAGACGACAACCGGAGCCGATCGATCGTCGACAACAGGTCTTGAATCGTTCCGGTGCAGTCAAAGGCTCGGGTGAGCTCGTCTGCAGCGATGACGGACTCCAAGTTGGCGACCCGAAGGTCGAAGTCGTGATAGCCGGTGAGGTGTTCTGCGAGCTCGAGCCCGTCGATTGCGTGCGCGAATCGACCGAAGGCACGTGCCGTCGACTGTGCGTCTTCGGGGGTCACGATTAGGGGCGTCGCCACACCGTCGACGTAGTGATAACAGCGCCACGGCACATTGTCGAGCGAGGCAAGCCAGGCACCATCGACCGTTCGAAGGAACGCGAGTGCGGGCATGTTGTGCTCGAGCATCCGGTCGATGATCTGCTCGGTGTTGTTCATGAGCGCGACCGGGTCGACGAAGATGCTGTGGTTCATCTCTTGCAGGACCACTGCCCCGTCGTCGGTCTCGACCACTGCGCTGCGCTTGATGTTGCCAGCGGACATCTCTTGGATGGGCGCGATGGGCACAAGACCGAACTGCTCTCGGGCAAGGCGTTCGAGTTGTGCAACGTTCATCGCCATCTCCAAGGGACCGATCAAGCGTAGGCCGCTTCTCCCATCGGCAGGTAGCGCCTCAGCCTTATACGTACGCGGGCGAGCTGTACGCAGCAGCACCCTGACGCATCGCCACCGCGTCCTGCTAGCCTTCGGATTCGTTATTCGGGGCTTTAGCTCAGTTGGTAGAGCGCTTCCATGGCATGGAAGAGGTCAGGGGTTCAATTCCCCTAAGCTCCACACGGTTTTGCGTTGAATTTTCAACGATTCTTCAAATCTTGCACCGGTCGGGCAACGTACAGGGAGCCAAAGCTGTGGTTGCTGCAGCACGCGGCCGCGCACGAGATGTCAGCACCATTTGACCGAATCGCACTACTGACGTTCTCACGACACGGTGTGGCGACAGTAGAGTTGGCGCATATGGACTTGGTAAAGTCG
>CAXMRH010000232.1:0-4824 GCA_964196045.1 uncultured Chthoniobacterales bacterium | reverse complement strand
GGTGGTGGGCGGTGGCGCCGACTTGACCGGGAACACGGGAACGGTGTTGAAGGACATGGGCGTCTTCAACAAGGGCGACAATTCGGGACGCCAGATCTACTTCGGAATCCGTGAACACGGTATGGGTTCGGCGATGGTCGGCATGGCCGCTCATGGCGGCCTGTTTCCGGTCGGGGGAACCTTCCTCGTCTTCAGCGACTACATGCGTGGCGCAGTTCGCATGGCGGCCCTCTCGAAACTGTCAATGGTTTTCTCGTGGACTCATGACTCCGTCGGCGTCGGTGAGGACGGACCAACCCATCAACCTGTCGAACAGGTCGCTGCCCTCCGCGCAATACCGGACCTCGATGTCTGGCGGCCTGCCGACGGAAACGAGACAACGGCGGCATGGACTGCAGGGGTTGCTGCCAACGGACCGACCGCAATGATTCTCTCCCGCCAGAATCTTCCCGTCCTAGCCGGAACGCAAGATCGAAGTTCCGTCTCGCGTGGCGGATACGTACTCGAAGACAGCGATGGCGCACCTGACGTCTTGCTCATGGGTGCTGGTTCAGAGGTGCAGCATTGCATCGCCGCGGCTTCGGCACTTCGTAATGAGGGCATCAAGGCAAGGGTTGTCTCACTGCCGTGCTGGGAAGTGTTCGAACGACAAGACCCCGAGTACCGAGACTCCGTCATCCTCGACGGTGTGCCTTCCGTGTCCATCGAAGCCGGTGTGACTATGGGTTGGTCGCGTTATGCAGACGTCAATCTGGGAATCGACCGGTTCGGTGCGTCTGCTCCCGGCGATCTCGTCATGGAGAAGCTCGGAATGACGTCGAACGCGGTTCTCGAGGCTGCTCGCGACGTTCTCTGAGCGTCGCCTTTTGGTGCGACACGAGTAGACCGGCGACAAGTAGGTTGAGTGGAACCCACCGAAGCACTGAACGAGGACATCGTGACCGAAACAACCCTGCACGCGCTCTTTGAGGAACAGGGCCAGAGCCCCTGGCTCGACAACCTTCGACGTGGCTGGATTCATGGTGGAGAACTCCAAGAGTGGTTGGACAAAGGAGTCCGCGGAATTACGTCGAATCCGAGCATCTTTCAGAAGGCGATCGAAGGATCTGACGACTACACCGAGCAGTTCGCCGCGCTCTTGGCCGAAGGTAAGTCGGTCGAAGAGAGCTACTGGGGCTTGGTAATAACCGACATCGAAGACGCCCTCGCCCTTACACGGCCGATGTACGACGAGTCCGAGGGGCTCGATGGGTACGTATCGGTCGAGGTCGATCCGGGACTTGCTCGACATCAGGAGGGCACCGAAGCTGCCGCTCGGCAGCTTTGGGATGACATCGACGAGCCAAACCTTTACGTGAAGATCCCAGCGACTGCCGAAGGCGTTCCAGCGATTCGTCAGATGATTGCGGAGAAACGCAGCATCAACGTCACACTCCTCTTCTCTGTCGACCGATATCGAGACGTGATGGAGGCCTACCTTTCCGGGCTCGAAGCCGCGGAAGGTGATCTATCTGCAATCTCGAGCGTTGCCTCCTTCTTCATCAGCCGCGTCGATGTCGAGGTCAACAAGCGTCTGGAGGAGGTTGGTTCCGAGGCCGCACTCGCGCTGCGAGGCCAGGCAGCTGTGGCCAACGGAAAGCTCGCGTACGCGGCCTTCGTCGAAACGTTCAGCGGGCCGCGCTGGAAGGCTCTCGTCGAGCGCGGAGCGCGGCCCCAGAGGCCCCTCTGGGCGTCGACCGGTACAAAGGATCCGTCATACCCAGACACGTTGTACGTCGACACGTTGATCGGTCCGAACACGGTCAACACGATCCCGGATGCAACGCTCAACAGCTTTCTTGACCACGGCACGGTAGCGCGCTCCCTTGACATCGGCGTTGACGACGCTCGATCCGTCCTCGCCGACATCGCCGCTCTCGGCATCGACCTCGACGACGTCGCCGTGCAACTCGAAAACGAAGGTGTATTGGCTTTCGAGAAGAGCTTCACGTCACTTCTTGAGAGCCTCGCAGCGAAGGCGACGGAGCTCACCGCATAACATCGTTGCGTTTTGCAAGCGAGTCAGTTGCAGAATGCAACTTATTCGCGTTATGGTACGGCCGTGATCGCCGCAAATGAGAACGACTCAATTACTGCGGCACTTGAGGTGATCGGCGACCGCTGGTCGCTTCTGATCCTGCGCGGCGTGTTTCGAGGGCTCCACCGGTTCGGAGAACTCCGAGACGATCTCGGAATCGCGTCAAACCTGCTTACCGACCGGCTGGGCCGCCTAGTGGACAACAACGTGCTGGAAAAGGTCGCCTATCAAGATCGGCCAACTCGTTTCGAGTATCGACTCACCGAATCAGGTCGTGCCCTGTCACCGGTGCTCATCTCAATCATGCAATGGGGCGATGTGCACCGTCCGCACACGCCCACCCCGACGACACTCGTTCACGCCGATTGCAACGGAACGGTCGAGAACATCACTCGTTGCTCGACCTGTCAGGAGATCCTCGATGCACATCAAATACGTCGAGCCGAAGAGAGGACAGACGCCGTATGACGTCGTTTCCGCAAGGACCTGAGCTCGCCGAAGAAGCCCGCAGAATTCGCGACGCCACGACGGGAACGCGCATCACGTATTCACCGAAGGTCTTCATTCCGCTGACGAAACTCTGCAGAGACCGTTGCGGTTACTGCACGTTCGCCGAGCCTCCAGCCAGGGTCGAGTCACCGTACATGGCACTGTCCGAAGTGCTCAAGATCGCGCGCCGCGGCGCCCGGGCCGGATGTCATGAAGCTCTGTTCACACTTGGGGAACGTCCCGAGCTTCGATACCCCGCCGCCCAAGAGTGGCTCGACGAGCACGGATACGCCTCGACGGTGGATTACGTGCGAGCAGCCGCCAAACTCGTCATCACCGAAACCGGCCTACTACCCCATGCCAACGCCGGAGCGCTCGGCACCGACGAGCTGTCGATGTTGCGTAGTGTCTCGCCTTCACAAGGCATGATGCTCGAGTCTCTGCGAGACGATCTTGAGTGCCATACCGGCTCACCGGACAAAACGCCCGAACGCCGACTGGCAACGCTGGAAGCGGCCGGCGAGCTTGCTATCCCCTTCACCACTGGCATTCTCGTGGGCATCGGCGAAAACCGAGACGACCGAATTGCCGCGCTTCAAGCGATCGCTCGGAGCCACACTCGGCACGGCCAGGTCCAAGAGGTCATCGTCCAGAACTTCCTTCCGAAGTCCGGCACGCGAATGCATCGCGACCCCTCATGCCCAACCGACGTCCACTTGGATGCGATCGCCCTCGCTCGAATCATCCTTCCTCCCGACGTGCATGTGCAGGCACCACCGAACCTGACCGAAGACGTCGTGTCGCTCGTCGATGCCGGAATCGATGACCTCGGTGGGATTTCACCTGTCACTATCGATCACGTGAACCCGGAGCGGCCCTGGCCTCAACTGGACGCGATCGGCGGCGCACTACGCACACTCGGCTTCACGCTCGCCCCCAGGCTGACCGCGCATCCCGAGTTCGTCCACTCCCCCGCGAAATGGATCGACCCAGCGCTACATTTCGCCGTAATGGACCGCAGCGACGACGAAGGCATGGGCCGCGACGACCCCGGCGCCGTCATCCCTGAACGGACCATGGAAGACGCCAAAGTGACCGATGGAGCCGAAGTTGTCTTGATCGGCGACCGTTCGACCGCGTGGTATTCGGGGGCCTACACGCTTCCCATGCAGCTACTGCCGGCGCACGGCTCCGCTGGAGGTCGAATCGGTGAGATTCTCGACGGTGCTCGCCGCGGCGAGGAAGTTGGCGTCGACGAGATTGCGGCCCTGTTCAGTGCTCGCGGTCACGAGGTTGCTGCAGTGGCAAACCTTGCCGACGAGCTTCGAGAAGAAGTGAATGGCGATGTTGTCACGTACGTGGCAAACCGCAACATCAATTACACCAACGTCTGCACGTTCAAGTGCCAATTCTGCGGGTTCTCGAAAGGTCCCCTGTCCCTCAATCTGCGAGGGGCCCCGTACCTGCTCACACTGGACGACATCGCCGAACGTGTCGCCGAAGCGGCAGACATCGGAGCGACGGAAGTCTGCCTGCAGGGCGGTATCCACCCGGACTTCGATGGTGACTACTACATCGACGTCATCGCCGCGGTCCATCAAGCCGTACCCGATATCCACATTCACGGGTTCACTGCCCTCGAGGTGACCGAAGGCGCCAGGCGACTCGAGGAACCACTCGAGAGTTACCTGGCTCGACTTCGCGATGCAGGGCTTCGGTCACTGCCGGGTACGGCAGCGGAAATCCTTGATGACGAGGTGCGCGCGATTCTCTGCCCAGACAAGGTCAACACCGAGGAGTGGCTCGAAGCGCACCGTCTCGCCCACCGAGTCGGCCTCTCGTCGAACGTCACGATCATGTTCGGCGCAGTGGAACAACCCGTGCACTGGGCGCGTCACCTCGTGCGCACGCGTGAGCTGCAGAAGGAGACGGGTGGATTCACCGAATTCGTCACGCTCCCCTTCGTGCACATGGCCTCGCCGATCTACCTGCGTCGCCGCTCGCGCCGTGGCCCGACGTTCCGCGAAACGTTGCTGATGCACAGTGTTGCTCGCATCGCTTACCACGGCTGGATTGACAACATCCAGGCATCGTGGCCAAAGATCGGGCTCGAAGGTGTCACGCAGCTTCTCCACGCCGGTGTGAACGACCTTGGCGGGACGCTCATGGACGAGAACATCTCGCGTGCCGCTGGCGCGTCGCATGGGACGCAGCTCGGCCGCGACGATTTCGCGGCTGCGATTGCGCCACTGGGCCGG
>CAXMRH010000231.1:0-3381 GCA_964196045.1 uncultured Chthoniobacterales bacterium | reverse complement strand
GTGCGAGGCACGAACCGCATGAGCTCGCCCACGCCCAGGTAGCCGAGGGCAACTTGGATGATGCCGGCGAGAATCGTGGCGGCGAACAGATGACCGATGCCATAGTCGGCTACGAGCGAGACGATCACTAGGGCCATCGCTCCAGTCGCGGCCGAGATCATTCCTGGGCGGCCGCCCGTGAACGAGATCAGGATCGCGATCGAGAATGACGCGTAGAGCCCCACCTTCGGATCGACCCCAGCAATGATCGAGAAGGAGATCGCCTCGGGAATCAACGCGAGCGCAACAACGAGGCCGGAGACGAGGTTCACCCGGGTATTCGTCAACCAGCTGTTGCCGCCACTGCCGCCGGAGTCGAAGTGGTTGCGCAGCGACATGGCGCGCGGCTGAAGTGAATGGGAGATTGACATGGAACCCTTTGTGACGTGGCGTAATACGCCAACGGTCAGAACAGGGCGCAGTTGAATGGTAGGAGGCTTATATCTCGGGTTGTGTGAGTTTGTGTGTTGTTTGGGTCACAGCCGTGTGACCACCGCCCGATGTGCTTACCTGAGGAATCTGAGCGAACCTTGGTGGAATGTTTCGCCTCGCCGCCGTGGTCTGCGTCTTCGCGCTTGCCGTCATCGGTTGTTCACGTGCTGAAAACTCAGCCGAGGCAGGCTCAGTTCGTGTCTTCGCGGCCTCGTCGCTCACCGACGTACTGGCGCAGGTGGGTTCCGCATTCGAAGAGGACGGCATGCAGGTGAACTTCAACTTTGCTGGAAGTAGTGCGTTGCGTGAGCAGATCCTGGACGGAGCGGACGCGGACGTATTTATCTCGGCGAACCGACCGGTCATGACAGAGCTCATCGAGGCAGACAATCTTGCTCGCGAACCCGTCGCCATCGCCGAGAATACGATGGAGATCGCCGTACCTACCGACAACGACGCGGACGTCCGCGGTCTCGCCGATCTCTCCGACACATCCTTGGCTATCGGGTTGTGCGCCAAAGGAGTGCCATGCGGTGAATTGGCATCACAGGTTCTTGACGCTGCCGGAGTCCAACCCTCAGTGGATACGTATGAGCCGAATGTCCGCGCCCTCCTTTCGAAGGTGGAGCTCGGTGAACTCGATGCAGCTCTGGTCTACCGCACCGACGTTCTCGCCTCCGAGGAGGCTGTTGGTGTGGGTCTCGACCCCGGGAGTGGAGGGCGGTCGTCATACCTCGCAGTGATCCTTGCTGACACTGGCGAAGCCAGCGAACGAAGCGAGGCCGCCGAAGCCTTCCTGAACTTCTTGACCTCGGAGCGAGCCCAACGACTGTTCCTAAATGCGGGGTTCGGGACGCCGTGAGCGACACTTCACGCACTCGCCGCCGGTCACCGGCCGGACTGTTGATCGGTGCTCTCGTCGCCTCGGCGTTGTTCATCGTGCCGCTCATCGGCTTGTTGACCCGAGCACCATGGGGTCGGATGCCCGAAATCGTTGGCTCGGACATCGTGCTCGACGCCCTACGAGTCTCGCTGCTGACGTCGTTGGCCGCTGCAGCCCTGTCAGTCCTGCTCGGCGTACCGCTGGCATGGCTGCTCACCCGAATCGAATTCGTCGGTCGGAACGCGCTTCGAGCGCTGGTGACCCTCCCGATGGTGTTGCCCCCGGTTGTCGGTGGAGCTGCACTGCTATTTGCCTTCGGCCGCCGAGGAGTCGTCGGTGGAGCTGTCGAAGGTGCAACAGGATTTGTCCTGCCCTTCTCGATATGGGGTGTGATCATTGCGAACACCTTTGTGGCGATGCCTTTCTTGGTGGTGACCGTCGAAGGCGCGTTGCGGTCGCTCGACGGGCGTCATGAAGCGGCAGCTGCCAGTCTGGGCGCAAGCCAATGGACCGTGTTTCGACGAGTGACACTCCCAATGATCGCCCCATCGGTACGGGCAGGCGTGGTTCTGGCGTGGGCCCGCGCTCTCGGTGAGTTCGGAGCAACGATCACGTTCGCAGGAAATCTCCAAGGTCGAACACAGACGCTTCCGTTGGCCGTGTTTGTGGCCCTAGAGTCAGATCGTGACGCTGCAGTCGCGATGAGTCTCGTTCTGGTCGTCGTCTCCTTCGTGGTACTCCTCGCACTCCGAGATCGCTGGTGGTCACGCACATGATGACAAGTGCACATTTTTCTCTCCGGCGCTCCGAATCGTTCGAGGTCACAATCGGCCTCGAGCTCGAACCTGGGACGACGACCGCACTGCTTGGACCGAACGGTGCTGGCAAATCGACGATCGTCGAGGCTCTGTCGGGTTTGCTGGCGATCGACACCGGGCAGATCTCGATCGGTGGCCGAGTCGTCGATGCCCCTGCGGAGGGCATCTTCGTACATCCAGAGCAGCGACGAGTTGGCGTCGTGTTTCAGGACTACTTGTTGTTCGATCACCTCGACGTCCTCGACAACATCGCGTTTGGCCCGCGTAGTTCTGGCGCTAGCAAAGTGGCAGCACGCTCGGCGGCGCAGGATCTTGCAACCAGATTCGAACTGTCCGAGGTCGCCGAACGGATGCCGATGACGCTGTCGGGCGGTCAGGCGCAGCGCGTCGCTCTGGCTCGCGCACTGGCAGGCGAACCAGAGCTTCTGCTGCTGGACGAGCCGCTGGCCGCGCTCGATGTCGACGTCAGGAATCGGCTTCGCCAACAGCTGGCTCGTCACGTCGAGAGTTACTCCGGGCCGAGACTGCTGATTACCCACGATCCAACCGACGCGTTCCTGCTCGCCGATCGCATCGTCGTGATCGAGCAGGGCCGTGTTACGCAGTCCGGAACCCCCGATGAGATCAGACGTCACCCCGAAACGCCCTACGTCGCTGCGTTATCGGGTCGGAACCTTCTCTATGCATCGTGCAGCGACGGAATTCTCGACGTCGATGGGAGCGACCAGTCCCTGCAGACGTCCGACATGTCGGTTCGAGGGCGGGCTCTGGTCTCGATCGCTCCGTCCGCGATTGCGCTTCATCCGACCGAGCCCCACGGCTCGCCACGAAATACCTGGTTGACGGCAGTCTCGGCGATCGAACCGCTCGGCGACACGAGTCGTGTATATCTCGGAGACCCGCTTCGACTCGCAGCAGACCTGACCCCAGGAGCCGTGAACTCGCTCGAGCTCAGACGTGGCACTCCGGTCTGGGCATCCATCAAAGCCACCGAAATCGACGTAACCGAGACCTAGACGGAGCAGACTCGAGCATATGGTCAGGAAGAGGGTGGCGATTCCTTCAATCGGCGTGTCGGCTTTGGTCGCTGGCGGCGTCGCTGGACATCAACTGATCTCTCGGTGGCGGAAGAATCCTGATCCTCTTCGTGGCGGCAAGCTCGACTTCCCTGATGGGCAGCGGCGGATCGTCGAGTTGTCCGATGGCGCA